>NZ_JACSWC010000162.1 GCF_016888165.1 Halomicronema sp. CCY15110 | reverse complement strand
CCGCAGCGCTGGGCGGCGCGGCCAAAGTGCAGTTCTTCCGCCAGGGCAATGAAGGCCGTCAGGGTTTTCAGGTTCATTGATACCAAAAGATATATAGCTCAATTGAAAATTGATATTTGTTTTGTAATTAATACCATGTTACATATTGATTAGTGCAGTTTTAATACAGATTTTTATATCGCTGGCATATCGCTGGTTTTCCTTTAAAAGCTTGAGTTCGAGGGAGAACCAGGCTTCGGAAAAGTCAGATTACTATCCCCATCACAACATCAACATGGCTGGTTTGAACTTATCTTTATGCTCTGCTTACACCCATGACGGATCTCCATTTCACGCCCAAAACCTTTGACCTGCTCGAAGGGCTGGCGGCCAACAACGAAAAAGCCTGGTACGACGATCACCGTGATGAGTTTGACACCTGCGTCCGCCAACCCTTCGCCATGATGCTGGAACAGGCCACAGACATCCTGGCGGGGACGGCTGTGCCCCTGGCGGGCGGGCCAAAAACCATGTTTCGCCAAAACCGCGATGTGCGCTTTTCTAAGGACAAATCGCCCTACAGTACCCACGTCAGCGGCGTGCTTACCCCTTCGGGCACCAAGGCTGAAAAAGAAGGCTTGGTCTATGTGCAGCTTGAACCGTCGGGCGGCCTGATCGCCTGCGGGTATTACAAGCTCAGCCCCACCGCCCTTGGCCCCATTCGCGACAAAATTGTTGAGGAGCCTGACGAATTTGCCCAGGTGCTCAAGGATTTGGAGACAGCGGGATTGTCCTTCAGTGACGAGGACAAACTGACTAAAATGCCGCGCGGCTATGACGCCTATGCCGAGCACGACTACGCCGACTATATCAAGCTCAAAAGTTTCGTCACCCTGGTGCATCTCGGTCGCGGGGCCTGGCTCGATGGCGACATTGTGGACTGCATTGTCGACTACGCCAAAAGCTGTGCCTCCTTGCTGGAGTTTGGTCGCATTTGAGCAGGCCGCATTTTGTGGCCAAGGAATTGTTTTGCCATGATCAAAACCGAAAATTTTGAGCCGGTAGAGGTGACCTCAGCCCAGCAGTTGCGGCAGTGGCTGGAGGAAAACCATACCCAGCCAGCCAGCATTTGGCTGGTGACCTACAAAAAGCACGTGGGCGAAAAATACGTCTCGGTGCAAGACATTCTCGATGCGGTGCTGTGCTTTGGCTGGGTTGACGGTATTCGCCGCCAGCTTGACGGCGATCGCACCATGCAGATGATCTCACCGCGCCGGGTGCAGCACTGGGCCAAGAGCTACAAGGACAGAGCTGAAAAGCTGATCAAAGCTGGGAAGATGCACCCAGCTGGGCTGGAGGCGATCGCCCAATCTAAGCGCCATGGTCTGTGGAATTTCATGGACGATGTCGATGCCCTGATCATGCCTGAAGACTTTATGGCAGCGCTGGACTCCCATCCGCCCGCCAGGGAAATCTTTGAGAATTCTGCCCCCTCCTATCGCCGCAACGTGCTGCGCTGGATCAAGCTGGCCAAGACCCCGGCCACCCGCACCAAACGCATCGAAAAAGCCGTCGTTTTTGCTGCCCAAAATCAGAAGATTCCGCAAATGTAGGTGATTTCTTAACCCGTAGGGCGGGCAGTGCCCACCCTCGACTAGCGCCGCGCCACCCACCTTCTTCGCCTAATTCTCGCAACCTTTAACCCATTCCCTGGAGACACCCCCATGTCTGACAGCTCCCTGCCAGAGAAAACCCTGCTGGAGAAAGATCTCTCTGGCGTTCACACTAGCGCCCCAGATCGGCCTAGCCCCTCTTTAAATCGCCGCTGGTGGGTGGGCCTGGGGGCCGCCGGGCTGCTGCTGGCGGTCGGCATCCCCCTGGCGCAAAGTCGCCTGGTGGCCCAGGAGACAGAAGCCGCTGAAACCGATGCGGTGAACGTTCTGGCGGTGGAAACCCTGACGGTGGATGCCGTCAGCAGCTACGAGGTGGCCCGCGCCTACACCGGGGAAATTGCCGCCCTGCGCAGCAGCGATCTGGGCTTTACCCGCAGCGGCGAGCTGGTTGAGGTGCTGGTGGCTGAGGGCGATCGCGTTTCCTCGGGGCAACCGCTAGCCCGGCTCGATACCCAGAGCTTGCTCACCCAGCGCCGCCAGATCGAAGCCCAGCTGGCCCAGGCCCAGGCCCAGCTGCTAGAGCTTCAGCGGGGGGCCAGACAGGAGGCGATCGCGGCCGCCCAGGCCCAGGTGCGCGACGTGGACAACCAACTGGCCCTACAACAGCAGCAGCGAGAGCGGCGGGAATTTCTCTACGAGCAGGGGGCGATTTCTAAGGAGCAGCTCGACGAATTTGCCTTTGGGGCCGATGCCCTGGTCGCCCGCCGGGACAGTGCCCAGAGCAGCCTGGACGAACTGCTCAACGGCACCCGCCCCGAGCAAGTGGCGGCCCAGCAGGCCGTGGTGCAGCAGCTCGACGCCAGCCTCGCCAGCCTCGAGGTAGATCTCAACCAGAGCACCCTGCGGGCACCCTTCGACGGCATTGTCGCCCTTCGGCAGGTGGATGAGGGCGTGGTCGTCGGGGCCGGGCAGACGGTGGTGCGCTTGGTGGAAAGCGTTGCCCCCGAGGCTCGCATCGGGATGCCCGCCCGCGCCGCCAGCCGCCTGCGCCCTAGGGAAGCCGTCACGGTGAATGCCGACACCGAGGACTTCTCGGCCACGGTCAAAGCCGTACTGCCGGAGGTCGACCCCGATACCCGCACCCAGGTGGTGGTGTTGCAGCTAGAGCCGGAGGCCCTGACCCGCGTTAGCCCCGGCCAAACCGTCCGAGTCGAGCTAAGCGAAACGGTCTCCACCAGCGGCTTTTGGCTCCCCATTGAGGCGCTGACTCAGGATATTCGCGGCCTGTGGAGCGTCTACGGCGTGGTGCCTGCTGAGACTGAGGCCGGGGCCTACCAGGTGCAGCCCAAGGCGGTCGAAATTTTGCACCAGGAGAGCGACCGAGTGCTGGTGCAGGGGGCGCTGCAAGGGGGCGATTCTCATTCTGAGATGCGTGAACGCATCGTCGCCAGCGGCGTCCATCGGCTGGTGCCGGGGCAGCAGGTCAGATTGCTCAGTGATTAGATCCCAGGGTTCTCCTGGGCGATCTATCCAGGTTCTAGTCCCGGCACCAGAACCCTGGGAGCTGCCCCCGCCAGCATCCCTTCTCATTGGTTGGAGACGGTGCATTGCTTCGCGAATGCACCCTACGGTTCTTAACGTTATGCACCCTGCGATTCTTCCCCTTCACTCCCTCACTCCTCCACCCCCCCATGGTTCGCCCTTTTTTCACCAATATTCGTCTGCTGATTCTCACGGTTATCCTGATCGTCGC
>NZ_JACSWC010000161.1 GCF_016888165.1 Halomicronema sp. CCY15110 | reverse complement strand
TCAACTCTCGATACTGGTAGGTTGAGCGAAGTCGAAACCGGATTGAACGGGTACTTTATTTAGTTGCAGATCCCTTATACTCATCCACTCTGCCACCCTCACACCCCTCCACCCACCCACTCCCTCACCCACCCACTCCTCTCCATGCGTATTGTCTTTTTCGGCACCCCCCAATTCGCTGTCCCGAGTTTAGAGGCGCTGATCGCCCATCCCGATTTTGACGTGGTGGCTGTGGTGACCCAACCGGATAAGCGGCGGGGCCGAGGCAAGCAAGTGATGCCGTCTCCGGTGAAACAAGTCGCGATCGCGGCCAACATCCCCGTCTGGCAGCCCCGACGCCTTAAAAAAGATACCGAAACCCTGGACCGACTGGCGACCCTCAATGCCGATGCCTTCGTGGTGGTGGCTTACGGCCAAATCTTGTCCACCCAAATTCTCACCATGCCGCGCCTGGGCTGTGTGAATGCCCACGGCTCACTGTTGCCCAAATATCGTGGGGCCGCTCCGATTCAGTGGTGTCTTTATCACGGGGAAACCGAAACCGGCATTGACACGATGCAGATGGATGCGGGCATGGACACTGGCCCCATTTTGTTGGAAGGCAAACGGGCCATTGGTCTGCTAGACAACGCCCTCGACCTGGCGAAAGATCTGGCCGCCATGAGTGCTGAGCTACTGCCTGCCACCCTGAAGCAACTGGAGGCCGGGACGCTGATACCACAGCCTCAAAATGACGCGGCAGCGACTAATGCCCCCCTGATCCAAAAAGCCGATTATCAACTGGACTGGGCAAGACCCGCGATCGCCCTCCATAACCAAATTCGCGGCTTTTATCCCAATTGCGTCACCCGCTTTCGCGACAAAGAGATGAAAGTTGAGGCCACAGTGCCTTTGGGCGATGCTTATTGGGAGCAGTTACCAGAAGACTTGCAGGCATTGCGATCGCACCTCCCCTCGCGACCGACCGACAACGAGCCGGGCACCGTGGTGGCGATCGCCAAAAACTGGGGGCCGATCATCCAAACCGGGGCGGGCTGGCTACTGTTGCGGACAGTCAAACCCAGCGGCAAAAAGGCTCAGTCTGGCTGGGATTTTGCGAATGGCAATCGACTAGAAGCGGGGGAACAGCTGAGCTGAGGCTAATTGTGTTACGAAATATTGCCAATCTTTGCTGTTTCCATCGCTAGCGCCTGAACTGAGGCGTTTTGACAGCCATGGCCCCATTCTGAGGCTAGCTTGAAGAGAGGCGGCAAATGGGGGATCAACCATGGCTGAGTTCGGAGATATCTTTTTTCGGGCCAATTATCGATGTCGACAACGGGCGTATCAGCGCTGGCACCAAGGGCAGCGCAAACGGCAAATCTTGCGATCGCAAATCGGCTTTGCCGAAATGTCCGCGTCTCGTCCGGCGGCTTGTGTCGGGTGTGCCCATTACCACGGTCACGCCTACGGCACCCAAAAAGACCAGCGCCTTCCCCTCATCTGCGCCATTCATCCCTACGGTTGGCAATCCGGTGCCGCCTGTCCCGACTGGCATGAAGGTTCAGCGATCGCCGAGGCCAGGCCGTTAAGCAACCAGAATTTCGCGCTCTAACCCCTGGCCGGTTCACGGTTGCCCAGGAATTGTTCAGTCATATTGCTAGCGGCTGAGCGGTGCGGGCATCTGACAACGCCAGCAGCGCTTTGTCGCCAGAGGGTCACGTTTGAACTGTGAACTTTGCCGCTTGAATTTTGCGATCGTCGGTGCCCACGCTAGGCGACGCTAAGTTGGAGGACATTACTTGTGATAGCTGCTGCCTTGCAGAATGGCTTTGGCGCGATACAGTTGCTCTAGCAGCAGCAGCCGCGCGATCTCATGGGGAAACGTCATGGGCGACAGACTCAGCAGGCCCTCAGCCGACTGTTTCACCGCTGGGCTCAGCCCTTCGGCGCTGCCGATCGCAAACACTAAGCTCCCCGACTCGGCCCGACTGATGAGCTGCGCAAATTTGACCGAGTCGTAGCATTGGCCTTCTTCCGTCAGGGCAATTAGGCGATCGCGGTCTTTCACCTGGGTGAGCATCTGATCGCTTTCTTTGGCGGGGTGAGAGTCCTTGAGCTCAACGATGTCCAATTCCGGCAAGCGCTGACGATACACCTCCAGCCCTTCACGAATCCAGCCCTTCTTGACTTTGCCCACTGCGAGCAGCTTGACCTTGGGAAAACCTGACATCCGCAACCCACATCACGACACCTGTCAGATGATACTGGCCGTCACTGTCATCACTCAACGCCCCAGGTCTTTGCCCCCATTTGTCCGCAACTGTCTGCAACTGTCCGCAACTGTCCGCAACTGCTGCTAGCGCGCCAGTACCGCTACGACTAGGCCGGAGTGATTGAGGGTGCATGGTATATGAGCGCAGAAGTGAAGGTTCTGAACAACGGCCATGTGACGCTGATCGAAGCCCTTCGACAGACTCAGGGCCAACGTTGTTCGCCTTTCAGGGAATCGGGGGTTCTGGAAACGGAGTCGGTATTAGCCGTCAAGGAGAGGAGAGAAGCGGTGTCGAGGCTGATGGCAAACGCCAGTTTTCAATCAGTTTTCAATTTTATAGATGTGCTTTAGCCAGCTGAGGTTACTCCTCAACGGCGTACCAAAGATCGCTGAGGGTGGTGACCCGATAACCCTGCGATCGCAACCGGGGCAAAATTAACCGCAGGGCTTGCGCTGTATTTTTCGACCGCTCTACCGAGCCACCGTGCAGTAGCAAAATGGCTCCGGGAAACACATGCTGCGCCACATAGCCAGCGGTGAACTTGGGATCGGCAGTGGCGGTCATGGTATCCAGCGGCAGCATGGAGGCGAGGGCAAAGTACGGCTCATAGCCGGGGGCCTGGCGAATGACTTGATGCATGTGGGGCGTGTAAAACGCCCGTCCGGGACGATACCAGCGGATGGGCGAGTCGGGCACTTGCTCAATTAAGCGATCGTGAGTGTGGTGAAAATGCGCTGCAAAGGCCAGACGGGACTGCAACGCGGGCCAGGTATCGACTAAGCCATGATTGGCCAGCTCATGCCCCTGGGCCACCATGTCGGGCAGCAGGTCATAGTCCCGATTCAGATGGTTGCCAATAATGAAAAACGTGGCACAGACGTTCTCAGTGGGATCCGATAGACTCTGATTGTGTTCGGCGATCGCGTCTAAGATCCACCGGGTCGAGCAGGGGGCTAATTCCCCTGGAATGGGCACATCATCAATGGTCAGAGCCACCCAGGGCGCTTGAGTGGCTTTGTAAAACACCGCATCGGGGAAGGCCCAGGCCAGGTTGGCGATCGTTTTTTGGGGCAGGTGGGTCATGGCGTGAGCGTGCCGCACTGAACGGTGGCGATGACTCTAGGGCAAGGGGGAGCCAGGGGCCACTCTCTAACTATTGTGTCTCGAAGCGCGATCGCCCCCCGGCAGGATGATGAATTTCCCGACGTTGCTGCCAAGTTAGTTGCCATGGTTAAACAAAGTGCTGGGCTATTAATGTATCGTCATCTGGCCGCCCTGGAAGTGCTGCTGGTACATCCGGGTGGCCCCTTTTGGAAAAAGCGTGACGCGGGCATTTGGACCATTCCCAAAGGCCTGGTGGAAGGGGACGAAGATTTGTTTTACACCGCCTGTCGTGAGTTCACGGAAGAGACGGGGCTGACGCCGCACCCCCCCTTTTTAGAATTGCCAGAAATTCGTCAGTCCAGCAAACGGGTCAAAGCCTGGGCCTTCGCGGGCGACTGCGATCCCACCCAGGTGCGCAGCAATACCTTCACGATGGAATGGCCCCCCAAGTCGGGCAAACTGCAAGCGTTTCCCGAAGTCGATCGCGCCGACTGGTTTACCGTTGAACGGGCGCGTCACTACTTGCTCAAAGCTCAACTACCGCTGCTGACCAGTCTCTGTGCCCAACTCGATGACCGCTTCCCTGTCCCCAAAGCTTAATCAAATGCGTAAAGGTCACGGGCTGGCAGCTTTATCGATAAGCTAAAGAGAGTTTGTTTGTTTAACCCGATGCTGAAGTTCGAGACTCCCCAAGCGCGCCACCTCGCCGATCAGCTCATGCAGCCAGCCCTCATTCGCATCATCGACAATATCCGCAAGCAGTTGGAGGACTCCGATTGGCGCGGTACCTATCAAGAGACGCAAATTTGGCCGGAAGGCACGTCGGCAGCGATCCTGCAACGGTTTAAGGAACTGCAATCGCAACTGAGTCAAGCCACCCCGGAGGCAGCAGAGGCCATGCGCGCCGAGCTGGCCCAACTTCCCCAGCCGTTTCCGGGCTATGAGCTGCACCTCACCAAAGCGGCGCAAACGCGGGTGGTCGATGTTTGGCATCTCTGTTATTGCGTCTGTTTTCAGGCGTATCCGGTTTCTGAGGGGCCAGTGCGGGTAGATGATTCGATCATCGATCGCGAGCTGAATGATGTGGATTGGCTGGTGCTGGATCAGAAAGCCAAGGCCATTGTGGACGAGGTGTTTAGTCAACTGGGAGCGGCCTAATCATGCTGGAACTGCATTGTCACACCACCTGCTCCGACGGCACCCTGACCCCAGAGGCGCTGGTGCAGGCAGCGATCGCCGCTGGAGTCAAGGCGATGGCCATTACCGACCACGACACTTTGGCGGGCTGTGAGCGGGCGATCGCGGCGGCGGGCAATCAGCTAGAAATTGTGCCGGGGGTGGAGCTCAGCACGGTGCATCGGGAGCGATCGCTGCACATTTTGGGCTTTTATCCCGACCACGCCAAGCTGGAGCCACCACTGCAAGATCGGATTGCGGGGCGCAGGCGACGAACCCAAGCCATGGCCGATAAATTGGCCGCTTTGGGTTTCCCGATCATCTTGCCAGACATGCCCGGGGATCTGGCTCCAGGTCGCCCCCATGTGGCCCAAGCCTTGGTGCAGGCAGGCTACGTCACCCATGCCCAAGAGGCGTTCACCCGGTGGCTGGGCGAGGGCGGCCCCGCCTACGTGTCCTATGACCCGTTTCCCGCGACGGCTGGCATTCGCCTATTACGAGAGTGCGGGGCGGTGCCGGTGTGGGCGCATCCCTACCTCTTTCGCGGGGGCACGGTTGCCACGGTGCTACCGGAGCTAGTCGCTGCGGGGTTAATGGGGGTCGAGGTCTATCATCCCAGCCACAGCCCGAGTGATGAGCGGAAGTTAGAGGAATTGTGCGATCGCTACGATTTGCTCATGACTGGCGGCAGCGATTACCACGGCCCCACGAGCGACAAAAATAAAACCGGCGTCTCCCTCAATGGCAAACAGGTGCCCCTGTCACTATTGCCCCCCCTGAAAGCCGCCGCCGCGCAGTTGAAAACAGCCGCGATCGCCTAAGGCATGAGGATCAAATCACAGCCAAATTGTTAGGGCAGGCATCTTGCCTGCCTGGGGACAGCTCCCAACTGATTCCATGCTCATGCTTAAGCGCGATCGCGCACACAACAAAAGCCCTGCCGACCATGACGATGGCTGGCAGGGCTTCATAGTTGCGGGTTCAGCGCTCTGTGGATCATTCATGAGGGCTCACCGAGCCGCTAAAGCACGTCATTGAGCCGGGGCGGGCAGCCGAGGGTCTAACCGTTTTTACCCAACACCTGATCTTTGAGCGCAGTGAAGTTCTCCGTGAGTTCTTGGCGATTGACATCCTTCAGCAAAAAGCGGTAAACAAACCAACTGCTGTAGCCCAAACCGACCAGCTCAAACGTGGGAGCCAGCAACGGCACCTCGTTGATCGCGCTCAAAATTGCCAGCAACAGCTTGACAGAGATAAACGCCGCCAAAATGAGCCCAACGGTGACTAGCGGGCGCTTATATTCTTTGAAAAAGTCTGTGACGTAATCGGGCAGGTTGGCCAACAAACCAGACACCTTATCTAGGATTTGCTGCAACTGCTGATTGACCTCGCCGTCGTTTGGGGTCTCGGTATGCGCTGCGGTGTCGGGCACCTCAGCAACGTTGGTCTCAGAATTGATATCTGTGCTCATATGAATACAGGGTTATTCCCCGGAATGACGTCTTATAGGATAGTGACCCTCCAGCTATTGAACTCAAAAAGTAACTTTTTGGTACATCGTAGTGAGGGTTTCAGCGATCGCCACACAGCGATAGCAGATTTATAGTCTGAAACCGTTCAAATTTCAAACCCTTCCCCAAAGAAATCTATCTTTAGCGAGGGCGCGACTCGGGGCAGCGTCGGGATCGGGTGCATCGCTCCGTGACTCGTCCGGGGTGGCAGCCATCGCCTCGCGAAAAAATCGACTAGGATAATTTCTAACCGATTTTTCTGGAGGGTAAGGCCCCATCGAGACCATCCACGGCAACCTGCGCGGTTTGAAACCGAACCAGCTTAAGCAACTGCAACGGCTGTATCACCAGCGGCTACCGGGCGATCGCTTCACGACTCCGGAGTTCGCGCAGCGATTGGCGGCCATTAGTACCGACCTGGGGCAACCCCTGTGTGTTTACCTCAATCGTCGGGGGCAAGTGATTCGGGTCGGGGTTGGCACCCCGCAGCAAACCCGCATCCCCCCGGTAGAACTGCCGCGCTATGGGGCCGAGCGCCTCTGTGGTATTCGCTGCATTGCCACCCGGCTCAAGCACGAACCGCCAAGCACCAGCGATCTCACCGCCATGGCGATGCAGCGGCTGGATTCGCTCGTGGCGGTGACCTTATCGGGCGATGGCTTTGAACGTCGCGGCGGCGGCGCTACGGGCTACGTCAACGAGGTGTACCTGGCGCATTTGGTACCCCACCCCGAGGCGCGGTGGACGGTGTCTGATCCCATGTCATTGGATACCATCGCCCAACAGGATTTTGTCTCGCTAACCGACGCCCTGGAAGAAGAATTTCGCCGCGTGTTTGTGGCGCAACAGGTCGACGCGGATCACGATCGCGTCATCGTCGTCGGCCTGATCACGGGCAATGTCAGCAAAGTGCAGTTTCGCTATGGCTTGATGGAAGTGCAGCGCCTGGTTGAAACGGCGGGGGGCGAAGTTTTGGCCATGCTGCACCAGCGGCGCGATCGCCCCCATCCCCAAACCGTACTCGGGGCGGGCAAAGTGCAGGAGATCGCCTTGGAAGCCCAAACCCTGGGCGCGACCCTGGTGGTGTTCGATCGCGATTTGTCCCCGGCGCAAGTCCGCAATCTGGAAGCCCAAATGGGCGTCCGCGTCGTTGATCGCACCGAAGTCATTTTGGATATTTTTGCCCAGCGGGCGCGCACTGGGGCAGGTAAGTTGCAGGTCGAACTCGCTCAACTGGAATATCAGTTGCCCCGCCTGACCGGACGCGGTCAGACCATGTCGCGACTGGGCGGCGGCATCGGCACCCGGGGGCCTGGTGAAACCAAATTGGAGACGGAACGACGGGCGATTCAGCGACGCATTTCGCGACTCCAGCGCGAGGTGAATCAACTGCAAGCCCACCGCGATCGCCTCCGCCAGCGGCGGCAGCGCAGCGATATCCCCTCCATTGCCGTGGTGGGCTACACCAACGCCGGTAAATCGACCCTGCTCAATGCCCTCACCCATTCCGAGATTTACGCCGCTGACCAACTCTTTGCCACCCTCGACCCCACCACCCGACGGCTCAGCGTGCTCGACAGTGACACTCAGGAGCAAACCCAACTGGTACTGACAGACACCGTGGGTTTCATCCGCGACTTGCCCGAGTCCCTGGTGGATGCCTTTCGCGCCACGTTGGAAGAAGTGACCGAAGCCGACGCCCTGCTGCATGTGGTGGATTTGTCCCATCCGGCCTGGCAGAGCCAAATTCGTTCCGTCATGCGCATTTTGGGGGACATGCCCGTGACTCCTGGCCCGATTCTGCTGGCGTTTAACAAGCTGGATCAAGTGGACAGTGACGCCTTAGCGATCGCCAAAGAAGAATTTCCCAATGCGATATTTGTCTCCGCCCAAGACCGCATTGGTCTGGAAACCCTCCGAAAACAACTCATCGAACTCGCGAGTTACGCCCTCTGTCAGTAACGCTGGATGCGGCCCGCCATCACCACAGTCAAGTGGCAGACGCCCAACCCTCTGGTGGCAAAGGGACGGTGCCCTCTGTGCCTAGGGGACGGGTCCCTTGGATGAGTCCTGACAGTCTCGGTTGTTCCAGTAGGGACCCGTCCCCTTTCAATCCTTTCCCTCGGATGAGTCCTGATAGTTTCGGTCGAGCCAGCAGGGACCCGTCCCCTGACCAGCTGCCTGCAATCCGGCAATGCCACCGTCAAACTCGACGCCCATCCGTTTCCCGCGCTCGATAGAATGGAGGGTGGAACTGCTGGGCCATGCGCCTGCGAAGCGACCAGATTCACGCCCGCCCCAACCTTCACCCATCTCTATGTTAGAAACGCTTCAAACCTCGCTCTACGAAGTCAGCCAGTACGCCAACTCCCTGGTGGCTGATCAACTCACCAGCATTTCCCTGGTCAGCATTGGGGTGGTGTGGCTAGCCGGACTGCTCACCAGTCTGACCCCATGCACCCTCTCGATGCTGCCGATCATGGTGGGCTACATGGGCGGCTACGAAGCCGAAAATCGCGGGCAAGCGATCGCCCAAGCCTCCTGGTTTGCCCTCGGTTTGGCGACGACCCTCGCGGCGCTGGGCCTCGTGGCGGGCGCGGTGGGGCGAGTGTACGGCCAGGTAGGCGTCGGGCTGCCCATCATCGTCAGCGTCCTCGCCATTCTCATGGGGCTGAATTTGCTGGAAGCGCTACCCCTCCCCATGCCCAGCTTGGGCAATGTGGACGTGATGAATCAGGGTTTCCCCCTGGCGGTGAAGAGTTACCTGCTGGGCTTGACCTTTGGCCTGGTGGCATCCCCTTGCAGTACCCCCGTGCTGGCGACCCTGCTGGCGTGGATTTCCACGACCGGGGATCCGGTTCTGGGGGCGGCGCTGCTGCTGGCCTACACCGTGGGCTACGTGTCGCCGCTGGTGATTGCTGGCACCTTTACCGCCACGATCAAAAAGCTCCTGGCGCTGCGTCGTTGGTCGGGCTGGATCACGCCCGCTAGCGGCATCTTGCTGGTGGGCTTTGGGGTCTTTTCCCTGCTGATTCGCTTTGCCCCCAATCAACTGGTGTAACTTTCCCCTCGCTCTGCCCCCTATCCATCTCAGCTAATCCCCCTGCATGGCTTTTTCTTCCAATCCGATGACCACCGTGAACCGTTGGCTACAGCGCTACTTTAAGCGCGAGCTGCTGCCACTGCTGGCGGATTTACGCCTGGCGATCGCCCTCCTCCTGGTGATTGCGGTGACCAGCATTACGGGCACTGTGATCGAACAAGGTGAATCGCTAGCGTTTTACCAAACCAACTATCCCTCTGATCCAGCGCTGTTTGGGTTCCTCGACTGGCGGGTCATCCTGGTGTCGGGCCTTGACCACGTGTACCGCACCTGGTGGTATCTGGCGATTTTGATTGTGTTTGGGGCCAGCTTGACCGCCTGCACCTTTACCCGGCAGATCACGGCGCTGCGCTGGTTTTCGCGCCCATGGAACTTTTACAGTCAACCGCGCCAATTCAATAAACTGGCGCTGAGTGGCGAATTGACGCAGGGCAACCTGGAAGCCATTTCACCCCTGCTAGAAAAACGGGGGTACAAGGTCTTTACCCGCGATCGCACCCTCTATGCCCAGAAAGGGGTAGCGGGTCGCATCGGCCCCATCGTCGTCCATGCCAGCATGTTGATTATTCTCGCGGGCGCGATTTACGGGTCGATGACGGGCTTCTTTGCCCAAGAGATTGTGCCCAGTGGCCAGGTCTTTCAAATTCGCAATATTTTTGACGCGGGGCCGTGGGCCGAGGCCCAAGTGCCTAAAGACTGGGCCGTACGGGTTAACGACTTTTGGATTGACTATACCCCGGAGGGCGTGATTGACCAGTTTTACTCTGACCTCTCGGTGATTAATGAGGACGGGGAAGAACTCGCGCAAAAGACCATCCATGTGAACGAACCGCTGCGCTACAAAGGGGTCACGCTCTATCAGGCGGACTGGGGCATTGCGGCGGTTCAGGTGAAACTCAACAACAGTCCGGTGTTGGAGATTCCCATGGGGCAGTTACCGACGGAGGGCAAATCGCGAATTTGGGGCACGTTGGTGCCGACGAAGCCCGACATGAGCGAGAGTGTGTCGCTGCTAGCGACGGATTTGCAGGGCACGCTGCTGGTTTATGACACGGCTGGTCAGCTCGTGGCCACCGTGCGCAAGGGCATGGCCACCGAAGTGAACGGCATTCAACTCTCGATCGTCGATATCATCGGCAGCACGGGTCTGCAAATCAAGGCTGATCCGGGTATTCCCTGGGTTTACCTAGGGTTTGGCCTGCTGATGGTGGGCGTGTTGATGAGCTACATTTCCCATTCGCAAGTTTGGGCGCTAGAGGCGGATGACAAGTTTTTTGTGGGGGGCCGCACCAATCGCGCCCAAGTCACCTTTGAGCGCGAACTGTTGCAGATCATGGAGGCGATCGAACCGACGACGAGTGCCGCAGACGCCCCAGCAACCAGCGCGATCGCGCCCTAGCCCTGGCAACCTCAATCCTGTGACTCTGGCACTTGGGAGATCGCCGCCCGCGATCAACGTGTCATCGCTGGGGCGAACCAAAAAATCGCGGTATTCAGTATCCGAAGTGAAACAGGTTATCGCTGTTAGATTTCCTGCAGTCCCCGGTTAGATTTCTGGCGTTGCTCAATTTGGGGATGCATTAAGCCGGGATGGGTACCTCCCCAAACTTGAGATCGCGAATCAATAGTCGAATTAGTGGACGGTGTCTACCAGAAACAGGTAAGGGTGCCTAAAGAGGAGCTAGAAGCTTACGAACAGCAGTGACAAAGCTCTGAGCATTTACCGAAGTGGAATATCCCGGTTGTCCCAAATTCACTGGGGCCTGATTTATTTGCGCCTCTCTTACGGCTAGGGTTTGAGGGGGTTGAGCCCGCGATCGCTCACCATCGTTTTCGGCAATGTTGCATGGCCAGCGGTCGGGATACGACGCCCGGATGGGCGATCGCGATGGGGCGATCGGTGCATGTGAGGACACTCTGGGGAATCAGTCGGTTCAAGGCGCAAACCCTGCGTGAGTTTACCGAAAAACTGCCCTCGCTGATAGTAACTGCACTCTCGAAAATGAACTTTGGTTGCAGTCTGAAAGATTTGATCCCCAGGGGGTTACTCTAATAACAAGAAGCGATACGCTTCGATTTCAAATGACCGTTCAGTCCACGTTAAATAGGAGGTTTGATATCGATTTAACGTCTGATGCGTCATCACAGGCAACAGCATCCAATCAGGTTTTTGATATTTCCTCTGTTTAGTCGCAGGGAGCCAGGTCGTTGGTAGAACGGGGCATGAAGTCACCGAGACGATGATCGAGGCCGCTCCATATAGACTCAATGAATGAAGGGAGATCACTCAAAGGAACCGCTCTGGGTGCTGTTGTCGTTTTAAATCACGTTATTATTTGAAGTCTGATTATTCTTGGATCGGATTTTTCTGGAAATCTCGATATTTATCCACTGGAAGTATGATTTTATCTGGTTTTGGGCGTGCTCTTCTATGACTCACAGCCAGGAAAAACGCTAACTATTGCTGACCAGCATTTCAGGGTGTGTTGAAGATGATGGCCGCGCCAGAGTTCACACACCAAGCGGAAATAAAGCCCCCTTGATGACCTGTCGTTAAGGGGGCTGGAAGTTGTGGATGTTAGGGAGCCGGTGCGGACCGGGGGTGAGTGGCGGGTGGCCAAGGCATCGACGATCTGAGTTTGGGGGTGCGGTAAGTCGCGTCTCGACCTGCCGCACACAGTTCATCGAACCGGTGGAGATAGCGCACCATCTCGGGCTTGAGGGGGCGAGCCATTACGCTACGGCACCTTTCTCCAGGTTTTCCTGACGCAACTCATCGAAATCAATCACGCTTTTCTCCAAGTCCTCTTCCCGGAGAGCATCGAAGTCAATGGCGACGACTTCGTAGACGGCACCTTTATCTAAGTTCTCCTCGCGCAGCGCATCGAAGTCAATCGCGCC
>NZ_JACSWC010000160.1 GCF_016888165.1 Halomicronema sp. CCY15110 | reverse complement strand
TTTCGACTCCGCTCAACTCTCGATACTGGTAGGTTGAGCGAAGTCGCAACCGGATTGAACGGGTACTTTATTTAGTTGCAGATCCCTAAGTGCAATCATGCGCCGCATCCCTGCTCCCCTGCTCCCCATTCCCCAAGAAAACCCGCCCTTTACCAAGCGCCTTTGCTAGACTTAATGACGATTGTGAATGCATACCCAAACGGAAGGACACGGCATCTATGACCGTCGCCACGATTCCCGCAACATTTCTCCGCACCCAAGAGATCCCCAACTTAACCTTTGATGCGACCCGCGATCGCTTCGACGCCTCCTGGCGCGATCCCCTGTCCATGCTGTTGGGATTAGGTCGGGCCGCTGGAGCCGATTTCATCGAGTTTTTCCTAGAGCGCAATCAGTACATCAGCTGCATGGCCGAAGACGACGCCATTACCGGCATTTCGCCGCGCTTGGTCACCGGGGCGGGGGTGCGAGTTTTTAAAGGCAAGGGCGACTGTTACGTTAGCACCAATGACCTCACCTTCCATGGTCTGCGGGCGGCCATGGAAAAAGCCCTCTCCATCCTGGGTCTACGGCTGCCGGGGCCAGCCGCGTCCATTCCTGAAACTAATCTGGAACTGCTGCGCGACTACGCCACCACGAAGGACAAGGATAGCTGGCTCGTGGCTTGTAGCTCCATGCAGGAAATGGGTGACGTGCTCTTAGCTGCCAATACTGCTTTAGCAAAGCAAGGTAGCCACGTGCAAGCCCGGCGATCGGGGTACTTTCGCGATTGGCAAGAGGTCATGGTCGCCGCTAGTGACGGCACCTTTGCCCGCGACATTCGCCTGACCCAATCCGTCGGCTGCAACTTGTTGTGCGCCGATGGCGATCATCGCTCCTCCATTGGTCAGCGGGCGGGCGACACCAGCGATCCCGGCTTCCTCCGCACCTGGAACTACGACCAAATGACCCACGACATCACTGAGTCAGCGGGCAAAATGCTTTACGCCGATTATGTCGAGTCGGGCAACTATCCCATCATCATGGCGAATCACTTTGGTGGCGTGATCTTTCACGAAGCCTGCGGCCACCTGCTAGAAACGACGCAAATCGAGCGCGGCACGACGCCTTTCATCGACAAAAAAGGCGAGAAAATTGCCCACGAAAACCTCACCGCTTGGGATGAAGGACTCTCGGATGATGCCTTTGGCACCATTGATATGGATGATGAGGGGATGCCCACCCAGCGCACCCTGCTGATCGAAAACGGCATTTTGAAGAACTTCTTGAGCGATCGCGCCGGTTCCATGCGCACCGGTCATCCCCGCACCGGCAGCGGTCGTCGCCAAAGCTACACCTACGCAGCGGCCTCCCGGATGCGCAACACTTACATCGCCCCTGGCGACTTCACCAACGAAGCGCTGTTCAACTCTGTAGAAAAGGGCATCTACTGCAAAAAGATGGGCGGCGGCAGCGTTGGCCCCACAGGACAGTTTAACTTTGGCGTGGACGAAGCCTATCTGATCGAAAACGGTGAGATTTCCAAGCCGCTCAAAGGCGCAACGCTAATTGGTGAGGCGAAAGAAGTCATGCAGCGCATTTCCATGTGTTCCGAGGACATCAGCCTCGCCCCTGGCTTCTGCGGTTCCATCAGCGGCAGCATCTACGTCACCGTCGGGCAGCCCCACATCAAAGTCGATTCCATCACCGTCGGCGGACGCTAACCCGCTGATTTAATTAATCTCGTAAAGTCCCCGATTTTTGGAGCGGACGAGCCGGTTCAAGCTTGTCTTCCAGTCCAAAAATCGGGGTTCTTTGTCTGCGGCCCGGAAGTGCTGGCAACTCGCAGTCAGCTCCCGATGGCTCCGCGCCCGATCGTGCTGACCCTCACCCCTTGATGAAGGGCCGGTGTCCCCGTCTACTGAACTCCGCGTCGTCGCTCATGCGCGAATGGCGACGGGCTTTTCCCAAACGATGAGCACGAGGCAACCGTCGTCACTGGCGACCCAGTGATCGCTACCGGGGGCGTTGATCACCAGCGACCCGGCAGGGTAGGTCTGATGTTGGTCGCGTTGGGTTCCGGACAGCACGAAGATGTGTTCATAGCCGGTATGGTCATGGTGGGGGACTTGGGCACCGGGCGCATAACGTAAGAGTGCTGCGGCTGGCCCACTGCTGTCGCCATAGAGTCGATGAATTTCGACACCGGGACGAAACGGTTGCCAGGGCAGGGTATCGGCACGCTCGGCCAGGGACCAAATTTCGGGAATGACGAGAGGCGTTGACATAGGAGTGGCAGGGTATGAGGGTGGCAGGGTGTGAGGGTAAATGGGTTTTGCTGTTGACGGCGGGGGCGATGTTCATGATGGGGATAACTTAATCCTGAACATCTTGTCGCGGGGCGTTGATAGGGCCTGGCAGAAGGCTGAGAATTTTGGCTCATGGTTCGTCGCCCCAACGATATCCGACATGAATGTCAAAGACACACTGGATTTAGCAAGGTGAAGTGGCGGGCAAGCATAGCCTGAATGGCTCCCACCCTGCTACTCAGCCACCCGGCTACCCAGTCACCCTCACACCCTAATGTCCGGCCATGCGCTGACCGATCAATTTCAGATCGACATCCGCGATCGCGCTCTCATACACAAATTCACCTTCGCTCATGACGATGATGCGATCGGAGAGGGCGAGCAACTCGTCCAGGTCTTCGCTGACCAGGAGGACTGCCACACCGCGATTGCGGGCTTCGACAATCATGTCATGGATGAAATCAACGGCGGCGAAATCCAGGCCAAAGCTGGGATTGGCGGCAATCAACAGTTGCACGTCATGGGACGCGAGTTCGCGGGCGAGGACAGTGCGCTGCACGTTGCCGCCTGACAGGTGGCTGATGGGGGTCTCGACCGAGGGGGTTTTGACTGAGAACGCTTCCACCAGCCCGACAGCAGCACTGCGAATGGCTTTAAGGATGAGTAGCACATTCCATTTGGCTTGGGGGGGGCGATCGAAGGTGCGCAGGGCCATGTTTTCCGCCACGCTCATGTTGGGCACACAGGCATTTTTCAGGGGTTCTTCGGGCAGGGAGTAGACGCTGTGTTTCGCCATTTCGGTGCGGGTGGCGGTGTAGCGATCGCCATTCACCTTAAGGTGCCCCGCCGTCGGAATCCGCTGCCCCGACAAACATTCCACAAATTCCCGCTGGCCGTTGCCCGACACCCCGGCAATGCCGACAATTTCGCCCGTATGCACTTGCAGATTGACGCCTTTGACCGCTGGCAGCCAGTTGTCTTTATTGGCGTGCAGGTCAACGATTTCCAGTACAGGGGTGCGGGCCTCGACGGCGGCTTTGGAGACTGACTTATGCTGGCGCTCTTTGCCGAGCATCATTTCGCCCATCGCCTCGATGGACAGGTCTTTGACATGGCCTTGACCGGCCAGTTGCCCCCGCCGCAAAATCGTCACTTCGTCGGCAAAGGCTTGCACCTCGCGGAATTTGTGGGTGATCAGCAACACGCTGAGCTGGCCTTGGGAGACCGCCTCTTTTAAGAGCCCTAAGACCTCATCGGCTTCATCGGGGGTGAGCACGGAGGTCGGTTCATCCAGAATCAGTAAGCGACTCTTGAGATAAAGCTGTTTGAGAATTTCGAGCTTTTGCTTTTGACCCGCCGCGAGTTGGCCGACGGGCGTTTCTAAATCTACGTGGAACGGCGCATCGGCCATGAACCCTTGCAGGTCGGCGAGTTCTTGCTTCCAGTTAATCAGAGCTTTGTTGTCGTAGCGGGAGAGCACCAAATTTTCGGCTACGGTCATGGCCGGAACGGAGGTGAAGTGCTGATACACCATGCCGATGCCGCAGGCGTGGGCATCTTTGGGGCTGTTGATGACTTGGGGCTGGTCGTCAATCAAGATTTGCCCCGCCGTGGGATGGTAGAAGCCCATCACACATTTCACGAGGGTGCTCTTGCCCGCGCCATTCTCGCCCAGCAGGGCATGGAGCGTCCCTGGTTTCAGGGTCATGGAGACTTGGTCGAGGGCGGTGAAGCTGCCAAACCGTTTGGTCATTTCCACCACCGCGAGTTGGGGAGGCTTTTCGGGAATTAGGGGCGGGGTGGGCAACGTGGCAGTATCCATGGCGAGGAAGGGGAAACAACAGGGAAATCAGAACAGCGATCGCAGGCAGCGATCGGCGGACAGTCGGGCGATCGCCCGGCTCAATCTTGAATCGTTTCAATCAAATCAGTCGAGGTGGCCACGGCACCAAACACCCCGCCCTGCATCTTGATCATTTTGAGGGCGGCGAGATAGTTGCCGTAGTCGGTGGCCCCGGTGCAGTCGGACAGCATGAGACATTCGTAGCCGCGATCGTTGGCTTCGCGCATGGTGGTGTGTACACAAACGTCAGTGGTAATGCCCGTGAGAATCACATTTTGGATGCCGCCGCGACTGAGCACCAGTTCCAAATCGGTGGCGTAAAACGCCCCTTTGCCCGGTTTATCGATGATCACTTCCCCCGGCATGGGGGCCAGTTCGGGAATGATGTCCCAACCGGGTTCGCCCCGCACAAGAATCTTGCCGCAGGGGCCGGGATCACCAATGCCAGCACCAATTTGGCGCGATCGCCACTGCTTATTCGCGGGCAAGTCGGACAAGTCAGGACGATGGCCCTCGCGGGTGTGAATGATGGTGTAGCCCAGCGATCGCAGCACCGCCAACAGCTTTTGCAACGGCTCGATGGGGGCACGAGTTAAGGACAAGTCGTAGCCCATCTTATCGACGTAGCCGCCCTGGCCGCAAAAGTCCGTCTGCATGTCAATGACGATCAGCGCCGTATTCTCTGGCCGCAGGTCGCCATTGTAAGGATAAGGATACGGATCAGCGTTGACGGTACGTCCCATAGTGCCCGGTGATGAAATGCTCCCTGGAGAAGTAGCATTTCACGGGTCTTCAGAAGAGTTCAGTACGAACGAATTTTGGGGAAGTTCACGATTATTGACGGTGTGCGGTGGGACTGAACTGTGGCTTTGCAGCCCCGTGAAGATTACTCGGCATCGGCTTGCTGCTGCCGCCGTCGCTCGGCGAGTTGCAACACAATTTCGCTGTGGACGGTGCGGGTCAATGGATAAAAGTAGCAGAGGACCAGTGCCCCGCAGAGCAAGAGTAGCGGCACTGGCCCCATAAAGGCGCGAATCGCTAATAGAGCGGAATCGGGCTGAATGGCCTGCTCGGGGGGAAAGCCCGTGCCATCGAGCGTGGCCCCCAGCACGAACCGTCGCGCCACGATACGAATATCTGATTCCGCCAGAAAGTTGGCCGCTTCGAGAAAGAGGCCGACGAGGAAGAGGCCGCCCGCCAGGCCAAATTTTTGCAGCAGGGTCATAAACGAATAGAAGATGCCTTCCCGCCGCTGGCCCGTGCGCAACTCATCTAATTCAATAACGTCGGGCAGCATAGCCCAGGGCACCACGTAGGCGGTCGCCACACCAAAGCTGGCCGCCACACAGAGGGCATAGAGCAGTCCAGTTTGTCCCGGCTGTAGAAAAAACAGGCCAGTTTGCACAATGAGCCAAACGCCGATGCCCACAAAAAAGATGCCTTGCTTACCCAGTCGGCGACTGAGCAAGTTGCACGGCCACATCATAAAAATGGCGGTGCCCTGCACCAACAATGCGGGCAAAAAGTAGGAGTCGAGCCCCATCCAAAAGATGGCGTAGAAGGGGATAATGCTGGCGGTGATTTGCAGCGCCAGCCAAGCAAATAAGTAGATGCCCACCACATAGAGAAAAGCGCGGTTGCTAAAGGCGATGCGCAGTTGTGCGAAAAACGGCAGGTCGGTTTCGGAGTTGTTAGCCCCAGGTTGCACGGCGATCGCGGTGCGCTGGGCCTGGGGATAGGTGCCAAAGACGCAGATCAGCAGCGGAATGACGGAGGCGATCGCACACACACCGCCCAAGACCGTGTATTGCAAGGTTTTTTGTTCGATCACCGAAGTAACCACTAGCCCCAGCGCTAGCGCCGAGATGGCTCCCAACAGCGAAAAGCCTAGTCGAAAGCTATTGAGATCCGTGCGTTCGTCATAATCCTGAGTCAGTTCCGCCGTTAGCGTCGCATAGGGCAGATTGGCCGTGGTGAAGAAGATCTGAAACAGAATTGACGTGGCGACGTAATACCAGAAGCGAAAGCCAGAACTGCCCTCCGGCACCAACCACATGAGAAAAAAGGTGACGCCAAACGGGATCGCGCTGAGCAAAATCCAGGGATAGCGGCGGCCCCAGCGAGTTTGGGTGCGATCGCTCAACACCCCCACGAGTGGATCGTTGACCGCATCCCATACCTTACTGATCAGCAACACGGTGCCCGCCGCCGCGGGACGAATGCCCGCTACCTCCGTCAAAAAAATCAAAAATGAGAAGGCAATCAGATTCGAGGTCATGCCCGCCCCCATGTCGCCGATCCCGTAGGCCAGCTTCGTCCAAATCGACAATTTGCCTGGGGCTGGAGCCGCGTCAGCCGCTTTTGCAAACTCTTGGGTCATCGGTGCCTCTTACATCCGTCGGTTGAGCCTATCAAGTTGTATCATGGCTCAATCTTGTCTCGATGCTGCTAGCGCTGTGGCGCTGGCACCGTCTGTCCAGCAGTACCATCGCCGCTATGTCTGACCTTCACGTCACCTGGGATGATTATCACGACCTGATCGAAACCCTGGCGGTGCAGATCTATGAGTCGGGGTGGGAATTCAACCAAATCGTGTGCATTGCCAAAGGGGGGGTGCGCATTGGCGATTTGCTCTGTCGCATTTACGATGTGCCGCTGGCGATTCTCTCCACGGCCTCCTACCGGGGCAAAAACAATCAGCAGCGGGGCCAACTCGTGTTCTCCAGAGATCTGACGATGACGACGGCTAACCTGGGCGATCGCGTGTTGCTGGTGGATGATCTGGTCGATTCGGGCACGACCTTAGACCGCAGCATTCAATGGTTGCACCATCATTACGGCTTTTACATCGACGAAATTCGGACGGCGGTGCTGTGGCAAAAAGCCTGCTCCTCCGCCAAACCGGACTATTACGGTCAGTATTTGCCCGATAATCCCTGGATTCATCAACCCACCGCCAAGTACGAACGCATGAGCATCACCGATTTAGTCGCTAGCCGCCGCAAAGTGGTGGAAAGCGTTTGAGAGGGCGACTCCCACAGTGCACTGACCCAGGGGACGGTTCCCTTTTTGGGTCAAGCCATGCGATAAATCTCTGGTTGAGGGAACCGTCCCCTCGCCGTTCAAAGGATCTGTCCTCAGTTTACCGGCCGTGCTGAGGGCCTCAACACTGGGGATTAGCCCACTAGCAAATCCTCTTCGGGATATTTCACCAGGCTGGGACTGTGATCGCCCGCCAGGGCCGCCATAAACAGCAACACGCCCACCCGCCCGACGTACATGCTGCCAATGATGACTAACTGCGATGGGATTGTTAGATCTGCCGTAATGCCCGTCGAGAGCCCCACTGTGGCAAAGGCAGACACGGCTTCAAACAGAATGCGAATGAAGGTGAATTCTGGATTGAATAGGGCGAGGGCGATCGTCACGCCAATCACCGCCATGCCTGACCCCAGCACCACACCCACCGCTTTGAAGACCCGCACGGGGGGAATCTCGCGGCGGTAGACCAGCACTTCGTCATTCCCTCTCAAAATTGCCCTTGTGCAAATGAACAAAATGCTGGCGGTGGTCGTTTTGATGCCGCCCCCGGTGCTGCCCGGACTCGCCCCCACAAACATCAGCGCGATCATAATAAACAGCGCCGCATCGTGCATCCCGTTGATATCAATCGAGTTAAACCCCGCAGTGCGGGCAATCACCGACTGAAACCACGCTGCCGTTAATTTGTCGCCCCAGCCCATGGCACCAAGCGTGTCTAGGTTAGTAGCTTCTGTCGCGAGAAAGGCAAACGTACCGACGGCGAGTAGCGTGATGGAACTGACGACAACAATTTTGAAATTGAGGGAGAAGCCCCCGTATTTTTGGCGTCCCAAAAGGCGATCGCGCCCCCGCATAAACGCCTCCATAATCACCTGATAGCCAATCCCCCCAAAAATTACCAACCCAGTGATGACAGCGGTGATCCAGGTAGAGCGGGCATATTGCACCAAACTATCTTCAAATAAGCTGAACCCCGCATTGTTAAAAGCGCTAATACTGTGAAAAATTGATAGCCAAAGCCCAAACCCATTTCCGTAATCGCGCATCATGGTGGGCATCAAGCAAAAGGCCCCCGTCAGCTCAAATACCAGCGTCATGCTGAGAATGGAGACAATCAGTGTGCGCGTGCCCGACAACTCAGGCATATCCATCGACTGCTGCACGGCCAAGCGCTCCTTGAGGCGTAACCGTCGCTTAAGCAACAGCAGCAGCAGGGTGGTAGCGGTCATGTAGCCCAGCCCCCCCACTTGGATCAACAGCAAAATAATGAACTGCCCAATGGAAGAGTAATAACTGCCGGTATCCACCACAATCAGCCCGGTCACGCAGACTGCCGAAGTCGCCGTAAAGAGTGCCACAATCGGGTCGTTCCACTGGCCGCCCGCCGTGGCAAAGGGCAACAGCAGTAAGCCGGTGCCGATGATGATCAGCATCAAAAATCCGGCACAAATGGTACGCGGCACGGTCATTTCAAACAGACCCATACGTTCAAAATCCTGCTGGCAATATTAGCGACACTCCCAGATTGGCGACGGGGAGATACGGGGCAGTGGGAGCCATATCGCTCCTTATCTTTCCATGAGTTGCAGCGGAAGACTACACTGCCCTTGTAGTCAATCAACCGCCATGAGCTCAGAACTGTACCAAAATATTCAAACCTTTTACGACCAGTCTTCTGCCCTGTGGGAAAGGACCTGGGGTGAGCATATGCACCACGGGTATTACGGCCCCACGGGCACCCATCGCAAACAAGACCGCTACCAAGCCCAAATTGACCTGATCGACCAGCTCTTGCGCTGGGCGCGGATTGACCAGGCGACGGCCATTTTGGATGCGGGTTGCGGCATTGGGGGCAGTGCGTTGTATTTGGGCGATCGCTACCAGGCCCAGGTCTCTGGGGTGACGCTGAGTCCCGCCCAGGCGACACGGGCAACTGAACGGGCGGAATCGGCAGGGATGAGCGATCGCGCTCAGTTCCTTGTCGCCGACGTGCTCAATACCCCCTTTCCTGACGAACACTTCGATTTCATTTGGTCGATGGAAAGCGGCGAACATTACCCCGACAAAGGCCAATTTTTTCGCGAAAGCTATCGCCTGTTGAAACCCGGGGGACGGTTACTCATGGCGACTTGGTGCCACCGTTCGACCAACTCCCTCGCTGGCCCCCTCACCGAGGGCGAACAACAACATTTACAGTGGCTCTATCAGGTCTATCACCTGCCCTATGTGCTGTCGATACCAGACTATGCAAACCTCGCTCAGCAGGCGTGTCTAGCCGATGTTCAAACGGGGGATTGGTCAGAAGCCGTCGCGCCCTTTTGGGATGACGTGATCACTTCGGCGTTGAATTGGGAGGCGATCGCCGGACTGTTGAAAACAGGGTGGCCGACCATTCAAGGAGCCTTCGCCTTGGGGCTCATGCGTTGGGGCTTTCAGCGGGGCCTCATTCGCTACGGCATCCTGTGTGCCACCAAGCCCTGAGCGATCGGGGCAACAAAGCCCGACCAAGCTTTCACCAGCATGTCCGGTGGACTCGGCTTATGGGGGCGATCGCCGCCATAAGTCCCTGTCAATATGTGACGAAATAAAACGTCGTATCAAGAAGCTAAAGCAATTGACGCAATAAGCAAAGCTTTGACTCATTGATTCATCAGATATGAGTTAATGATAAATGAACCGAAATATCTGACCGCAAGGAAGGGCACCCATGCAAAAACTGATCGAAGGTATCCGGCAGTTTCAAAGTAGCTACGTCCCTTCCCACAAGGCCCTAATCGAAGAACTGAGCAAGGGGCAACATCCTCGGGTGCTGTTCATCGGTTGCTCTGACTCCCGCGTCAGTCCCGAAATCATCACCCAGTCGGAAATTGGTGATCTTTTCATCATTCGCAATGCCGGTAACATCATTCCTCCCTTTGAAGCCACCAACGGTGGTGAAGGGGCGACCATTGAGTACGCGATCGAGGCGCTAGGTATTAAGCAAGTGATCGTCTGCGGCCACAGCCAGTGCGGCGCAATGAAGGGGCTGCTGCAAATCGGCGAACTCGAAGACAAAATGCCCTTAGTTTATGAATGGCTACGCTACGCGGACGCCACCCGCAAGCTCGTCGCCGATAACTATGGCCATCTTGATAAAAAAGAGCGGTTAGATGCGCTAGTGGCCGAAAATGTTTTGACACAAATTGATAACCTGCGCACTTACCCAGCCATTCGCTCCAAAATGTACCAGGGCAACCTCTCCATCCACGGCTGGATCTATAAAATCGAAACCGGAGAAGTCCTGACCTACGACGCCGACACCCACGCCTTCACCCCGCCCCACAGCAAACTGCCCCAAGATGGGGTCTATGGTGCTGCATACGTTGGCCCACCAACCCATTTGCCCGGTGCTCAGCGCCTCTCCAGAGAACAAGCAGAACGCATCTATCGCGGCTCTGCTCGGGTCTAACACCTGTTCGTCAACCCCCCTCAGTGACCTTTGCTCCGTTTTCGCGGTCAGGCTATAGTGATGACGACTCTGGGGCTGTAGCTCAGCTGGATAGAGCAACCGCCTCCTAAGTGGTAGGTCGCGCGTTCGAATCGCGCCAGTCCCGTTCGATATTGACATTCACGAAAGCCTTATGTTCCTTGAATAGTAAGGCTTCTAGTTCAAATCCCTAAGAAAAGCTAAAGCCCCTTTTGGTGGGTATAGGCGCTCTAAAGATGGCTCCGAATAGACCGATTTGGAGCAGTTCAGGGCAATTATTGGGGTAAATTTGGGGTAAGGCCGGAGAAGCCACTAACTAGCATGGGCACCAATCGCAGTAGGTGTTCCAGCATGTCGTCAACCGCCCAAAAAGCTGTCAAAGGCAGCGTTCAAGTCAAACCTTCCAATAATCGCCTGCAACTCGTGTTTACCTATCAAGGTAAACGTCGCTACGTCAGCACCGGCTATGCCGATACCCCACGCAACCGCAAAGTCGTGCAGTGCAAAGCCGCGATTCTCGAAGACGATATTGAGAAAGAGCGCTTCGATGAAACCCTAAAACGCTATCAACGAGCGTCCGCCCATTCTGCTCCTGACCCTGTGGATCAAACCCCACCCCCTTCCTTGCTGGAGCTATGGTCAGCCTTCATCGAATACAAACGCCACCAGTGCTCACCTAGCACGATGCGGAATCAGTACAAAGTCTTCACCCATTACCTCAATGACCTACCCACCCACCAATTGGCCGAGGCGACGCAAATCCGAAACGCCGCCTTGGAAAATATTCCACTGGACTCTTGTAAGCGCTTCATCACTCGTTTGAGTGCCTGCTGTGATTGGGCGATCGCCTGCTTGCGTGAAGCTCGTATCGTCTCGCTCCCTTCGATCACCTCGCCTAAGATAGAGACAGCAGACCTAACTTGTTCTCCCATGGTCAACACCGCTACCCAGCCATTCACCTTTCAGGATTATCTAGCCTATGACGATGGCACGGATAACCGCTATGAACTAGTGGATGGCCAACTCGTGCTCATGAATCCACCGCGCACCGAACACTTACTAATTGCTAAGTTCCTGGAAAAGCAACTCGATACCGAAATTCAGCGTCTAGGCTTACCCTGGCTGACCTTTCGTGAGGCCGGAGTTAGAACCGGATTCAACAAATCACGATTGGCCGACCTGTGTGTGGTCACCCGCGAGCAAGCTCAAGAACTGCTGGGGCAATCCGCAGTATTTCAAACCCCACCGCAACTCATTATTGAAGTGGTGAGTCCAGAATCTATCACTCGTGACTACCGCTACAAACGGTCTGAATACGCCGCCATTGAAGTGCCCGAATATTGGATTGTCGATCCGCTCACGGCCAAAGTCACCGTACTCCGGTGGGAAGAAGGGCTTTACGAAGAAACGGTTTTTGCGGGTGAGCAAGCGATCGCCTCTCCTACTCTTTCCGAACTCACCCTCACCGTCGCCCAGATACTAGCCGCAGGCACCATAGCCTAATCGGTATTAAGGTTTGCAGCCTTTCTCCCTCTGGGAGCTACTAAGTACACATAAATCCCTCCTGGGCTAGTGACCATCCCTGAAAGATGGCCTCAAATTTCCTGAGCCCCTG
>NZ_JACSWC010000016.1 GCF_016888165.1 Halomicronema sp. CCY15110 | reverse complement strand
TTGGCTCAACTGGTCGTAGCTCAGACCTTTGCCACTCGCGCGTCGGATATAGTCCTGCACGGTGGAACGGGCCACCGTGCAGCTTTGCGCAATTTCGCTCTGGTTATACCCCAACTCATGCAAGCGGATAATTTCTCGGAATTTCACCATCGGCAATTTAGCTCCTTGACCACTTCGACCCATGGGTATGCTCTGCTCCC
>NZ_JACSWC010000159.1 GCF_016888165.1 Halomicronema sp. CCY15110 | reverse complement strand
GCTCAGGAAATTTGAGGCCATCTTTCAGGGATGGTCACTAGCCCAGGAGGGATTTATGTGTACTTAGTAGCCTTAGAAAAGGAGAGGAACCGGAATCTTGTTAAACCTCTCCTTGAGTAAGGAGAGGTGCCGCAGGTGGTGAGGTTGCCCTACTGTCAGCCACCATTACTGAATCTGAATAAGGTTTCTTCAGCGGTCTTGCGATCTGTCGCAATTGGGCACACACTACAAACTTTTATGATGAGCCACAGTCAGGCTACTTTCCTCGCCGCTGACTCCCCGCTAAGCTGACGACATAAAATTTCTCTAGCTCACTCGTTTTTTGTCACAACATGAACGACCCATCAGGCAAAGAGGCCCCCAGAGCCCCGCAGCTATCCTCCGCGAATTGGCCGAGACGGTTAGGTACTTTACTCATCACGGCATCACCTTGGTTACTTGCTGGGGCCGCGATCGCTCAACCGATCCCAGACGACAGCTTAGGCGACGAAAACTCCATCGTCACCGACGACTTCGTGAATGGCTTGCCCGGTTTTTTAATTGAAGGAGGGGCGCAGCGATCGCAGAATCTGTTCCATAGCTTTTTAGAGTTCAGCATTGATGAGGGACAGCAGGTTTACTTTGCTGATCCGCTGGGCGTCGAGAACATCTTTTCCCGCGTGACGGGAGATCAAGCTTCGATCATTGATGGGCTATTGGGCATCGCAGGCACCGCTGACCTGTATTTTTTGAATCCGCATGGGGTGATGTTTGGCCCTGACGCCAGTTTAGATATTGCCGGGTCGCTGTTTGTCAGCACTGCTGATAATTTCACCTTTGCCGACGGCACGACCTATGCTGCCAATCCTGAAGCGGGCGATTCGATTTTGACGGTCAGCATTCCCCTGGGCTTGCAGACGGGGGTACCGCCGCAGGGCGAGATTCGGAATGCGGCGAATTTGCAACTGCCTGCTGGCGAGTCATTGACCCTATTGGGCAATCAGGTGGCGCAGACTGGGGCGATCTCCGTTCCGGGTGGCACCGTGCGAATGCTAGGCGATCGCGTACGGCTAACCGATACTGCGGAACTGGATGTCTCTGGCGAGCGGGGCGGGGGGCTAATGCAAATTGGGGGCGATTTTCAGGGGCAGGGAACGTTCCCCACCGCCACCCAAACTCAAGTGGAGGCGGGGGCCACCTTGCGGGCCGATGCGATCGCCCAAGGCGACGGCGGCACCATTATCGTCTGGGCCGATGACACCACTGAATTCGCCGGGTTTGCCAGTGCCCGAGGGGGAGCGATCGGCGGTGATGGAGGCTTCGTTGAAATCTCCGGTCTGGAATATCTCAGTTATCGAGGGGGGGTCGATACCCGGGCTCCGCAAGGCCAGACGGGGACGCTATTGCTCGATCCGACGAATATCGAAATCGTGGATGGGGGGGCTGACACCTTTAACTTAGATGACGTCGATGAATTTGATGATCCGGATTTGGGGCCAGGGGCAACTACCCGAATTGATGCAACGGCACTGAATGCTGCCCTGGCAAACGTTAGCCTGCAAGCCACGCAGGATATTACCTTCAATGCTGACGTGACCCTGCTGTCTCCAGGGGTCGGGTTAACGGCAGAAGCGGGCCGAGACATCACCCTGAATCGCTCGGTGCAGGCCACTGGTGGTGGGGAAATTCGCTTCATTGCCGGGCGCAACCTGACCTTGAATGGCGCGAACGCCTATGCTTGGACGTTTGGCGAAGCGGCGAACTTACAAGCTGGTAATACGGTTTCGCTACTGGCGGGAGCCCAAGTTGATACGTCGCCTTTTTTCGGGGCCGCTGGCGATGTGACCGTGAATGCTGAGCGATTGGTACTGACAGATGGCGCTCAGTTAATTTCCGGCGCTTTTGCGGGAGGGGCGAATGGGGATATTGTTGTCAATGCTGATGACGTTCAATTATCTGGTATTGGCACTGACCTGTTTGGCAACCTGACAGCCACCGCTTTACGCAGCAGCAGTCGAGACATCCTTGATGCTAACAAGGCTGGAGACATCACCGTCACTGCCGAACAAGTTCAGGTATTAGCAGGTGCAACTATTGGCGCTCCGAGTCTGAATGCGGGGCCAGGGGGGACTGTCCGCATTACCGGCACTGACTCTATCCAGGTATCTGGTTTTACCGACTCGGCCCAAGGCTCTTTTATCAGTGGTATCTTTGCCTCCGGCAACTTCACTGGCGATGCGGGTACGGTGCGCCTACAAACGCCTCGCCTGACGGTTGACGGGGGTGCGGGAATCGCCGTCAGCAACATAGGGACAGGACAAGCGGGCGTGATCGACATTCGTGCGGCTGAAGTCGATATTGCTGGCGGTCCCTTTCTAGAGCCTCCGGCGGGTTTGGTGGCGCGGACCCTTGGCCCTGGCGATGCAGGTCGAGTCATCATCGCCGACAGCGATCGCGTGACGTTGCGCAATAGTGGCAGCATCGATGCTTCGTCGTTAGGGTTCGGTAATGCCGGTGTGATTGATATTCGGGCAGCCCAAGTTGATATTGTTGGTGATCCTGCTTCTAACCTGCCAACTCAGCTGTTGGTAAGTTCTATTTCTAGTAACGCAGGCACCGTCTCGATCTCAGAAAGCGATCGCGCCAGCCTCAGGGGCGGTGCGGCGATCGATGCCTCTTCAGGACTTGGCTCTGGGGGCAGCATTGAAATCAAGACTACCGACTTTGCCTTGACTGAGGGCAGTCGCATTCTCAACTCCAATGTCTTGGGTGATGTGTCGGGACCGATCAATATCAGTGCGACGGATGGTGACTTGCGTGTAACCGGTAACAGTTCTATTCAGGGAGACAACTTTAGCGATGGACTAGGTTCCAATATTGTGCTCAATGCTGCCCGACTAACAGTGGCCGAGGGGAGTACGGTTACGGCTTCCAATTTTGGCAATGGACGCAGCGGTAACGTTGATATTTCGACGACCGAGTCAGTCAGCATTTTGGCGCTTAGTGCGATCAGTACGGCGTCGCTATTGGGCACCAGCAATGGGGGGAATGTGATCGTCAGATCCCCGGCGGTGACTGTGGACAACGCCGCGATCGAGGCAAACTCTTTTGGAGAGGGGAATGCGGGCGCAATCTTGATAAGTGCCAACGACCTCACCATTCGCCATCGGGGTGAAGTGGCCGCTCGGGGGATTTTCCCAACCTCCGGCACCGGCGACATCACCATCAATGCGGGCACCGTGCAGCTGGAAGATGAGGGCAAGATTATTGTCTCTGCCCCTTCGACGGACGGCGGCAGCATTTTTCTGACTGCTCGCGATCGCCTGATCCTCCGCCGTCAATCTCTCATTTCCGCTAATGCGGGCGATCCGCTCGGCCTGATTGTTCCACCATCTGGCACGGGCAACGGCGGCAACGTTACCATCAATACCCCGTTTATCATTGCCTTTCCCGAGGAAAATAGCGACATTACGGCTAGTGCCTCTCTGGGTAACGGTGGCAATGTATCGATTACCGCTCGGGCGCTGTTTGGGATCGAGTTTCGCGATCGCCGCACCCCGCTCAGCGACATCACCGCCACCTCAAACTTTGGCCTCGATGGCACGGTCAACATCGCTACCGCTGATACCTCTGGCATTGAAAATAACCTATCCGAGCTACCCGATTTGCCTTTGAGTACCGACTTGCTGGTGGCGGGCAGTTGCCTCGTGGCTGACGGCACGGCGACGGGCAGTTTTGTCGTCACCGGGGCAGACGGGTTGCCGACCAATCCCAACACGGGGGCAATTTCCGCCTTCCCCACCAACGCTGTTCGCACCGCGGCTAGCGATGGGGCAGAGCCTGCTGCCTGGCAGCCCGGCGACCCCATCCAAGAACCCTCTGGCGTGTACCAACTCAGCGACGGTCGCCTCGTCCTCAGCCATGAGTGTGACTATAGTGCGGTGGAATAGTGGGAGAGTCCGGTTCTTCAGTGGCTGACGGATGATGCCCAGTCTTGCTGTGGCGGCATCCCTACTCACATTTGCGCCTTGCATCTATTCATCCATCAGGAACCTCTACCGCGTGAACCTCAATCCACTCATCTCAGCGCCACTCCCCTGGCGAGGGCTTAATCCATTTGTCAATCAAAAATTGGCAACGGTGCTCTGCGCAGCGATGCTGGCCTGGTTCCCTGGACAAACAGCCCTGGCCCAGCTCATCCCCGATGACACGTTAGGTGCGGAGAGTTCTCAAGTGATTCTGGATGCAGGCGGCTTTCCCCTTGACCTGATTCAGGGTGGGGCCATTCGCGATCAAAATCTGTTTCATAGCTTTGCCGAGTTCAACATTGACGAAGGGCGCAGCACATATTTCATTGTCCCGGCGGAGGCGATCGCCAATATTATTTCCCGCGTCACGGGTGACAATCCTTCCAATCTGTTGGGCGTGCTCGGCACAGTCACAGCCAACGGTGATCCCACCCCAGCAAATCTCTATTTCATCAATCCCAACGGTATCGTGTTCGGTGAAAACGCCGAGCTCGATATCAGCGGTTCGTTTTTTGCTTCCACCGCTGAGGCCATTCAGCTCGGAGATGGCATTTACAGCGCGACGACACCCGAAACCAGCAGTCTGCTGACGGTGAACCCCAGTGCGATGTTTGGCAATTATCTAACCGCTGCTTCCGGTGATATTACGAGTCGCGGAGAACTGGCAGTGGGCGGCAGCCTTACGCTGGCCGCCAATCGCCTCGATTTGGGCGGAAGTTTGCTGGCTCCAGAAGCCCTGACGCTGCTGGCTAGGGGCGATGTCGCGATCGCTGACAGTATTATCCTGACGCTGGAATCAGGGCCACAAGACGCGATCGAGGAAAACATTCTGATTCAGGGCAACACGATTTCAGTGCTGGATAGTGTGCTCGTGGCATCCTTTCAAGCTGGGTTGAACAATGCTGATGCCACTGCCAATGTGCTGCCAATTGGCGGCAATGTAGAGCTGCGGGGCAATCGTATTTCCGTGATCGACAGCATTTTGTTCACGGCGGGCAACCGAGGTCAGCGAGGAGATGTTCACTTAACTGCAACAGAGACAGTCGATCTGGTCGCGACTCAAGATCAGAACTTTGGCCTCACCAGCCTCATTGACGGCACGGGGCAAGCAGGTGACATTGTGATTACTGCTGCCAACTTGAACGTTGTCGATACCAATAGCGAAACCAATTTCAATCACTTTAATCTTCTGACCACCGCCTTTGAGGGGGGCAACAGCGGCAACATCATTCTTGACGTCAAAGATACCGTTCTCTTAGAGGGCAATTCCATCTCAACCGTAGCCAGCGTCGGCACGTCCGGCGACATTCGGATAGCCACGACCAACTTGAGGTTGCAGAACGGGGCAACTCTGCAAGCCAGTACTGTTGATGGCAATGCGGGCGATATCACGGTGACCGTCAGCGATACGATATCGATGAACGGGTTTGGTCGTTCGCCGGTGATCGCTCCAATTCTTAACGCGCAACCGAGTGCTATTTTCGCGACGGCGACGGGCGATCGCGGGCAAGCCGGGAATATTCAAGTCACCGCCAACCGCTTAGTGCTGGAAGATCTCGCTGGCATCGTTGCCAATGCCGATGGCCTCGGACAAGCAGGCGAAATTCAAATTATCGCGACTGAACTGCAGCTCCTCAATGGCGGGAATATTGCCTCCAACGCTTCCGGCAGCAGTGCAGCTGGCGACATCAACCTGGCGATCAGCGGCACGGCCACATTCGCAGGCGGGGCAGTCAGTAGCCTCAATCCCAGCGGTGTCTTGAATGCCAGTGGCGTATTTAGCCGCACCTTTGATGAGAGCAGCGGCGGCAGCATCAACCTCAATGCCAACCAGCTAAACTTGCGCGATGGGGCCACCATCAGCACGGCAAATTTTGGTTCGGGCGAGGGCGGTGATATTGTGCTCAATGTTGCCGAAACCGTTGTGTTGGAAGGCATTAGTCCACTGAATCAACGGTCAACCAGCACAGTTGACAGCAGCACCCTGGCACTTGGTGATAGCGGCACTATCCGGATGCAGGCGACTGGACTGACCTTGCGCGATGGGGCCATCATTGCTAGCGGTACCGCTGGACAAGGCAACGCCGGACCACAAATATTCGATGTTGAGCGGCTTGAAATCTCGTCTGGTGGCTTGTTTGCCAATACCTTTGAAGGGTCTACGGGCAATGGCGGCGGCATTATTGCCAATACCCAAACACTAATTCTTGAAGATGGTGCTGTGATCACCAGCCAGAGTCAGGGCACCGGGGTGGCAGGGCCAATTATCCTCAATGCTTCAGACCTGCTGCTGCTCATCAATAGTGATATTTCGACGGTGGCGACTCAGGCATCTGGCGGTGACATTGCGGTCAACACCGCTGAAGCCGCTGAACGAGGTCTGGTGGTGTTGCTGGGTGATAGCGACATTACCACTGAGAGTTTTGGCGATGGCGGCAACATTACCCTCTTGGGCACAGCGGTCATTGCCTTTGATGACAGTGACATCATTGCGCGATCGCAAAGTGGGCGCGGCGGCAATATCACCCTGACCAATTTCTTTAGTGAAACGATTCCCCCCGACAATCAGCCACCCTTCGACGGTGACGGGCAAGTGGATGTCAATGCCGATGGTCAGATCGCCGCCGGGACGATTAGCAGTCCCGACACCAGCTTTGTGGAAAACAGCCTGAATGAATTGTCCGGTGACTTGGTGGATACTGCCGCGCTCACAGCGGGTAGCTGCATTGCCCGCAGCGAGGGCACCGAAGGCTCCTTTGTAGTGACTGGGGGCGAGGGACTACCACAGCGACCGGGGGGCAACCCCATTGCGGTGTATCCCACCGGCACCGTACAGACGTTGCCGGAACCGACGCCTGCCGTTACCCTGCAGGAGCCCCAAAGTGTCTATCGCCTAGCTGACGGTCGCCTCGTGCTCAGCCATGACTGTCAGCAGCCGTAACCTGGTCGAGAACACTGAATTTAAAGAAGACATCAAATATGGGCAGAAACACCAGTGCTACAGTCAAGAGCGGACACTGCTCTTCTGGCTGCCACCATGAAATTTACCGTCACCCGTTGTCTGCTCCCCACCTCCGGAGCCGTGGTGCTCAGCTGGCTGACTCCCCTGCACGCCCAAATCACTCCCGATGCCACCTTGGGCAATGAGAATTCTCAAATCACTCCCGATGTGGTCTTGCAAGGAGAACTCACCGATCTGGTCGAAGGCGGGGCAGCACGGGGCAGCAACCTCTTCCACAGTTTTGAACAATTCAACATTGATGCGGGACAGCGCGTCTACTTTGCCAATCCCCTCGGCATTCAAAACATTCTCAGTCGTGTCACCGGCGGCGACCCGTCCAATATGTTCGGCACCCTCGGCGTCGACGGTTCTGCCAATCTCTTTTTCGTGAACCCCAACGGCATCGTCTTCGGCCCCAATGCCACATTGGCTATTCCCAGTTCATTTCACGCGACGACCGCTGATGCGATTTCCTTCGGCGATGCAGGGTTCTTTAGCGCTACGGTACCGGAGCAAAGCACATTACTGACGGTAGACCCTAGCGTCGCCTTCACCAATTACCTAAATGCGAACTCTGGCGACATCACCAGCCAGGGACAGCTAGCGGCGAATGGCGACCTGACCCTAGCGGCGCATACCCTAGATTTGGTCGGCCAAGTGGTGGCGGGTGGCGACCTGACCCTCCTTGGCCTTGACACGGTAAAAATTCGTGATGCGATAGCAACGCCATTTATTAGCTTTGCCGGGGGTGATCTTCTGGTGCAGGGCAATGAGCAGGTTGATATTGTGGCATTGAGTCACCCGTATAGCAGTCTATCCAGCTATGGAAACCTGGTGCTCAGGTCGGCCAACCCGGTAGCTGGTGACGCTTACTACTGGAGTGGCGGTAGCTTTCGCGTGGAGACCTTGGCAGGAGAAGTGGGTGATCTCTATAGCCCGATCGACCCCATTATTCGATCGCGGGGCGATGTTGAAATTGGTCTTTACTCGGGTGGGTCGCTGCATATCTTAGCGGGGGGCTCGGTCTCACTCAACACAATTGGCATTATCGCCCCGGATCCGGGCACAGCAGGAATCGACTTTTTACAAGAAACCATTACTCTGACTGATGGCACTGTGATTGAGATTGATGGTGGCGCTCAGCCAACGTTGGATGTGCGAGCTGGGGTTGATCCGGCTGCGGTGGGAAGCATCCCAATACCGAATCCGCCGGGATTTTTTCCCGCACTGGGGCTACAGATTGGCGATCAGCCCGCTAGTGCAGATATTGAGGTGGCCTATGTCAACATGGCAGGGGCCAATGGTCGCATCTTGTTGACCAATCAATATGAGCCCAACTCCAATCTGACGGGTGATATCACGATCACAGGCCGCAGCACATTTTTCGGGCAGTCTGGCATTTTCGCTTCCCCCCAACTGCCGATTTTGGGAACGGAACCAGGCGATGTGTATATCGACTCGCGCCGTCAGGTGCAGGTCATCGATAGTCTGCTCCAGTCCTCTGGGGTCGGGGGAGCAGGCGATATTGTGGTGAATGCGGCTGACACGATTCGACTCGAGCAGACCACTGGTACTACCGCCATTGTGGCTAACCTGAACCCCGGACGGGTTGGTGTAGGCGGCAACATTCGTCTCACCGCCAATGATTTAGCTGTGATTGGCGGGGCTCAGATCCAGGCGGGGACGCTGGGAACGGGGAATGCGGGCGACATTATCATCGACGTGATCGATCGCGCATTCTTTGACGCGGGCACCATTGCCAACTCCGTCGCTCCTGGTGGGGTGGGCCAGGGTGGCAATATTCAAATTACGGCAGGCACGGTCGAATTGCGTAACGGGGCGGCCTTGGTGAGCCGCGCCTTTGGCACGGGGGATGCGGGCAATATCACCGTAACTGCCCGCGATCGCGTTAGCTTTGACCGCACCAGTTCAGCCAGCAGCCGCGTGGGCAATGGCGCTACGGGCAATGGCGGCAGTATCAACATCACCGCCGATGCCCTAGAAGTGACTCGTGGCTCTCAACTCATTGCTTTGACGAACGGCACTGGCGACGCTGGCAATGTCATCATCAACGTCACTGAATCGGCTATTTTTCGAGAGCGCAGTCCTGATGGGGCCTTTACGAGTTCAGTTTTGGCCCAAACCGGGGTAAATGGCGTCGGCAATGCTGGCGATATTCGTATCACTGCTAACGCCATCGAGATTGATGACGGCGCTCAGCTCATTGCGGGGACCGAAGGCAATGGCAATGCCGGAAATGTAAGGATCACTGCTCGAGAGTCCATTCTGCTCGAAAATGCCAGCGGCAGTTCCCAAAACCGTAGCGGCATTTTTAGCTCTGTCGAGTCTACTGCTGTGGGTGATGGGGGAAACGTCAATCTGACGACCGGCAGCCTCACGATTCGCAATGGGGCTCAGGTGCAGACAAGCACGCGGGGCAACGGTAGCGCCGGAGACGTGCGGCTGACCGTGGCGGATGCCGTTCAGCTAGAGGGCACGAGTGTCGATGGCCAGTTGGCTAGCGCCATCCTCAGTGAAGTGGACGAAACCGCTGTCGGTAACGGTGGTGATATTGATGTGGTCACGCGATCTCTGACCGTGCGTGACGGCGGCAATATTTCTGCCCGCATCGCTGGTAATGGTGATGCAGGCAACATCACGATCGCGGCTAGGGAGCGCGTCAGCCTGCAAGGAGTCAGTGTATTAGGCCAACCTACGACAATTGCGACTGGCAACGAGCCGACAGCGATCGGACGGGGCAACACGGTTCGCATCACCGCCCCTAATTTGCAGATTCTAGACGGCGCAGTGATTGAAGCCAGCACTAGCAACGCTCAACGCGGTGGCGCAATTGTGCTCGACCTCAACGAGCTGGCGATCTTGGGGGGCGGTCAAGTGGTGTCGAGCAGTTTGGGTACGGGCACGGCGGGCAATATCCGGCTCGATGCGAATAATGGCATCCAGATTGCGGGTCGTAATCCGAATTTTGGGCAACAGGCCGCTCAAAATCCCGCCCTGGGCGATCGCCTGTCCGCCTCCAGTCGTTTATCGGTTCAGTCTGACGCCAGCGGGGCGGCTGGCAACATTGTGATTGGAGCCAGAGGCACCACACCGGATCTGGTTCTAGATCAGGGGGGGCAAATCATTGCCGAGTCGGCGGCGGTGAATGGGGGCAACATCACGCTGAGTTTGACGGAGTTGCTGCGGCTGCGCAATAACAGCTTGATTTCGGCCTCGGCGGGCACGGCCCAAGCCCCCGGCAACGGCGGCAACATCACCATTAACGTGCCCTTCATCATCGCCGTCCCCGAAGAAAATAGCGACATTGCTGCGGATGCCTTTGAGGGCACGGGGGGCAACGTCAACATCACCGCCCGAGGCATTTTTGGCATTCAGCCTCGCCCTCAGCGAACCCCCCTCAGCGACATTACCGCCAGTTCGGAGTTGGGCATTAACGGCACGGTCAGCCTCACGGTGTTGGACACGGGCTTCATCGAAAACAACCTGTCCGACTTTGACGACAACCTTGTGGATACGACTGCGCTGACGGCGGGGAGTTGTATTGCCTCCAGCGATACCGCCGCCGGTTCCTTTGTGGTGACGGGGAGTGAGGGGCTGCCCCAGCGACCAGGGGGCGACAACATTGCGGTGTATCCCACCGGCACCGTGCAGACGATGCCTGAATCCACGCCAGCCACAACCTTACAAGAGCCCGAAAGCGTTTACCGTTTGGCAGATGGTCGCCTCGTGCTCAGCCACGAGTGTCAATAATTGATTGCAGATAAAGACAGCGTGAACTTTGTGTCTAGTTAACCCTGCATGGTTTCGCCTGGGAGCAAGCCGTTAAACAAGCCCGATCCAGTCAGCCGCGATCGCCTCCAGTAACAACTCCCCCGTCAAAACATCCGTCGAGCGATCAGAATCAGCACGGTCAAAGCGCTGCAAGTCGGGGAAGATATCGTCGCTAGCATCGAAAGCGGCAACAACCATCTCAAGTAAGGGAGTCGACTTCAGCAGAGCAGACTCTATCAGGTCTACAGAGCCTGAGTCTACGGTGGAGGGTAAAGCGCTGATTGCAGCCTCAGAAATGACGGTGCCAGAACGATGCCCGCCTAGAGCAGCGTCAATGTGGTCTACATCAGATGCGTTACCGATCTCACTCTCACCTATCGTCGCCTCATTGAAGCCCGTGTCCTCGAAAGCCGTCATGCCAACAGTCTCGATTCCACTGATGGTCGCCGAAGATGACAGAGCACTCTTCTCAGAGAGGCTGTCCATTGCCGACCAAGCGTTAAATTGTCCTGGCAAGACCAGCGCACGACGGACAGCCGCATCCGCATTGACAAAGCCATGCCCGTATACCAGATCATAGCCTGAAGCCCCCAAGTCATAAGCGGTTTCCGCCAATACTTGGTGAACTTGAATGGCTGTTAGGTTAGGGTTAGCACTCCAGACGAGGGAGGCGACTCCAGCAACGTTGGGCGCTGCGGCGGAGGTACCGTTAAAGTCAGTATCGGTGCCAAAGGTCGCGCTCCCCCAAGTGCTGGTCGCTTCTGTTGTCCACACTTCTGACGGTCCCATAATCGAGAGACCCGCGCCATAGTTTGAGCCCCAAGGATCTTTACCATCACTACCGTCGTAATTAATCCGCTGACCGGGTGTTGTGGAGAGGCCGTTGCGATCGCTCAACCCCCAGGAAGCCCCTACTGCCATCACATTGGCGTACTTTTGGGCCAACGTCGCAGGATTACTGATGAAGCTAGTATTTTCATTGCCGCTAGAGATCACAAACAGAGCATTGTTTTGATTGTTGGCGACGACCGTCTCTAAGGCATAATCCCACGGCCCACCGCCCAAACTCATATTGATAACGGCCTTTTGGCCGTTGCCATTCGCCTGACTGATCATGGCCTGGGCGGCTGCCGCCAGGGAGTAGTCATTCCAGTCGCTCCCTAAGACGTCAATGTGAAAGACATCCGAATTCCAGTTAATGCCACTCGTCCCGATGCCGTTATTGGCAGTTGCAGCCATAATGCCCTGCACTCCTGTGCCATGAGAATTCGGAAAGGGAAAATCATCCGCAACGTTATTGACAAAATAAGTCGTGTCCCGGAGATCAGGATGGAAGTTACCAAAAGCATTGACACCCAAGCCAGTATCTTGCACACCGAGCAAAATATCGTCGGTGCCTTGAGTAAAGCGCCAGGCATTTTGCACTCCCATCATGTGCAGGTTCCACTGGTTGCTGAAGTCGGGATCGTTAGGGTCCACTGACAGGTCAATCCATTGGTCAGCAAATTGAATACCGTCGAGCCCCTCAAACAGCACCTGAGCACCATTCACAAAAGTGAGAGTATCCATCAGTCGGGCACCACTACCGGGATCAAATACCTGCTGGCTCCAATTGGTGACCACGGAAGAATCGTAGTTCGACAGGTCTAAGTAGTCGTAATAACCAGCTCCGTAATTCACATTGCCATTGCCAGAAATCACCGTTCGGGACGTATTCAACCAATTGGGCGAGAATTGATTCGCCCAGAGCGTGCCCACCATGAACTGATGAGATTGAAAGTTGGCAGCGCTGTGAGTCAGATTGACGCCCGCCTGACCGATGAGATCGTCGGCACTGTCGGTGTTTAACGGCGTTTCCACAGCCGTGGCGCTAGAGCTGTGAAAAGCGGGTGCGAACAGCTCAGAGCGATTGAAAGGATCGAGTAATGAGCCGGATGGATCGCTGGAGACAGAGGCATAGATCGCGTGAGTCATATCGAGACTGGGCTCGGTAGACATCGCCTGATCGTGCTGCCTGAAAGTAGGCTCAATCCCGATCACATCAGATTGAGTGGGCATCAATGCCAGCTCTGAGTGGTTGAGTTGACCAGCAGTGGGGGCGAAGGTTTCTTCCAACATTTCGAATTCCTTGGTGTACAGCACAGCGGTTGTGTCGTTACCAAGAACAATAGGTTTTGCTGGCTGAGCACCCGTTTCCTCATCCGGTCAAGTTGCGGTAATTGACTGCCCAATCGCGTTGCCGCTTTCAGCCAATCGTGATCGCCCTTTTCTGCCAATCCTCGGATCTAAAGGTCTCCTGACTGGTCACTGTATGCCCCTGATTGCAATGGCTTGACCGCGATCACCTGCCTCCCAAAAAAACCTGTGTTAAAGTTCATCGTGACTTCCACCTACCCCCGACCCAAGTCATGTCCATCTACCTACCTCGCCTCGCCCCCTGCGTTGTCGCTTCTCAGGCCATCACTGCCACTGCATCAATCCTTGCGCTTGGCGCTACAGCCCCTGCCGCACTGGCTCAGCTCACCCCCGACGCCACCCTGGGGAATGAAAATTCGGTCATCAACAATGGGGCGATCGTGGGCGGTGAGGTCACCGACCTAATCGAAGGCGGCGCAACTCGCGGCGGCAACCTCTTCCACAGTTTTTTAGAGTTCAATATCGCGGACGGTCAGCGGGTCTTTTTTGCCAATCCCCTCGGCATTGAAAACATCCTCAGCCGCGTCACGGGCGGCGACCCCTCCAATATTTTCGGCACCCTCGGCGTCAATGGCCCCGCCAACCTCTTTTTCCTGAACCCCAACGGCATCGTCTTTGGCCCGGACGCAGCACTAGATGTTGGCGGTTCCTTTGCCGCGACCACGGCTAGTGGTGTGCGATTTGGTGAGATTGGAACCTTTAGCGCAACTGACCCAGAATTACCGTCTGAAGTACTCACGATTGCCCCATCTGCTTTCTTCTTCAACCAGATAGAACCCGCTGCGATCACTAATGAATCTCGAGCTCGTCGCTCTGGACTTGATCCTTCTGGGCAATTTGCGCCCTTCGGCCTGCGAGTCCCTGATGGAGAAAGTTTGTTACTGGTAGGCGGCAATGTAAATATTGCTGGTGGAGGTTTGGCAGCCTTTGGAGGAAATATAGATATTGGCGGATTAGCCACCGCTGACAGTATCGGGTTAGAGAGAGAGAATGGTCGTCTTAATCTTCAATTTCCTGAATCAGCAAACTTAGCCAATGTATTACTTACAAACGATGCTGGCTTGATTGTGACAAAAGATGCTGCAGGAACTGTTGCAATTACTGCCAGAAATTTGCGTTTATCGGAAGGCAGCTCTATTCAAGCAGGCGTCCTTGGCGGTCTGATTTCCGTGGAAGATATACCAGGTTCGATCAATCTCGTTGCTACTGAAAATTTAATCATCGAAGAGAATAGTGAAGTCTCCAATGACGTATCCATAAATGCTTTAGGAAATTCTGGCAACCTTACACTATCGGCGCAAAACTTAAGTATTAGAGATGGGAGCGATTTATCTGTTTCTACACGTGGGCGCGGAGATGCTGGAAAGATTATCATCCATGTACAAGATACGATGGTCTTAAGTAATGGAGAAAATAATGACAGCTTTATCTTCAACAATGTGTTGAGAGGTGGAGAAGGAGACACAGGAGGAATAGAGATTTACACAGGTTCTTTAGAGATCCTTGATGGAGCCCAGATGCAATCTGGAGTATTCAATGGTGGTCAAGGAAATTCTGGTGACATTGTCATATTTTCTAATAGTGATGTGATTGTCGATGGAACAGAAGATGTAGATGATCTCAACGCTTCCTCTAGCGCTATATTTACTGGAATAACACGAGGAGGCATTGGGAATGGCGGTGATTTCAAGATAACTGCTCAAAACGTTAACGTTACTAATCGTGCACAGCTCATATCTCAAACAGCGGGAGTTGGTAATGCTGGAAGTATCATCGTCCGTGCTCAAAACAATATTTTCCTATTAAATTCAATTATTATCTCTGAGGTCGTGGAACGGGCAGGCAATGGTAATGGCGGCAACATCATTCTTGAAGCCGAGGTTGTAGAACTCATCAATGGTTCATCGCTTTTAGCTGATTCTGAGAATCAAGGCGACGCCGGAAACATTTCAATTACAGCATCTGAAAGGGTCATACTCCGTGGTAGAGGACCAGGCGCGAATAACCCGGATACAATAGTTCCTAGTCAAATTTCTTCAACTATAGAATCAGATGCTATAGGTGAGGGTGGAGACATCAGCATCACTGTTGGCCAGCTATCTATTAATGACGGTTTTATTAGCTCCAGCACTTTTGGAGAGGGCAACGCTGGAAACGTAACTGTTGCAGTTGACTCTCTTGATGCCTCGAACGGTTCTCAGATTTTGGCATTTGCTTCTGGAGTAGGTAATGCTGGCTTGGTCTCTATTGACGCACAAGGTTCAGTGGTCTTTCAAGGTAGGGATCAATTCAATCGACCAAGTGGAGTTTTTAGCGGTGTTAATGAAGGTGCAAATGGTGACAGTCAGGGAATCGAGATTGAGGCAGGAGCTCTTTCAATACTTGAACGTGCTCAACTTGTCTCTTCTACTGAAGGAAATGGTAATGCTGGTGATATTTCTATTAAAGTTCAAGGAGATGTTTCTCTGAATAATTCAATTATCCTCACCGAAGTGACTGAAGATGTTGGCAATGGCCGTGGAGGTAACATCTTTATAAGAGCTAATACCTTGGATTTGGTTAATGGCTCCTCTCTTCTAGCTGATACCGAAAATATTGGTGATGCTGGGTCTATATTCATTGACATTGTAGAAAGCATACGTTTGTCTGGTCGAGGGCCAGGCGCTAATAATCCAGAAACGATATTACCTAGTCAAATTACAGCCACGGTAGAAGAGCAGGCTGTTGGCAATGGTGGAGATATTGATATTTCCGCTGGTTTTCTCACACTTACGGACAGCGCTTTTGTGCGAACCAGCACCTTTGGTCAAGGGCCTGCCGGAAGTATGAATATTCGGGTTGGTTCGCTCTCAGCATCGGGCGGAGCTGAAATTGCAACTCTGACAAAAAGTTCCGATCCTGCCGGAGATCTGACCATTACAGCCGCTAATGAAGTTTTACTTAGTGGTCAAGCTGATAGTGGCCCGACAGAAGTAACGAGTGCATCGCGAGGTGGAGCTCAGGGAGATGGTGGTGATACCTTTATCACTTCTCCATTGATACGAATCACTGATGGGGCAAGACTATCGGCAGTGAGTGAAGGCATCGGAGCAGCAGGCAGTGTGAATTTAGGTATCACCAGACTTGAGGTTTTTGACGGCAGCATTGAGACAAATGCAGCGCAGTCTGAGGGTGGAGATATTCGCGTCAATGATTTTGGTGGCGAGCCTTCAGGTATCGTTATCCTTCGCGGCGATGGTGATATTACGACCGATAGTTTCGGCAACGGCGGCAATATCACTTTGAATTCAATAGTCGTGGCGTTCGATGACAGCGATATTTTGGCCCGTTCCGAAGATGCCAGAGGCGGCAACATTACACTGGGGCCTTTGTTCAGTGAGACCTTACCAATTGGTGCCGTTTCACCAGTTGAAGGGAACAATCGCGTTGATATTAGTGCCGATGGACGTATCGCATCCGGTAATATTTCGACGCCTGATGTCAGCGCAGTCGAAAACAGTTTGAATGAATTGTCCGGCGATTTGGTAGATACCGCTGCGCTCACAGCCGGTAGCTGTATTGCCCGCAGTGATGATGCCGAGGGCTCCTTTGTGGTGACAGGTGGTGAGGGACTGCCCCAGCGACCGGGCGGCGACAACATTTCGGTGTATCCCACCGGCACCGTGCAGACCGTCCCCGAGACCGCCGCCGCCAATACCTTGCAAGAGCCTCAAAGCGTCTACCGCCTCGCTGATGGTCGGCTGGTGCTGAGCCATGAGTGTGAGTAGGGTTGATGGCCTGGCTCCCCCATCAACGTCGAGCCGATTGTTGGCGTGGTTGCCATAGCAGCGAGCGGAAATCAGCGCAAAATTTCCTAGCTGCAATGGGTGAATTTCGCTAAGCTTGGCTACCAAATCTGCCCCCTTGGTGTGACCCAAACGAGGTCACCTTTAGCCCTATGAATCGTGCACTCTACCGTGTGACATTGCTCATTGGTGCCTTGATTTATGGCGGTGACCTGCCAGCCAGCGCGCAGGCGCCGCCCGACCCAGTGCAAGAAAGTCAACGTGGTCCCTTCGAGCCCTTACCGCCCCTGCCGACGCTACCCGAAGCCCCCGACGATCCCATTGAGTTCGAAGACGAGCCGACTGCGACCCCCGAACCCGAAGACGTCACCCCCGTCTCCTTTTTTGTCGAAACCATTCAGGTCGAAGGCAACACCATTTTTCAGACCGAAATTGACGACCTCACCGGTCAGCTCGAAGGCCGAGACGTCACCCTCGAAGAACTACTGCAACTACGCACTGATATCACTGACTTGTACATCAGCAACGGCTACATTTCTTCCGGGGCCTTTGTGCCCACTAATCAGGATCTGGACGATGGCGTAGTGCAGATTCAAGTAATCGAAGGGTCAGTAGACCAGATTCAAATCAACGGGCTCGACCATTTGCGAGACAGCTACGTGCGCGATCGCGTCTCCCTGGGCACGAGTTCCCCCTTGAACGTTCGCAGGCTGGAAGAGGCGCTACAGCTATTGCAAGTCAACCCGCTACTCGCAACGGTGGATGCCGAGCTCACAGCGGGCAGCGGCCCTGGCGAAAACGACCTGATCCTCGATCTGGTTGAAGCCAATCCCTTCTTTGCCAACTTTGGTGTCGATAACGCCCGCGCCCCCAGTATTGGCTCGTATCAGGGATCGATTGGTTTGAGCAATGCCAATGTGCTGGGCTTTGGCGATCGCCTGTCTGCCGGTTACGACATCACTGAGGGACTCAACACCTACGACGTTAACTATGCCTTCCCCGTCAATGGCCTCGACGGGACGCTTTCCGTCGGGTATGAAACAGCCGAAAGCAACATTGTGGATGAGCAATTTCGCGCCGCTGGCATCCGCAGCACCAGCGAGACCCTCTCCTTCAACTTTCGGCAACCGCTGAACCGCTCCCTGACCAACGAATTTGCCCTGAGTCTCGGCTTTGACCTGCGTGAGAGCCGCAGCTTTATTTTGGATGACATTCCCTTTTCCTTTTCCGTCGGGCCAGAAAATGGGGTGTCGCGAGTGCGGGCCATCCGCTTTGGGCAAGAGTGGGTGAATCGCGATATCAACTCCGTCTTGGCCGCGCGATCGCAGTTCAGCATCGGCCTCGATATGTTCAATGCCACCGTTAACGATAGCGGCACCGATGGCCGATTCTTCTCCTGGCTCGGTCAATTCCAATGGGTCGAGCAATTTGCCTCGAATAACCTGCTCATTACCCGCATCAACGCTCAACTCACCGCCGATTCGCTACTGCCACTTGAACGGTTTAGTATCGGGGGCGTTGACACCGTGCGCGGCTATGCCCAAAACCAACTCGTGACCGACAACGCCATCACCGCCTCAACTGAGTTTCGCTTTCCCGTTGCCGAGGGGTTGCAGTTGACGCCCTTTGTTGACGCTGGCGGCGGGTGGAATAATGACACGCCGGATCCCGATCCGGCCTTTTTACTGGGCGTTGGCCTAGGATTACGGTGGCAGTTTGAAGACGCGCTCAACGTGCGGCTGGACTATGGCATTCCCCTGATTTCGCCCGGCGATCAAGGCAACTCTCTACAAGAAAATGGCTTCTACTTTTCGATCAATCTCCAGCCATTTTGATGCCCGCCAGCTTCAACACTGGTCTGACCAAAGTGGAGAGTCGCCCCGTATCGTCCAGAGAGCGATGCCAGGGGTGTGGTTAAGCACAACCTTAGGACCAGTGCATTGCCGAAACCGGCAAACTAGATGGCCTAAATTAACTGTCGCAGTTTGAAGAAAAATACATAAGCTAGAGCCATGATCTGTGGAGTTCACCGTCGATTGAGCCCTGACATACCAGATTGCTCTGAGCTGCTGCGTTGGTGGCATCGTCATCAGGTTCAGAGCCTCAACGAATTTTCAGATGATATCCGTAACGGCTTACTGCAGAACTTGTTCACAGTACGTCGGCAAATGGAATTGTCTTGTCTGACGCCAGCAGAGGCGGGGGAACACTGCTGCGGTCAGCACCTCACTGAGCTGGAAAAAATCTACGACCAGCTGGAACAACTGAGCAGTCACTTATATTCCCCCTACTTAGAGGATTCTCTGCCCCTCGCTCTGGAACATGCTCTACAGCCTTGGCACAGCCAGCTGCCACTCCATTGCCAGTTGCCCTCCCAGTGGGAGATGGAACCCATTGAACAAAACCGCTTACTGATCAGTTTCACCCAAAGTTTGCTCACACAGTTGACCCAGACCACCCCCCAGCCCCATCGCTGTGACATTGTGCTGACGCAGACCGGCCACGCTAAACAGCTGCGGTATCAGATCACCTACGACTTCAGGCCTGCACCTGAACTCTGGCAAGCGTTATCGACACAACTCGACCCCTTTCTCAAAACCTTTCAAATTTTCACCGGAGGCGACTATGAGCAGAGATTACACCCCCAGGAATTTGACTGGGTGCTTGATTGGGGCAGCAGTTTCCCCGTTCCAGCAGCGCCGAGCCATTAAGTGGGGGAGCCCCATTTGCCAGGGGGAAACGTCGGGACATGAGCCGATGGCTGCAGTCAATCATTTATCCAACCGTATCCTTGCCTGCCCAGCGTCACTTCTAAATCCCTGACACGTAAGCTTCAGGAGTCTCAACAATCCTTTAGATTAATTTTTGAACCCCGTTTTGATTTTTGTAGCGACAACTATCTTCGAGAACTAGAGATGACTTCTACCGATGCTTTGACGCTACTGATAGTTGACGATCACGAGTCTGTGCTCGGCAGTACCATCAGTGTTTTACAGCAAACCTACCCCCAGGCCAACATTCATACGGCCATGACTGCCAAAACGGCCGACGAAGCGCTCCAGCGGGAGCTGCCAGATTTGCTGGTGATGGATTTGTCCATTCCGGCAGCGCCTGGCGACCCATCCCACATTGAGTCAGGGATTGATTTGCTGCGGACTATCATGGAAACCTATCCCGAGCTGAACATCGTGGTGCAAAGCGCCCACGTGCGATCGCTCATTCGCCTCCGCCCCGTCATCGATCGCCACCAGGGAGGATTTACCATTGCTGATAAGGGTTTGCCGCTTAAGCAAATGCTCGAAAAAGTGGATTGGTCTCTGAAAGGGCTGATTTACACCCCCCGCGACATGCGAACGGGGATGGAAGTGAAACCGGAGTGGCTAGAAGTCTTGCAACTAGCGTTTAAAGATGGCCTGCAAGATAAAGCGATCGCCGACCAGATGAACGTTTCAGAACGCACGGTGCGGCACTATTGGAGCAAAGTCAAAGATGTTCTGCAGGTCTATCCCGAAGACGGTAAAAATATCCGCATCCAGACCGAAATCCGAGCTCGTGAAGAGGGCCTAATCGACTAGGCATCATCATTGCAACTGCCATGACTCAGTCCGAAAGCACATCTCACTGGCCTCGCCTCCCGCCCTATCGTTGGCTTCGACGGTTAGTTCCAGGAGTCACGATTGTCACGCTGATCATTTTGGCGCGGATGATGGGTCTGCTGGAAGTTGCCGAATGGAAAGCGCTAGATCTGTTTTTACGCTGGCGACCCACCGAACCCAAGGATGAAAGACTGCTGATTGTCGGCATTAACGAACAAGATATTCAGCAAGTCGGGCAATATCCCATTCCAGACGGCAAGCTGGCCGCCTTGATCACCACGCTGAACCAACACCAACCACGTGTCATTGGCGTTGACCTCTACCGTGGACTGCCGATTGAACCGGGTAATACCGCGTTGACCGAAGTATTTGCCTCGTCGCCAAACGTCATCGGCATTGAGCGTATTGCGGGTGTTGTGAGTGATGTCGCTACGCCTCCGGCTGTCTTGCCCCCAGAGCAAGTCGGCATCGTGGACTTTCCGCTCGATGCCGATGGATTTGTGCGCCGCACCTATTTAGGTACCCTGCCATCGGCGGATGCCATTGACCCAGATCGCTTTCGATTTGCGCTCGCCCTGCGGCTAGCCGCGCAATATTTAGCCTCCGAAGGACTCACGTTAGACAATGGCCGCCGCGACCCGCGCAATATGCGATTTGGTGAGACTGAGTTTCCGAGCTTTCAACGCACTGACGGGGGCTATGTGGAGAGCGATGCCGAGGGCATTCAGATCCTGATCAATCCCCGGAGTGGTGAAAGGCCGTTCGATATTGTCTCAATGACCGATGTTTTACAGGGACGCGTGGATGCCGAACTCATTCGCGATCGCGTGGTGCTGATTGGCGTGACTTCCCTCAGTGCCAAAGATTTAATCAATTCTGCGTCCATTCAAAGTGATAACCCCAGCCTCGTCTACGGAGTTGAGGTCCATGCCCATGTCACCAGTCAGATTCTCAGTGCGGTCTTAGCGGGTCGTCCGTTGATTCGCGTATGGCAGCCTGCCTGGGAATATCTTTGGATCATGCTCTGGGGAGGCTTTGGAGTTTGCCTGCTTTACCTCAAGCTCCCAACTTTAAGGCACGCGATCGCCACAGTGCTGGGCATTGCTCTCCTGCTGACAGTTTGCTTAAGTGCCCTATGGGGCAGCGGGTTATGGCTAGCAGTGGTGCCCCCGTTGGTCGCTTTTTCATTAGTCTCACTGCCAGGTTTCGTGCTGTATGAGACGACCCTGAGAGAGCGCATTGACGAACGCCAACAAATTATTGAACGTACCTATGACGCCATTCACAATGGCCCGCTGCAAACCCTGGCGATCTTGCTCCAAGCACGAGAACAGTTAGATCCTGCGGTCAGTCAGCGGCTAGAGGGGCTCAATCACGAGATTCGGACGATATACGTCAACCTGCTGCAAGAGTCGCTGCCCACCGCCGAAAAGCTCCAGCTTAATAGTCAAAAAATTGTTGACCTCCGCAGTCCGCTGTCAGAGGTGTTGTACGAAGTTTATGCCGCGACGCTGAGTCGAGATTTACCAGGGTTCGACTCTCTCAAGCTGCACATCATTAAGTTCGAGCCGTTGGTCACCGAAGGGTTGTCTTCTGATGATCGGAGATCGCTCTGTCGCTTTTTAGAAGAAGCGCTCTGCAACGTGGGCAAACATGCCAACCATCCCAAGCGGTTGACGGTTACTTGCATGGCCACCGAAACCGAAAACCTCATTCTGGTAGCTGACAATGGTAAAAACCCGGGTTCGAAGGAACCCAAAGGAGAAGGACACGGTACAGAACAGGCCCGCTCCCTAGCCCGCCGACTACGGGGCAAGTTTCATCGTGACATCACCGCAACGGGCTCCACCTGCGAAATGCGCTGGCCCTTAACCCAAACCAAATCGGTTTGGTCGTGGTTACGATAGCCAATCTTGGCAAAATCTCCGTCAAAACCGGAAACCTGATTGGCGTAAAAGGGCCTTGTGAGCTTGCCTATGGTTACCTATCGTTGAAGACATTAGCGACACCTGAAGTTACCGACTGGAGGCAATAATCGCCGATGCCGATTTGAGAGCATCACCTTAGCCTTAGTTTTTGCAAAGTTCAGTTTGTCGCCTCACATGGGAATGCATTTTTTGTTCAAATCTTATGTATTTATACTGTGAGGGATGTATAAATACTGAAACATCTCAGTATTCAATGGCCCCAACCACCAATCAGCAATGAATCATCTACCTGTTCTGCGCTCTCTTTTTTATCTAGGCGGTACTGTCAGTTTTCTCATCAGCAGTACCTGCGACTACGGGGCGATCGCCCAGTCTGAAGCAGAGTTTGACCCATCAGGCTCGCCGGGGCGCCCCAGCGGCCCGATTGTGCCCGGGGGAGCGAACACCGATGACGATGACTTTGACTTTGCTGCAGAGTTGCGGGTCTACAGTCCCCCGTCTGATCTCAAAAATCCCCGTGAAGACCATACGGGCGGCGGTGTCCTGGGATGCGGCGATGAAGTGGCCGCGATCGCGCCCCGGCTCAACTCTATCGGACGGACGGCTTCCAGCAATCCCACCTTTGTTTGGTACAACTTCAGCGATGACGGTGATCCCATTGAGTTTCAGCTCTATCGCTATGAGGATGATGGGTCGTTTGAGATCGTTGATATTGAGCAATACGACACCAGCCAACGCGGGTTTATGGCCTATACCTTGCCCCCTGAGGTGGATGAACTCGAAGTCGGTGAAGTGTATCTGTGGCAGGTCGTGCTCTACTGTGATCGGGAGTTTAATGAGCCGGGGCAATACACCTCTGCCGAAATTGAAGTGGTAGAGCTGCCAGCAGACTTAGCGACAGGACTGCCTGAGGACGCTGTTGATAAAGGCCGGGCTTATGCTGGAGCGGGGCTGTGGTACGACGCTTTTGCCGAAGTCTATGATGCCGAGACTCCGGAAGCGGAAGCGCTGCGCCAAGACTTGCTGCTTGATCTGGCTGATTTAGAAGCTCAATTGGATGAACCAGCGATCGTAGACCTGAGTGAGCAATTGCGCGAAATCGCCGACCTGTAAGGTTAAACTCATCGTCGGGGTCGCCCCCGACGATGAGTTTAACCGTCACTCGGTTCAAACCCGTTCAGACTGATCGGCTCCTTGACCACGGGTAAAAGTCGCGAAAGGGCTAGTCAGACTGATTCGTCTCCTGGTTCAGAAAGGTCACTAGCTCCTGGTAAAAGGGCTGACCTTTACTCCGGCTATCCGCTGCACTGGCAACCAGCGTTAGCGTTTCGACAAAGGACTTGCGAACGGCTCCAATGACAATTTCTAGCAGTGGCCCAATGTCGTCTTGAGAACTTTGTCCCTGAACCAAAGCTTCGATGTACGCCTGCCGTTGTTGATTGGCAATAATCGCAATTGGGAATCCGGTCCTCATCAAGAGTAGATTCATCAACAATCGACCGGTTCGTCCATTACCATCCCGAAATGGGTGAATCGAGACAAAGCGATAGTGGGCTTCTGTCGCCGCTACCACAGGATGCAAGTTCGTGGCCTTTGCGGCTAACCATCCTACAAATTCACTCATCAGTTCTGGCAGTTGATAATGCGGTGGATAGACATATTCAGTCCCAGCAGCTTTGACATCGAGCTGGCGATACTGTCCGGCTTCGGCGGGGGAAATTTTGCGCAGAATTAAATTGTGAATTTGTCGAATTTCCGGCATTGTCAACTTAACTTTCCGTATCTAAAATCGAGCACTAAATTCCCGTCCATCGCCTTCGACAGCAGCGCTA
>NZ_JACSWC010000158.1 GCF_016888165.1 Halomicronema sp. CCY15110 | reverse complement strand
GGGGGAGTTCAGTCATGACCAAAGCCTAACATCCTCTGCTAGCTCATCGCTTGAGTCAACCTGGTTGAGCAATTACTCCAAATGTTTAACGTCACATGCATGAACTGCGAGGCTCGTAGCAAAGCGGATGACCAGGCCACACGGGGCTATCCGCTTGCTTTGCCCCTGTTGTATCACCTTATAGGGTTATGATGCTCGCTCATCTTCCACAGGAAGGCTTCCATCATGATTCGCGTCGAAGTGGGGAAATCATTGGAAAGGGTCGTCAGGACCTTCTTAAGTCGGTTCGAATCATTCACCCGAAAGACCCACCCAAACGGAGCGGGAATAGCACTTAGCCAATTTCCTGGAAGTTGATCGCCAACTTCAACTTCTTGAGCGGGAGCGATACTGAATACTATTGGTACGGCAAGTTCTTCCCCCTCTTCATCAAGTTCGAGAAGGGTACGCAAAGCAACTTCCCACTCGCCGAGGCACCATAGAGCTGCAGCTAGGTAGCCTGCTATGACTGCTAGTGGTTGCTCGCTGGTCGCGCGTTGCAACAACGCACCAAGGGCATGGATAGCGGCGCGAGCGTCAGCATCACGATCATCATCGATTGCGGCACAGTACTGATGGGTGGCTTCCGCAATCCAAATTGGATTTTCCGATACAAGGGAGACTTCCAATAATCCGTGAGCAGCCCCAATAGCACCTGGTCGATGCATACGCCTTGTTTCAACCTCAACAAGGCACCGATAAAGATCGTGCCAGCCAATGAGATCTTTCAACGCGATCTCGTCTGCGTGCTCCATCCTAGCAGTGTAGGCAGCAACTAAATGAGTGTGTGCCTCATCAAGATGGTCATGTTCTAGCGCGACGCGCCCCCAAACTTGTTCGGCTTGGAGGGTAGCGTGCCAGTAGTCTTCGCGTTGTCCGACATCTAAAGCCCGTGACAGTAGATTTTGGGCTTCTTCATAGCCATTCTCTTCGTTAACAACCAGCAATGCCAACGCAATCATTGCTTGAACCGAGACCTGCGTTTCTCCATCCTCTACAAGTTCCTGGTAAATACGTTTTGCCTCCTCCGGTCTGTCCAAGTATGTGAGCATTGAGGCTTCCTCAAAGCGTGGAGAGTTAATAAAGTCATCAGGTGCCGATATCTGAGCTCGTCTGTAGCAATCCAAGGCTTCGGCAGTTTCTCCCATAAGTCTCAGCCCCCGTCCGCGCTGATACCAGACAAATGACCATGGCCCGCCAACTTCCTGCTCAGAAAGCGATGCGGTAAGTTCAAGAATCTGCCCCCAAAAACCGTTATCACCAGCATGAATCACCAAGGCCACTAGGACGCGTTGTGCTTCACTTGCCAGACCAGCCTGGGTTGCGTGGTAGCCATACTCACGAAGCTGATGAATAGTAAAACTATCAAGTGGAGTCATATGTGCTGCGGCGCTTCGATGAAGTTGCTTTGTACGAATATCTGACAGACTTTGCTCGACAAGTCCTCGAATCATTTCATGAACCGCGTACCTGTTGTTCTGAGCTGAGACCAACAGGTGAGACATGGCCAGGCTGCGAACACACATGCGCTCGATCTCATTTTCAGCAACCCAATCAGCCTGGAAACCTGCTCGATAAACTGAACACCGTTCCAATACATCCCGCTGAAGGGGCTCAAGCATTTCTAGAACCGTGGAAGCAAGCCATGCACCGGCCTTTTCTTTGACTACAATGCCTGCATCACTTTCGGAAAACCGCTCCATTGCAAGTGCTGCGAGTTGAATCAAATATGGGTGACCGTTCACCAATCTCAGGATGTCCTTGTTCGGTCTACGTCCGGCCAACGCTCTGAACAGTTCTATCGCGGCGGTTTCATTAAGTGGTGGTAGTTCGTAGAGTGAACCCCATCCAAGTCGCTCCACTGCCCGGACATTTGTAGATGTGATTATCTGGGCTCCATTGCTTAATTGCGCCCAGATCGCCTCTAGAATCGTTACGTCTTCTTCTGCCAATCCTAGTGCGTCCCATACGAGAAGTAATCGATGCTGAGAGACCAAGTTGCCAATAACGCGACCGATTGTGTGTGGAGAGGCGTGAGGCTGTCGGAGCAACTCTCTAACGCTCGCATCTGAGTAGCTCTCAGCCAATGCATCAAGTGCGCTCAGGCCGCTCCTCACGCTTGTCATTGTCGAGCAGTCCATCCAGGCAACGTCAGCGAATTGTGCTTCAGAGCATATCTGAGCCGCAATGGAACTTTTTCCAATCCCAGAAGGCCCCACAAGAACCAATGTGGAATTCTCCCTGAGGAGCTTAAGGCAATGTTCAATAGTGCCGCGTCGTCCTATGAGATCACGCGGGACAGGGGGCGTGAAGAACTCACGTGATCCGGAGACTGGAGTAATTGGTACACGCCGAATATTGAGACGTTCTAGATAATCGAGTATTCGGGGCGCGGTGAGAGTTCCGTGGATATGCTCAAGGACCATCTGACATAGAGCTGCTCGCGTAGACGAGGGTCGAGTAGCGAACAAGAGTCCAAGTAATTGGTCGAGTTTCGATCGTAGTTGCGATTCGTCAATTGTCTCTATCCGAAGTCTCCGAAGCAAAAGCCAGGATTCCTCGCTTGTAAGCTCCCAAATTGAGCACAAATCTTCGTATGCCCGCCGGTGTGTTTCGGTATTCAGGAACAAGCCACAATACTCATCATACGATTCGGCAGAGCAAGCGCGCTCAGCCAACTCGCCTAGGGCTAAGACACCATCACCTGAAACGAACACACAAGTGACACGTTCGTCTGCCAGCAAGTGTTTCTTGAATGTCTCCAGTACGGATTTCAGCCTTGAGATCGACCAGCGCCCTTCGGACGCATTTCCTCTCTTAACTTGATGGAATTCTATGCCGCCGCCGTCAAGCAAACAGTGGAACTCTATCCCATCAATATCGGGTGGCTCCAATCGTATTGAGGTCGCCCGTCCCAGCACGATATCGATCAGACGGTCTACCGTCCACAGTAGCTCGTACCTGTTGCCTGCTTTATCACTTGCGCCCCCTGGCAGCGGCATGATGTCTCCCCTATGTTATGAATGCAGTATGCCCTCATCCGCCGACAAGTAGTAAACGATGAGTAGGTAGCGAGCATAATGTGCCAAATATGTGGCAAATATGCGGCAAGTACAGCACAAGCAATAGTCATACTCGTCATGTTTAGTCAAAAGGAGAGATCGCCACCCCTTCTCCTATGGAGATCCACCCTCCAACTATCGCCCTTTCAGCACTCTGGTTTGGAGGGATACGAGTTTACGGATCTCGTGGGTGATGTCTTTCTGATCTTCATGCAGGACGGTGTACGCTTGGGCATCGGTCGAGTCAAGCTCAATCGGTCGTGGTCGTGGTTTAGTACACCTCGTTCATCGGTCATGCAGCGCTTTCTTAGGCTAGCGAGGAAGTCATGAGCGATTAGGTATCAACGGATAGCTCGTAGCCCGCCTTAAGCAAGAAACCAGAATTGGCGATCGCAATAAATCGATCGCAATAAATAAGGGTGCGATCGCCAGCCTTGTCCTTTAACGTCATAACCGCCAAGGTTGCACCACTGGTTAGGTCGATCGCCGGATCTCTGAACAAAAGGACGCCATCTGATAACCGTCGGCGCGTTTGACCAGGCTGGTGCGCATCCGCAGATTGGGATTCATGTACCACAGCCGCTCGTCCGACTGAAACTCGTCATTGCGGACGCTCAGGTTCAACACTTCGCCATCCAGGTGATATTGGCCCGCGATCGCCGGTTCGCGATCGGTCTGGCTCAAAAACTGCCCCGATATCCCATCGTCCGATTTGAGGCCCACCATCAGAGTGGTGCGTTGGGGGGTGGCAGCGCCGCCGCCATACAGGCTCGCCTGTTCTTCTGGCTGAATGGTGTAGGCAAAAATTGCGGTGTCCGCAGTGGCGCTGAACTGTTGGCACAGGGTCACTACCCGGGGGTCGTTAGTTTCGACGCGGGTGATTTTGAGCGTGGCCTGTCCGGTTTGAGAGGGTTGCCCCGGAGCAAAGTGGGTGGTGCGCTGCGAGAACCAGGTTCCTTCAACTGTTTCAAAAAAATTAACGATACTCATGCCAATGCTTTCAGGGGCTTCAAATGTCCTTGTGACCTTTATTCTACGTTGAAGCGATCGCACTCCCGACACAAAAAATGGCAGACTCCCCAGAAGCCCTGAGATACAAGGATTCACTGAATGTTACGCTAGCCTCTACGCTTAAAAACTTTCGTAAACAATAGGTAAAGCTTCAATGACTGGTTTGAATCAGGAACCTTTATTGCTTCGGGCGGCGCGGGGCGAATCAGTAGAACGGACCCCCGTGTGGATGATGCGTCAGGCGGGTCGGTATATGAAGGTCTACCGCGATTTACGAGAGCAATATCCGTCCTTTCGCGATCGCTCGGAAAATCCGGAGCTAGCGATTGAAATCTCCCTACAGCCCTGGAAAGCATTTCGCCCCGACGGCGTGATTATGTTTTCCGACATTTTGACGCCGCTAACGGGCATGGGCATTCCCTTCGACATTGTGGAAAGCAAAGGCCCCATGATCGATCCGCCGATTCGCTCTCAGGCTCAAATCGACGCCGTTCACGACCTTGACCCGGACACCGCGACCCCCTACATTCGCACTATTCTGAGCACGCTGCGATCGGAAGTGGGCAACGAGGCCGCTGTCCTTGGTTTCGTGGGTTCCCCGTGGACTTTGGCGGCCTACGCCGTTGAGGGCCGCACTTCGAAGAATTACGCCAACATCAAAGGCATGGCCTTTTCGGAACCCGCCATGCTGCACCAGTTGCTCAGCAAACTAGCTGACAACATTGGCATTTATGCTTGCCACCAAATTGAATGTGGGGCGCAAGTCGTTCAACTCTTTGACTCCTGGGCGGGCCAACTCAGCCCGATGGATTACCGCACCTTTGCCTTGCCCTATCAGCAACAGGTGGTGCGTCGGGTGAAAGCCAAGTATCCCAACACCCCGCTCATTCTGTACATCAGTGGCAGCGCTGGGGTGCTGGAACTCATGGGCGAATCTGGCGTGGATATCGTCAGTGTGGACTGGACTTTGGATATGGCGGAAGCCCGTCGCCGTTTAGGGCCGGACATGAAGGTACAAGGCAACGTTGACCCCGCCGCTTTGTTTGGTTCTAAGGACTTTATCCGCGATCGCATTCTCGACACTGTCCAAAAGGCGGGACGCAAGGGCCACATCCTGAACCTGGGCCACGGCATCCTCCCCGGCACCCCGGAAGATAATGCCGCGTTCTTCTTTGAGACGGGCAAAAATCTGAATCAGCTCCTGGCCGTTCCCGCATAGGCTGAATTTTTCAACTGGGTGATACGCTGGGATCACCCCAAAATCGTTTAATCGCGATGACGGACGCTGGGCTCCCGAGGCTGGGGGCGCAGCGTTTCTGTTGATGGGGGCCTGAGTGTTATTCCCTGGCAGTGCGGTGTCTGAACTGAATCAACCTTCTGAGCGCAATCAGCGGCAACGGATTTTCATCACTGGGGCAAGTGGTTGCATCGGCCATTACCTGGTCGAAACCCTGCTGAACGATACCCCCCACGACCTCTTTTTGCTGGTGCGCAATCCAGACAAGTTGCTGTTTCCCTGGCAAAATGAGCCGCGTATCCAGGTTATACAAGACGACATTCGCCACATTGACGCCCACGCTGAGCTGTTGAAAACCATCGATACTGCCATTTTGGCCGCGACCTCCTGGGGGGGCGCACCCGAAATTTACGACATCAACGTGACGGGCAATCATCGGTTGATGGAGCTGTTGGACGGCGATCGTTGCCAACAGGTGCTCTACTTCTCCACCGCCAGCATCCTCGATCGCAATAATTTGCCCCTCAAGGAAGCGGGCGAAATTGGCACTGACTACATTCGCAGCAAGTATCAGTGCTACATGCAGTTGCCGGAGTTGGCGATTTATCCGAAAGTGACCACTGTTTTCCCGACCTTGGTGTTTGGCGGCGACAAAGACAAACCCTACTCCCACATTTCCGCTGGCATCACCGAAGTCACCAAATGGATTGGCCTGATCCGCTTTCTCAAGGCCGATGGCAGTTTCCACTTTGCCCACGGCAAGGACATCGCCCTAGTTGTCACCCATCTGGTCGATCATCCGCCGGCTCCGCAAGCTAGCCGTCAGGTCATTATCGGCAACCCGGCGCTGACTATCGATCGCACCATTGAAGAAATCTGCGATTACTTAGGCAAGCACATCTACTTCCGTATTCCCCTGTCGATGTGGCTGGCCGATCGCATTATTGACTGGTTCAACATTCGCATGGCCGACTGGGATCGGTTTTGTCTGCAATATCGACATTTTGTTTACAATCAGCCCGTCCACCCTGAGACGCTGGGCTTGCAGCCCTATTGCCCTACCGTGGCCGACCTCATGCGAGTCAGCGGCGTGCTGCCGGGTTGAGTAATACGACCGTTCTGATTAGAATCAGAGGCAATCTGCGATCGCGCTAGCCCTGAGCTTTATGCAGATCCGGCAGAGGCATTGGCCTGTGCGGCCCGACCTCACCGCTTGCAGCACTTCTCCTTGCCAAAGAGAGGTTTAGGGAAGTTACTGCTCTCCTTCAGAGGCTTAACAAAACTCCGATCCCTCTCCTTCTCAAGGAGAGGCTAGGTGAGGTTTTCCGATCGCACACAATATCAGCTTCTGACTTAGACCCGGTTTCGCCTCCATTAAGCACCTCTCGCCCCACTCGTTTATGGCTATCATTTCTTCCCAGTCATCGCCAGAGCCCCAGCCACCGAAAAAGGGTGATGTTCCGTCTGAGGTCGCTACACCGAAGCAGTCGGCTCCAGAGTCGTTGGTGCGCGAACCCAAAGAAGCCCCTGCCGCCGCTGCGCAGGATGTTACGTCCCCCGCTACCCCAGTAGATGATGGTCTACGTCCCCAAAAGTTAGCGGACTATATCGGCCAAAAGTCTCTGAAGGAAGTGCTGGACATCGCCATCCGCGCGGCGCAGTCCCGTAAGGAACCGCTGGATCACTTGCTGCTGTACGGCCCGCCAGGACTTGGCAAAACCACGATGGCGCTGATTTTGGCCCAGGAGATGCAGGTCGATTGCAAAATCACCACCGCTCCCGCCTTAGAACGGCCCCGTGATATTGCGGGCCTGCTGGTCAATCTGAAACCCGGCGATGTCCTCTTTATTGACGAAATTCATCGCCTGCCCCGCGTGACCGAAGAGATTTTGTATCCGGCGATGGAAGATTCGCGGTTGGATATCACCATCGGCAAAGGGCAGAGTGCTCGCACCCGCAGCATCCCTCTGCATCCCTTTACGCTGGTGGGGGCGACGACCCGAGTGGGGGCACTGACCTCGCCGTTGAGAGATCGCTTTGGCCTGATCCAGCGGCTGCGATTTTACGAAGTGGATGAACTGACAAAAATTGTGCAGCGCACGGCGCAAGTGCTCAGCACCCCGATTCAGTTTGATGGGGCCGAGGAAATTGCCCGGCGATCGCGCGGCACCCCGCGAATTGCCAATCGTTTGCTCAAGCGGGTACGTGACTATGTGGAGGTGAAACAGTCCGGCGAGATTAATGAAGCGATCGCGGCGGAAGCGCTGGAACTCTTCAACGTTGATCCCTGTGGATTGGACTGGACCGATCGCCGATTGCTCTCAGTCATGATCGAAAACTTTAACGGGGGGCCAGTGGGCCTAGATACGATGGCGGCAGCCACGGGCGAAGACGCCCAAACCATCGAGGAAGTCTACGAACCCTATCTGATGCAGTTGGGCTATTTACAGCGCACCCCCCGAGGCCGGGTGGTCACCCGCGCCGCCTGTCGCCATTTGGGATATGAAGACAGTGTTGTCCCCGATTTTCACGGCGAACAGCAGCTTTCCATTATGTAGAGTCCCTGGCGAACCGTCCAACGCTACCGGTAGCGTTGGACGGTTGAAGAAATTGCTCATATCTTTACAGAGAAAAACTAGACATTTGCGCGAAGTTCAGTACAATACAGCGTCATGGCGTCCAGTCAGCGAGTCTACAGTAAGTTCTGGTCGTCAGCCTGTTTTAGGACTTTGCCCATGACCTCAGTTGTTACTCGGCCAGCTAGCGGTAACTATGACAGACTGCCCGAAGATGTGCGCACCGCCTTGAGCGATCGCCTACAGCAGACTCAGCTAGAGACGCCCAGTGAGCTGCCGCCGCCGCCCTCGGCAGCGCGTAAGTTCCCGTCGCGCCCGCCGCGTCAAGCGGCCTCTACAGCCACCGCGAAACCGCCATCGAAGCCGCGTCAAACGGCCAGCAACCGTGATGTCGTCGTAGCGCTGCAAAATGTCTCAAAGCAATATGCCAAGGGTCACAAAGCGCTGATTGATGTTAACTTGCAGATGCATAAAGGGGATTTCCTCTTTATTACGGGGCCGTCGGGGGCGGGCAAATCGACCCTGCTGAAGCTGCTGTATGGGCAAGAGCGCCCCACTGCTGGGGAAGTGATGATTGAAGGAACCCCCATTGGCCAATTACGGGGCAACCAGCTCGCCAAAGTTCGTCGCCGCATTGGCGTGGTCTTTCAGGACTACAAGCTGATTCCCCGGCGCACCGTGGCGGAGAATGTGGCGTTTGTGCTGTGGGCGCAGGGCTATTCGCGCAAGGAAATTCATCGCCGCCTCTGGCCCACACTGAAAATGGTCGGCCTGCAAGATAAGTCGGAATCTTTTCCCCATGAGCTATCGGGGGGAGAGCAGCAGCGGGTGAGCATCGCCCGCGCCGTGGTCGGTACGCCACCCCTGCTGTTGGCCGACGAGCCCACGGGCAACCTCGATCCTGACAATGCCCTTCAGGTGATCAAAATTCTCAAAAAGCTAAATTCCATTGGCATTACCGTCGTGGTGACCACCCACAACGAACAGTTGGTCAGAGTGTCGAACCATCCCGTGGTGCAAATCAAAGATTGCCATCTACAGCATTTGCGGAAATAGGGACGATCGCGACTGCCTGGCCCGGAATCGTGGTGGGCGGCCTCAGCTACCGCTGTGATCGGTAAACATTGCAGGCGTTAGTGAAAAAACAGCAACTCGCGCTGATAAATATGGATGCGCCCCGTGCCGACTCGCTGAAATTGGGGCTTTTCGCCGGCGGGAGCGGCGGTCACTTCGTATAAATAAACGCCTTCCCAGCGGGGATTGCGCACCAGTCTGAGGGCAAAGGTGAGTAACTGTCCGGGGGCCGCAGGCTCAGCTAGCTGCACGGTAAGGGTCTGCGAGTCAGCGTCATACTCCGCCGTGGCAATGTCGTAAGCTGCGCCGCGATCGCGCCGGGTGCCCGAAAACACCTCAATCTCGTGGGTGCGATAGTTCAACCGCGTAAAGCGCCCCTCAATCAGCGACACCGTCAGGATTTCGAGGGGTTCCTCAGCGTCCGGCGGCAGATCGACCGTGACGTAGTAAGTGGGGCGGCGATCGTAAGCGTCGTTGTCAAGGGTAACGAAGTCAGCCAATCGCGGCGGACTCGTGAAGACCGTGGTGCCATCTCCCAGTTGTACCGCCGTTGTTGGCCGCATCGGCAGGGCCACCGTGACCAGACCGATCACGCTCGCCAGGGCAAATGCGAGTTGCGATCGCTGTTTCATCTTTCGGTTCCAGAGTCTCATCGGTGGCTGCCTAAACGTTAACGACTGAGCTTTCATCCCCTGTCACTTCAGCATAGGGGCGACAACTTTTTTTGTGGTCGAGTTGTGTCGGAGCATTTACACACGGGGATGTTGCGGCGATCGCCAGGCCGGAGGTCAACCCGGCGATCGCTCTGGCAACTCTCCGGCGACGGCCCCCTCGCCCACTCGTAAAACAATTTGGGCTAACTTTTGTGCCGCCCCCGAGACTCCCCGCACCTGCTGCAAATCGTCGCGCATCTGCTGGAGTTGCTCGGGATGGTCAAGATAGTTGAGCACGCGATCGCCCAAGTCGTCAGCCGTCAGCCGTCCCAGCAGTTCGGGCACCACCTCGCGCCCGGCCCAGATATTCGGCCAGGCAAAGAGCTTGCGGCGGCGCGACAAATAGGCTAACAGCAAGCGATTAATCAGGATATTGAACGGTTTGCCCACCAGCGGCAGCGCCACCAAAAGTCCTAAAATGCCGTCCCAGGCATTCATTGCTTCCAACTGTTGCGTGGGCAGCAGCACAATCATCGGCACAGCAAGGGCTCCCAGTTCGGCGGTATTGGCCCCCACAGTGGTGAGGCAGAGCTGACACTGGCTGGTCACCGCATGGGCTGGAAACGACTGCCACAAAAAGATCTGGGTACCCTGCGCCGTTTTCAGATAGGGGAGTTGGTCAGGTTCCGACGGCGTCACCAGGGTGAGTTGAGGCGCGGCAAACACGCTGTGAAACGGATTTTGCTCGGGGTCGGCATAGGTCATTAGCGAAGCGAGATCAACCGTCGGCGCTACGGGAATGACGAATTTGACCTGGGGATGCCGCTGCCCCACGTAGTCTGCGGTGGCGGTCAACAGCGGCACGCCCTGAGTCAGTTTCGCCCGTTTAGAGCCGGGCAAAATACCGATCAAGACACTGTCATCGGTTAGTCCTAACTGCTGGGCCGCCGTCGTTTGTCCGGCCAACGTCGTTTGCCCATCGGCCATTAAATCGCCCACGACGGTGTACTTCTGGCGATAGCGTTGGGGGGCTTGGTCAATTAAGCGCTGGTTCATCACGCCAAAGGCATTGACCCAGCGGGGCCAGTTGGTGAACCATTCGGCATAAATGACGGTTTTATAGCCCAAATGCCGCCCAATGATGACGGGGTAAATCTGGTCACCGCCGAGGAAGAGAACGACACCGCGATCGCGCCAATCCCAGCCTGCAGCGGTTTTGCCCCGCAGCAAAAAGGGCCAGAAATGCTGCGCCGACTGCACGCGATCGACTTCGGGATATTGCTGGGCGATCGCTGCCTCTCGCCCGGTGGCATTGGGGCAGGGCGACAACACGACCGAAATGCGCAACTGTTCGCTGTCGGGAACTTGAGCCCGCAGCGCGGTCACCACTGGCTTCACCCAAGTTGTAATTTCACCGGGGCCATTGGCCAATATCACCACATCCATTGCCATGATTCACCGGCTCCTAAAATTGACGATACCCAGGCTGGTCGCAGCGACTCGACTCTGGGCAGTAAGGGAAGCGTGCATAGATTTCGCCGCTGTCCCGGTGTTATGCGAGCAACCCCTTATTAGTCTCGAAAAGATCTGAACCGGGAACGATGGTTAGCCACCGACTCCACCAGCCCTACGGCGAGGAAATTAGTCACCAAGGCCGATCGCCCATAACTCATCCACGGCAGGGGAATGCCCGTGACCGGCGCAAGGCCAATCGTCATGCCAATGTTGATCACCACCTGAAAAATCAGCATCGAGAACACGCCGATCGCCAGCAGCGAACCAAAGTTATCCTTCGCATTTTGGGCAATGAGCACCAGCCGTAGGCAAATAAACCAGTAGGCCGCGAGCACCGCGATCGCCCCCACAAAGCCCCACTCTTCCCCCACGGCGGAAAAGATAAAGTCCGTGTGCTGCTCAGGAATAAAGTTCAGCTGGGTTTGGGTGCCCTGGTGCAAGCCCCGGCCCCAAAGCTGCCCCGCCCCAATAGCAATGCGTGACTGAATCAGGTGATAACCACCCCCCAGCGGATCTTTATCCGGGTCGAGGAACAGAATGAGGCGATCTTTTTGATACTCCTTCAACAGCCCCCAAAAGACCTCGCCCAGCTTGCCCGAAATCAGGTTGACCGCAGTTACGGTCACAGTGCTGAACAACCGCCACGGCAAGGTAAACCAGGCAATTAGCCCCATGCCAACCGACCACACCAGCCAGATCGGAATCGAAAAATGGAAAATGATCGCCGCCACTAAGGGAGAAATCATCATTACTAGCCAACCCGGATTCACGTTGGCCCAATAGAGCATCCCCAAGGTGATCGCCCCAAACACCAGCGAGGTGCCCAAGTCGGGTTGCAAAAAGACGAGCGCCCAGGGCACGCCCGCGATCGCCAGCACCCGAATCATGCTCAGCAAAGTAATCGAGCGCTGCCCCTGAAGATTGGCCGCGAGGGTGATAATCAGCCCCACTTTGGCGAACTCTGACGGCTGCACGTTAAAGCCAAAAATCGTAATCCAACGCTGGGCTCCCAACCCAGAGGTGCCGATAAAAATCACTGCCAACAGCGACGCATTGACGAGGGCATAAATGACCCACTGCCACTGTAAAAACAGGTCATAGCGCACGCGGGCTAAGCCCAAAGCGAGGCCCACCCCAATCAGCCCTAATGCAATGTGATTCCACCCATAGGGGGTGGTCTCTTGGCTGAACTGCGTACTGGCAATCACCACACTGGCAAACAGGGTCAGGGCTGTCGTCACCAGCAACAGCGACCAGTCAAAGTGCTGCCAACCGCGCCACCAGCGCTGCCAGCCAGAGCTAATCCGAGAAGAACTAGTCATACTTCATCCTGCCGAAAAATCACGGCTGCCGCTATCCATCAGCACTTCATTGAGGGGCAGACTCTCAAGCGTTAACTACAGTAACATTCCCACCTGCTCGACAGCGCAAATCGCCGCGATCGCGCAGCCACCACGAATGAGAGGCCTTTCGGCGACCCTGATTTCGGCAAACGACCCCCAATCCGGAACAACGGCAAGTAAAACCGGAGCGTACATGTACACGAGAAGCTGTTGGGATCGAGGCAAAGTCCAGGGTACAGGAGTCGAACCTGTCTAAGGCGAATTATGAGTTCGCTGCCTAATCCGCTCGGCCAACCCTGGTAGGCAATCCCATTTTAGGCGAGAACTTTTGTTTGTCACCTCGTCGGTCAGAATTCGCTGCCTTGGGCGAAGCCGGGTATTGCTGCGGCAACTCTGAACAGTCCCTTGCAGTCACTTGCAAGGCGGGGCGATCGCGGCTCGGTGGGGACGTATCGGTCACAATTTCCATCTCTTGGGGAAGGTGAGTTCTAGTCTGAGGTGATTGGGTCGGTGATATTTGCTAGTTAGTCTATTGGGCAACGCCCAATAGACTAACTAGACAACTGAAGAGAAGCAGGGAAATCACCATCCCCCGCGCGTTGTGTCAAAATTCGGTCACCTGATAGACGGCCCAGAAAATCATCACCTCTTACACTAATAACTCACGGGTAATTAATCATCGCCCATCATCCACCTTGTTGATGAGCTAGTTAACCTGGCCGATGGAGTTCTGAATGTAGGCTTTCAACCAAGGCTTTCACCAAAATCTATTTGGAGCTTCGTCAGTCAGAGCAATCATCAATGCTGTTCGCCATCCGGTAAGCGATGTGAGTTCAGCGATCGCAACAATTTGTTGATGGACTGGGAGACCTCTTTTGACTTCATCACCGCAGGTAAAACCTAAACTATCGTTCTGGCAACTCTGGAACATGAGTTTTGGTTTTTTTGGCATCCAGTTTGGCTGGGGATTACAAATGGCTAATACGAGTGCCATTTTTGAGCATTTAGGCGCTCATGCTGACCAAATTCCTATTTTATGGTTAGCGGCCCCCCTGACGGGATTGGTGGTGCAACCAATTATTGGCAACCTCAGCGACAACACCTGGGGATTTTTGGGGCGGCGGCGGCCGTACTTTCTCGTCGGCGCAATTTTGGCCTCCCTGGCGCTGATTTGGCTACCCAACTCCAGCAGTTTGTGGATGGCGGTGGGCTTGCTGTGGCTTCTTGATACCGCTGCCAACATCAGCATGGAACCGTTTCGGGCGTTTGTCGGTGACTTGTTGCCCGCCCACCAACGCACCAAGGGCTTTGCGATGCAGAGTCTGTTCATTGGCCTCGGGGCAGTGCTGGCATCGGCGATGCCATGGCTGCTCTCTAATGTCTTTGAGTTATCGGCTAACTCGGCGACTAATAATACGGTGCCGCAAGCGGTGAAAATTTCCTTCTACATCGGGGCGGCGTGCTTTTTGGGCACGGTGATGTGGACGGTGCTCACCACTGAAGAGCGGCCTCCGCGTGATATGGAAGCTTTTCGGGAGCAGCAAGAGCGTCGATTAGGCATTGGGGCTACCGTCCGCGAGATTTTCACGGCGTTCAAACAGATGCCGCCGACCATGCGCCAGTTGGCTTGGGTGCAAGGTTTCAGCTGGCTTGGGATGTATTGCGTGTTTTTGTACTTTCCCCCCGCGATCGCCCATAACTTGTTTGGGGCCACGGACGAAACTTCGCCCCTGTATAGCCAGGGTATTGAGTGGGCGGGACTGTGTATCGCGGCTTATAATGCGGTCTGCTTTTTCGCCTCATTTCTGCTGCCCAAACTGGCTGCCGCTACTAGTCGCCCGATCGCCCATGCCCTGTGTCTGGCCTGTGGTGGCGTCGGACTCATTTCCCTATGGTTTGTGCCGTCGCCCGCCTGGGTGCCCTTGCCGATGTTGGGGCTGGGGGTCGCTTGGTCGAGTATTCTGTCTCTGCCTTATGCCATGCTGGTGGGCGCACTGCCTGCCAAAAAAGGCGGCATCTACATGGGCATCTTTAATATGTTCATCGTGTTGCCAGAAATCATCATCTCGCTGGGTCTCGGCTGGGTCATGGCTCACCTGTTCGATAACAATCGGCTGCTTGCCGTGATGCTGGGCGGCGTTTGTTTCATCATCGCGATTCCCTTCACGTTGAGGGTGCAAGAAGTCGCCGCCCAGCCACTGGTGCAGTCCAGCCTGAATCCACCGCGAGAACCTGAGGCGGTTGCCAAATAGCACCGCGTCGTTACCCTCTAAAGCCTTACAAGGCTGTTACTGCGCCTGCAAGTCCGACAAGTTGGTGGCGGGCGCGTTCAACACATTCACCATGATGGGGTGGTCTATTGGCCCAGTCAGTGTCAATAAAGTGCGACCATCCTCAGCGAGAAAGGTAAGGTTGGCAATTTCTAACTGATAGATTTCATTGAAGTAGGTGTATCGCACGGCAGTCTGTCCCGCAAATTCAGCGGTTGCGTACTCCGGAGCATAGTAATCCAGCCAGGGTCGCCGTTCCCGAATCAAGTCCACCAGCGGTTGGGTCGGATCGACTGCCGGATGCACTTCTAAAGCGACATAGGGTGGGACTTCACCATATTCGCCAGCGCGGGCCAGACACTGAATAAAGCTAAAACTATTGGGATCGTGAAACGTAATGTGGCCACTGCTCCGCAACATGGCGCGGTAATTTCTGGGAATCTCAAGGGTCAGCCCAAACGCTTCTACATTAAGGGGCTGTAGGTTGGGGCTGGCGATCGCTGGGGTCGGCGGGCGGCACGATCGGGCAAAAGCTGGAGTTGGCAACATCGCCATCGCGATGCTCATCACACATCCAACGGTCATTGTTGCCGGCATCAATCGGTTCATCCAGTTCCCCTCTTACAACCCATCGCACTGATCGAGACTATTCTCTCGCAGCGGCGATCGCCTCAGCAACCGCAATGTTGGCATCGCTGCACTGCGGCGACTCTGAGCCGCGATCGCACCAGCCAATGGCGTGAAGCCTGTCATGATTTGACGGTCCAATCTTGGCCGTAGTCAGACGATGATCCCCAGCTGGTGGAACGCAATAATGCGTGGCTCCAAATCGAAAACAAGCATGTAATTATCTTCTTTGTCTGGTAAAACTTTCAACACCTGTTGCATGAGGCATAGTTTGATAAGGGGCGGCCAGAGAGTCGATATGTGTAGACATGATTTAAGGCATGGGGATGACGCAGGGTATAGCTGATGGAGCGTTCTGAAACGTTGCCGCTACGCAAAATCATCCATGTGGATATGGATGCCTTTTATGCCTCGGTAGAGCAGCGCGATGTCCCCGCCTATCGCGGCCAACCGATTGTGGTGGGGGGCACGCCGGAGCAGCGGGGCGCAGTGGCCGCCGCCAGCTATGAAGCCCGCAAATTTGGCATTCGCTCGGCTATGCCTGCGCGGGTGGCGCGGCAGCGGTGTCCGCACCTAATTTTTGTGAAGCCCCGCTTTGACGTTTACCGCGAGGTGTCGCAACGGGTTCGCGCCATTTTTGCTCGCTACACCGAGTTAATTGAGCCGCTGTCGCTGGACGAAGCGTATTTGGATGTGACGCACAATTTAATTGAGGAACCCTCGGCGATCGCGATCGCCCAGGCCATCCGCCACGATATTTACCAGGAAACCCAGCTCACCGCTTCGGCGGGCGTTTCCATCAACAAATTTCTGGCTAAAATTGCCTCCGATATCAACAAGCCCGATGGGCTCTGCGTGATTCGACCAGACCAAGCCGCTGCCTTTGTGGAAACCTTGCCCATTGATAAATTTCACGGCATTGGTCGAGTGACCGCTGCCAAAATGCATCAACTCGGCATCCACACCGGGGCCGATTTAAAGCAATGGTCAGAAACCGACCTGGTATCAAAGTTTGGCAAGGTGGGGCGGTTTTATTTCCGGGTGGCCCGAGGTCAGGACGATCGCCCCGTCAATCCCAATCGCATTCGCAAATCCATCGGGGCCGAAAAGTCGTTTTCTCCAGATTTAGAAACGCGATCGCAAATGGTTGCGGCCCTCAGCCAACTGGCAGAACGGGTCGGACAGCGGGTACAAGAGCAACAGCGCGGTGGCCACACCCTCACCCTCAAAGTCAAATACAGCGACTATCGCCAGGTGACCCGCAGCCACAGCCAAGCCCAACCCCTGCGCGCGACAGGCGACATCCAACAACTGGGGGCCACCCTGTTGCACCAGCACCTTGACCCGCAAGCCAAAGTCCGTTTACTCGGCCTCGCATTGTCGAACCTGGAGCCCCGGCCATCCGAGATTCAGTATGTGCAGTTAGCGCTCGACTTGACTCCGTCCCAGCGGCCAAACAGTTGCTGATTGCCCGCGATCGCCCTAGCATGAGAAGTCATATCACATCACAACACTATGCTGGAAACGACCGACCTCAAGCGCGATCTCGCGACATTAACTAATCGCCTGGGCAACGCTCAGGAGTATCTTTGACGTTGATGCAACGACGGCTAAAATTCAAGATTTAGAGCAGCAGGCGGCGCAGCCAGAACTGTGGGATAACCAGGAAACCGCCCAGCAAATTTTGCAGGAACTGAACGATAGCAAGGCGCAGCTCGATCAGCTCAGCCAGTGGCGATCGCACCTCGAAGATGCCGCCGCTATTTTAGAACTGCTGGAAGAAGACGCCGACGAAGCCCTGTTAGCGGAAGCCCAGGCCACCCTGGCAAACATGACCCGAGCGCTCGATTTGTGGGAGCTGCAGCAAATGCTGTCTGGCCCCTACGACAAAAGCGGGGCGGTGCTGACAATCAATGCCGGAGCGGGGGGCACCGATGCCCAAGACTGGGCGGAAATGCTGTTGCGCATGTACACCCGTTGGGCCGAGTCTCAAGGCTACAAAGTCGCCCTGGTGGAGCAATCCGAAGGGGATGAAGCGGGGCTAAAATCGGCAACGCTAGAGATTCAGGGCCGCTATGCCTTTGGGTACTTAAAAGCGGAAAAGGGCACCCATCGACTGGTGCGCATTTCTCCCTTCAACGCCAATGGCAAGCGGCAGACCAGTTTTGCCGGGGTCGAAGTGATGCCCATTCTTGATCAGTCGATCACCCTGGAGATTCCCGAAAAAGATTTAGAAATCAAGACGTCGCGCTCCGGTGGCGCGGGCGGTCAGAATGTCAACAAAGTAGAAACGGCGGTGCGCATCACCCATTTGCCCACGGGCCTTTCGGTGCGCTGTACCCAAGAGCGATCGCAGCTGCAAAACCGCGAAAAAGCGATGGCGCTGCTCACAGCCCGATTACTCATCATTGCCCAAGAGCAGCAGGCCAAAGAAATTGCCGAAATTCGCGGTGACATGGTCGAGGCCGCCTGGGGCAATCAGATTCGCAACTACGTCTTTCATCCCTATCAAATGGTGAAAGACCTGCGCACAAATGAAGAAACGACGGCGGTCAGCGATGTCATGGACGGCGAGCTAGATCCATTCATCCAAGCCTATTTACGACAGGAAACCCAGATGTCTGGCTAATTAAACCCGTCAAACCGTTGTGCGGTCTGTACCAGTCAGGCCTGATCCTCAGTCAGCAGTTCCAGAGACCTGTCAGAGGATTTTTGACCTAGCAACTCCTAGTTGGGTAGGAACCGGCTGGTTGACTGATAAAACTCTCGAAACCCTTATTCTTCAGTAGGTTGAGCATAATCCCACGCCCCTCTTTTTGATGTTGAGTTTCACTTCGTTCAGAGGGGCCGATTTGGGATGTCTCTGCCGACGAGGCTGATCTGTTCCGCCAGCCGTCTACAATCAGTTACTGTTTGATTCCGTGAATTTGGCTAGTATTCATGAGATCTTTGCAAAGTTGGCATTTTCCCCTTGCATGAACTTCTCTATTGCTGCGGGTATCCTCTGATAGCATGTGCTTGTCTGAGACGAGGTTGAGATTAGCCAGCCGCTTAAAGACAAAGTGGGCCAGGTCAATGAGCGATCGCAGTCCGTCAACTGAGCTCGATAATCTGCTGAAATTTGACTCTCAGACGTGTATGTCTTCTAGGCTGTATTTTTAAGTTCACAAGGATGCCCTATGAAAGCCATGATTCTGGCCGCTGGTAAGGGAACGCGGGTTCGGCCCATCACCTACACAATTCCGAAACCGATGATTCCGATTTTGCAAAAACCAGTGATGGAGTTTTTGCTTGATCTCCTCAAGCATCATGGTTTCGACCAAATTATGGTGAACGTGAGTCACCTCGCCAATGAAATTGAAGGCTATTTTCGCGATGGTCAGCGCTTTGGCGTCGAGTTAGCGTATTCCTTTGAAGGCCGCATCGAAGAGGGGCAACTAGTGGGCGACGCCCTCGGTTCCGCTGGTGGCATGAAAAAGATCCAAGAGTTTTCGCCCTTCTTTGACGATACGTTTGTGGTGATGTGTGGCGATGCGTTGATCGATCTTGATTTGACTGAGGCCGTCCGCCAGCACAAAGAGAAAGGGGCGATCGCCACCGTCGTCATGAAATCTGTCCCGATTAAGCAGGTGCCCAGCTACGGTGTCGTTGTTACCGACGAAGATGGGCGGATCAAATCCTTCCAAGAAAAGCCTAAGGTCGAAGAAGCCCTGAGCACCGACATCAATACCGGGATTTACATCTTTGAACCCGAAATCTTCAACTACATTCCCGCGGCCATGGAATATGACATTGGGGGCGACTTGTTCCCGAAATTGGTCGCCGCTGGGGCTCCCTTTTACGGCATCCGCATGGACTTTGAATGGGTCGATATCGGCAAAGTGCCCGACTATTGGCAAGCCATCCAAGATGTCATGACCGGGCAGGTCAAACTCATCGATATTCCCGGTGAAGAGGTGAAACCGGGCATCTACACCGGCTTAAACGTCAAAGTCAACTGGGACAAAGTCGACATTCAAGGACCGGTCTACATCGGGGCGAGAGCCCACATCGAGGATGGAGCCAAGATTGTTGGGCCGACGATGATTGGCCCTAACTGTGCTATTTGCAGTAACGCGATCGTCGATCGCAGCGTCATCTTTGAATATTCCCGCATTGGTCCCGGCGTGCGACTGGTCGATAAGTTGGTGTTTGGTCGTTACTGTGTCGATAAGACCGGCGCTTCGATCGATATGCAGGCAGCTGCCCTCGACTGGCTCATTACCGATACCCGCCAGGCCGAACTCGCCAAACCCCCCATCGAGCATCACGAGATTGCGGAATTGCTCGGTCAGCAGTCCTAGTCGGTGATTTCTAACTCTGCTCAACCAATCTGCCCCTATAGCAATCCGCAGTCAGGTGCCGAGAGCCTAGAAGCTTAAAGAATGGGAATTGCATCTAAGTGTGGACAGCCGTCTCGGCTGTTCCGGGGCAGGCAAGAGCTATACCATTTTTGACCAGACCAAGGCTGGGCAGAATCGCCGCTTGTCTGCATTCCATCCACTGACCTTGACCGGAATATTGGTTACCCGAAGATTCCTTAATGGGGCGAGGGGACAGGGGCTTCTGCTACTTCGATGCCGAGGTCGGCAGCATGTTCCCAACCGAGCCCTCGCCGTTCAATGGTGGGCGCAGTCGGTTCTTCTAGGCTCAAAATTGTGGAAAGGCCGTAGGTGAGGTCGCGATCGTCGTCAATGATCAGATCCACTTGTGGCCCCACCACGTCAAACAGCTCGGCCTTAGACGGCACTGGCCTAGCGTCGAAATCTAACAGCGAGAGGGCAGACGTTGAAACGATTGGGTTGCCCAAAGCTTCGATCAGGGCCAAACAGATGGGCGAGTCGGGAACGCGAATCCCCGTCGTTTTCCGTTTCGGACTCATGACGAGTTTGGGTACCTGTTTGGTCGCCGGCAAAATGAAGGTGTAAGTGCCCGGAATGAGATGGCGAATCTGGCGATAGGCGGGGTCGCTCACGTAGGCATATTCGGCAATATTCGATAGCGACGAACACATAAAGGTCAGCGGCTTATCGTTGGAAATCTGCTTGAGTTGTCGGACGCGGTTAATGGCACCTTTTACTGTGAGATCGCAGCCGATCGCATACACCGTGTCCGTTGGGTAAAGCATCACCGCCCCTTTGCGCAGAGCATCGCGAATTGCTTCAATTTTGCGAGTTTGCGGTGTTTGGGGATGCACTTTGTAGATTGTCGCCATGGAGAACCTCCTCGCGCTGTAGTTTGTGCCGTCGGGGCAAGGTAGTCTTCATTATGAAAGATGGTCATGATAGGTTCAGCGACTTTGTATGAAGACTTTAGCCTTTGTGGATTGTCCGACCGGCATTTCGGGCGATATGTGTTTGGGGGCGCTGGTGAGTGCGGGGGTGCCGTTGGACTATTTGCAAACCCATATTGATCAGCTACAGCTGCCAGAAACGGTGCAGCTAAGGGCGATGAGCGTTCGCAAGAATGGCATCGCGGCCACCAAGGTGGATGTGCGGTTGCCCCATGAAGGCCATGCAGATGTCCCCCATCCCCCAGTGCGTCACCTGCACGATATTGTTCAGATTATTGCCCAGGCCCCCTTGCCAGAGCGCGCGATCGCCTGGAGTCTCGCGATCTTTCGGCGCTTGGCCCAAGCCGAGGGGGCCATTCATGGCATTGATCCGCAACAGGTGCATTTCCACGAAGTCGGGGCGACGGATGCGATCGTCGATATTGTGGGCACCTGCTTGGGGTTCGACTGGCTGGGCATTGATGAGCTGCATTGTGCGCCGCTGCCGACGGGCACAGGTACCGTACGCGCTGCTCACGGTCGTCTACCCGTCCCCGCCCCGGCGGTGCTGAAACTGATGGAGATGGCACAGGTGCCCATTTACAATGCGGGGCTGACGGGAGAACTGGTGACGCCAACGGGAGCCGCGATCGCGACGGAACTGGCAACTCGCTTTGGCGAACCGCCGACTATGCAACTGCAAAAAATTGGCTTGGGGGCCGGGAACAAGGAATTGCCAATCCCGAATATTTTGCGGCTGTGGATCGGTCAAGTGGATCAACTGAGCGCAAAGGCCAGCGCCCAAGCAAACACGACTCAAATCGCCCCCACCCATCACCCGGCTCCGCAAAACCATGCCCCCCACGAACATCCCCCCCACGAACACCCACCCCACCATCATGTCCCCGATGAGCATATGCCCCACGAATCACATCACTCGCACACTACGACTGAGCGAGAAGCCCAAGCCGGTCGGGAAACTGTGACCGTCTTAGAAACCCAGGTTGACGATTTATCTCCCCAGGTGATCGGCTATCTGTACGATCGCCTCTTTGCGGCGGGCGCGTTGGATGTGTTTGTGCAGCCGGTGATGATGAAAAAATCGCGGCCGGGGCATTTGCTCGTGGTAATCGCTGATCCGCCCCAAGCGGCGACCTGTGAAATGGTTTTATTGACCGAAACGACGACCCTGGGAGTCCGCCGCACTGACCAAACCCGGCTCCGTCTACGTCGCGAATTAGTGCCCCTCCAGCTGCCCTGGGGAACAGTGCGGATGAAGGTTGCCTTTTTGCCCAACAGCGATCGCCCGCTCAAAGCCCATCCTGAATACGAAGACTGCGCCGCGATCGCCCAACAGCATCACCGCCCTTGGCGCGAAATTCATGATCAAGCCCTCGTCCAGTGGTCACAACAGCAAGGGTGCCAGTAGGCACTGTGCTCCCATCGCGTCCTTGTCCCTAGACCTGCGGCTCCTGGCGTCCGCGCTCTGATGCCCCGCATGCCCGACTGCTCCACAGCCACAATTCACGCCCAAGGGCTGGCAAACTAAAAAATAGTTCTACCATAACGGTGATAGGCGTAACGAGCCGCAAGATTGAGTGGGAAAAGAGGTTCATGAATCAATTGCTTCGGTGGTTGGCAACATTCGCAGGGGTGTCCGTATTGGGTTTGGGAGTGACGGGTTGTTTTCCCGATTTTTCTTCCAGCTCCGATGAGGGCGAAGACGACGCCCTCGATTTTCGCTATGTTGACGGCGATGAAGATAGCGAAAACTACCTGCTGGAACTGCGCCTCAACGGGCCAATTCTCAACAGCCCTTCTAACTCGGGCTTCTTTGGGCTCGATTCCAGCGTCACCTATGCCTACCAGTTTCAAAAACTCATGGAAAAGGTCGCTGAAGACGATCGCATCCAGGGCATCTTTTTGCGGGTGTCGACCCCTGGCGGCACCGTTGTTGGGTCGAACATCGTTTATGACGCCCTGGCTGATTATAAGGACGCCACTGAAAGCCCCGTACACGCCTATGTGGAAGGGCTTTCCGCTTCTGGGGGGGTGTGGTCAATGGTGGCTGCTGATCAGATCCGGGCAGCTCCGGGGAGCATCGTTGGCAGTATTGGGGTGATTGGCCCAACCCTGGTGTATTTCAACGATCCCGTCGCGATCGATGGGGGCTTGTTCGGCGGCGGGGTCACGACCCAGGGAGGCATTCAACAGTTTGTGATCTCAGCGGGCAAAGGCAAAGATTTGGGCAACCCCTTTCGCCAGCCCACCGAAGAAGAACTGGAAAATCTGCGGGTTAACATCAATAACGAATATGACAACTTCGTGACCCATGTCGCCGAAACTCGGGACATTTCTGAACAAACTCTACGGCAAGAAATGGGCGCGTTCATTTTTGGTACCGAACAGGCTGAGCAATACAACCTGATTGATGGCACCAGTGGCCGACCTGACGCGATCGCGGCCCTGGCCGCATCGCTAGAACTGGGTGAAGACTACCAATTAGTCCGCATTGGGTACGACGAGCCCGGCCTCATCGAAATTCTGCTCGGTCAAACTCCGATTGATTTCACCTACGAGCAAGAGCAGGCCATCATTCAGCAAGACCTCTGTCATTTACAGACCTACAGCTTGTTGGCCTACTACGGTGATGTCAATCAGCTCTGCCCTTCTGTAGAACCAGCGGAATAGGCGATAGGTGAATTGCCCGAGCGATCGCGACGCCTCAACCCCGGCCCTGGGCCGAGTCGGGAGTGCTACCTTGCCATCACAGCGGCTGTAGCAAGGTAGTACATCGTTCGTAATAGCTTTCGGCTACTTTATCGGTGGGACAGATGTCTAAACATCGCTGGAATCGCTGTTGGGCGTCGGCAAAACGATTTTGGTAAAAATACGCCAGCCCGGTTTCAAAATCGGTACGGCTCTTCAGTTTGCCCTCGCGTTGGGTGGGGGCATCTGGCTCAAATACCTCATACACACTGACATAGGCGACCTTGCCCTTCACCTGTACCCGATCAATGACCCGCATCGCATACTGATTCGAATCACTCAAGGCTAAAAAAGTGTGATGAGAAATCAACAGGTTGGCACTGTAAATACGGGTCATGCGCTCAATCCGCGCCGCGACATTGACAGTGTCACTGATAGCGGTGCTATCCATGCGATTACGACCGCCAACGGTGCCCAGCATCACCTTCCCGGTGTTAATGCCAATGCCAACCTCAAGGGGGATTTTGTCATACTGCGATCGCTCTTCGTTGTATATTTCTAAGCGCCGCAGCATCTCAATCGCGGCTTGCAAGGCATCATCTGCCCCCCGGCTAAACAGCGCCATAATCGCATCGCCAATATACTTATCGACGAATCCATGGTGTTCTGCGATCGCGGGTTCCATGCGCGACAAAAACGCATTCAAAAACTTGAAATTATCCTCCGGGCTCATCTGTTCCGACAGCGTGGTGAAATCGCGAATATCCGCAAATACCACCGACATTTGCCGCTCCACATGGTTGCCGAGTTCCACCTCGACAATGCTTTCTTTGTCTAAAAATTGCAAAAACTCTCGGGGCACAAAGCGCCCATAGGCCTGATTGATTTTGGCCAGATACAGGTGCGTCTTCAGACGCGCCAGCAGCTCATCTTTAGAAATCGGTTTGGTGAGATAATCATTGGCCCCCGCCGATAGCCCCGAGACCAGATCGCCCACCTGATTTTTGGCCGTCAGCATCATGATCGGCAGCACATGGGCCGGATAGGTCTCTCGCAGCTTACGGCACACTTCAAAGCCCGTCATTTGTGGCATCATGACATCGAGCAAAATCGCATCTGGCTGCAGACCGTTTTCCAGTAAGGCCAACGCCTCTGGGCCGCTGCCAGCCTGGATGACACGGTAGTTATGCACCGCTAGGTGATTGCGAATGACCTGCCGATTAATGGGCTCATCATCCACTACCAAAATCGAAAAGTTGCTACGCGCCAATACCGCATCGGCCACATCGTTGGCGGATGAACCGACAGCAATGGATGAATCGATCTCAGTCTCTAATACTGCCGGGGCCGGGGCAATCGGCGGCAGCTCTAGCGGTAGTCCGGCGATCGGGAAGCGCGATCGCTCAGTCGTCAACGTTGACCAGTCGGATTCTGCCAGCGGGAGCCCATGGGCTTGGGTGGTGATCGGTAGCGTAAAGGTGAATTGTGACCCGACCCCGACCGCCGACAGCACCTGAAACGTGCCCCCCTGCAACTCGACTAACTTTTGCGACACCGCCAGACCAATGCCCATGCCCCCATACACCCGCGAAGTCGAGCCATCGGCTTGCACAAACGGCTCAAAAATTCCCTCTAACTTGTCTTCGGGAATCCCAATCCCGGTGTCAGACACCGTGATGGCGAGGTAGTAACCAGCCGTTTCAGCGGCCACCTCTGCCGGACTGTCGGCGGCCTTGGTGGTGGATCTGAGTGACGGGGTAACCCCGCTGGCGCTCAGCGGCTGGCGGGTGTGGTCGTTGTCGTCAGGCTGGGCCAACGACTTGCCCGCCACGCGATGCGCCCCCGCCGCCGACAGGAACTCATCCACTGGTTGCGGTCGCGGACAAATGCTCGGCAAATTTGCCGACAGCATGACCAGCTGGCCCTCATCTTGACGAATAATCTGCGCCGAGATGCCCACCATGCCATAGTCCGTAAACTTGACGGCATTGCCCACCAGATTATGCAAGATTTGCTGTAGGCGATTTTCATCGGCCAATACCGGCGGTAATTTGGGCGAGACGGCGTTCACCAGCTGCACCTTTTTTTCCCGAGCGAGGGGCCGACTCAGGGTCAGTACCACTTCTGCCGCCTCGCGCACCCCGACTGGCCGGGGATGAATTTCGACCCGGTCTTGTTGCAGTTGGGCAAAGTCAAGAATGTCATCCACCAACGCCGATAAGCGCTTACCGCTAGCGACAATCATCGCCAAGTTGCCCTTCGTCTGCCGGGTCTGCGGCCCGCTGGCACCATCAATCAGCGACTCCGCCAAGCCGATAATGCCGTTCAGGGGCGTCCGCAACTCATGGGAGGTATTGGCTAAAAACTCATCTTTCAGTTTGTCCAGGCGTTTCAGCTCGTAGTTGTGGTCTTCAAGTTGTTGAAAAGACTGCTTCAGCTGCTGGGCCATACTTTCAAACGAGTACGATAGCTCCGACAGTTCCTGAAAGCGACCGTTGGGCAGCGGCGAGTCCCAGGTGCCGACAGCCAGCTTTTTAGAGGCTGCGCTCAGGCGATGGATCGGTTGAGCCACCCAACGGGCGGTAATGCCCGCAATGATGCCCGCGACAATCAGAGATAGCAGACACAGCAGCAGCGTATTGCGCGTATTCTCCGCGATTTGACCTTTGAAATCCGCTTCGGGAATAGCTGTCACAATCAGCCAATCGAGTCCCCGACCATCGCGGAACGGCACAATTTGGACAAGTTGGTCCTGGCCGGCCAAATCATAAGTGAACTGCTGGGCGGTGTTGACCTGTTCGAGGCTGCCATATTCGGCGATTAGATATTGGGCCGCCTCCCGAATAATCGGTTCTTGGCTGGCGGTGGCGGGCAGTCGCGTCTGTTCGCCACTTGCTAGGGTCAAAAACGGTAACTCATCGGCTGAGGTGGCCACGATGTCACCTGTGCGCTCGATGATAAATGCCTCGCCATTGGGGCTGATATTGAGCGTTCGCAAATAGCTACTGATTTGTTCTAGCGTGAGATCCAGCGCTAAAACGCCCTGTAACTTGCCGCGATCGCCATGAATGGGCGCGGCTAGCGTAATGCCCAAAACGGAATAGTCCTGCGACGCAAACTTGTAAATGGGACTCCAGCTCGCATGGCGATTTTTGACTACGGCCTGGTACCAAGGCCGCCCGCGAGGGTCATAGAACTGCGAACTTAACTGTTCTCGCCGTTCTCCCGCCTCATTCAAACGATAGGTCAACCGCTGAGGCTGCGTTTCTGGAGTTACCTCCCACAGCACAGTCTGGCCGTTGTTGCGCTCTTGAATGCCCACAAACGTGCCGTTGGGATAGCCCAGATAAATGCTGGTGATGCCATCGGACGCGCGAATTTGATGCCAAAAATGTCGCGCGATTGCCTGGGAGTTCGACAGGGCCACATCGCCGTAAAAGAGGTTGCTACGACTGTCGCGCTGGAGCAAGTTCGGCTGGAGCAAATAGGTCTGCACATGTTCGCGGATCCGATTAGCCGCCTTTTCGCTCAGTTGGGAAGCTAAATCATCGACGGCTTTTTGCCCATTGCGCCAAGAGAGCGCTGTGGTCAACCCCACCGCTGCGGTAATTTGCAGGACAAACGACACGACCAAAACCAGGCGTAATGGTGGTTGTCGAGTGCCAGACTGTGGCGAGCGCGAGTGAGGTGGAGTGGACATGCTGTGAACTGTAGTCGCGGGTGAGCGTGAGCGAATAGGGCTAGCGATCGCCAGCGTGTGGTTTGGGCGGCTCGATTCCCGAATTCAAATTAGGCAGTACACCAACAAAATTCCCTAATCTGACCTTAGGAGTCTCTTTCTAACGCTGATTGAAGGAATCCGGTAAGTCTAGTTAAATCCTCCTCCGGGAATTTTGCATGAGTGGGTCTGGTGGGGCGATCGAATGTGGCCCTGCCATGGTGTTGCCGACGCCAGCGATCGCCTCTTAACCCACCCACAGCCCTGATTTCTTGGCTGTCCCCAGGGTCACGACTGCGTCTGGGCAAGCTGCTGAACTGCAGCGTGTGCTTTTGGGCCTAGCGAAATTTGCTCGTAATAAGTTTAGTCATTCCCTTCTATGACTCCAGGCCGTCTCCCCCTATTTCAGAAAATATACTGACTCTATGGCTATTTATCCCGAGTTTGATTGAATTTTCACTGAAGTCTGGATTAAGTTTCTGTAGATATTCGGTCATCGGTTCAAGAATCTATACTGAATCTAAAGGCTGTATTCATAGTCTTTGATTCTTTGTTCACCGACGATTAACTAGTTTTGATTCAATCTGAAGCGCTTGCTCTCTTAGAGTGGTCTCGTCTCTGTCAACATTTATCGACCTTTGCGGCAACTAAGTTGGGGGCGATCGCCGCCCGGCAACTACCGTTGCCTACTCAGCAAGCTGACAGTGAGCAACTCTTAGCCCAAACCGGCGAAGCCATGCAGATTGACCAACGACCGCCGGGGCTAAAGTTTGCGGGCATTCAAGACATTGGCGACGCGCTGGCACGGGCCCAACGTCAGGGCTGTTTACAACCGCCAGAACTGCTGGATATTGCGACCACTCTCGCGGGGGCGCGCCAACTGCGGCGGGCGATCGATGGTTTTGAAGACGGCGAGTTACCCACCTTGTCGGAACTCGTTGCGCCGCTCCGCACCTATCCAGAACTGGAACAAGACATTCACTACTGTATTGACGATCGCGGCAAAGTCGCCGATCGCGCCACGCCCAAGCTAGGCGGCATTCGCGAGCAATTAAAAGCACAGCGCAGCCAAATTTATCAAAAGCTGAACAACATCCTGCAACAGCAGAGCAACGCCATCCAGGAAGCGGTGATCACCCAGCGCGGCGATCGCTTCGTCATCCCCGTCAAAGCCCCCCAAAAAGACGCCATTTCTGGCATTGTTCACGACGCTTCTACCAGTGGCGCGACCCTCTATATTGAGCCCAACAGCATTATCCAGATGGGCAATCGCCTGCGCCAGTTACAACGGCAAGAACAAGTGGAAGAAGAGGCCATTTGTCGGGCGCTGACCGCCAAAGTGGCCGCCGTTCACGACGACCTGGAAGACCTCTTGCGCATCGTCACCGTGCTGGATTTAGCCGCTGCCCGCGCCCGCTATGGCGACTGGCTGGGAGCCAACGCGCCGCGCTTTGTACCCCCCACCGAGCAAACGACCCTGCGCAAGCTGCGTCATCCCCTGTTGGTGTGGCAACAGCGCCACGAAGACGGCAGCGACGTGGTGCCTATTGATGTCATTGTGAATCCTCAAACCCGGGTTGTCGCGATTACCGGGCCCAACACCGGGGGCAAAACTGTCACCCTGAAAACCATTGGCTTGGCGGCATTGATGGCCAAAGCTGGACTCTACATTCCGGCTCGGGAGCCCGTAGAAATTCCCTGGTTTGAGCAAGTTTTGGCCGATATTGGCGATGAGCAATCTATTGAGCAAAGCCTATCCACGTTTTCCGGCCACATCAAGCGCATTAGCCGCATTTTGGCTGCCATTCAACCTCCTACCGAGTCATCCTCAGAATCAGCCGTAGTTCCGCCATCCGTCGATCGCGATCAATCAGCAGCGGCTACGCCTCCCGCCCTCTTCACCGGTTCTCAAGAGCCAGCAACTCAGTCGCCTTCTCCTTCTGCTCCACTTATCACAGAACCGTTGCCCCCTCGCCCCCGTCCCCCGTCCCCCGCATTCACCAACACGCTGGTGCTGCTGGACGAAGTGGGGGCTGGCACTGATCCGTCAGAGGGGAGTGCGCTGGCGATCGCCCTGTTGCACTATCTCGCGGATCATGCCCGCTTTACCGTGGCCACGACCCACTACGGCGAACTGAAAGCGCTGAAGTACGAGGACGATCGCTTTGAAAATGCCTCCGTGGAATTTGACGACGTGAGTCTGTCCCCCACCTACCGCTTGTTGTGGGGCATTCCGGGCCGTTCCAATGCGCTGACCATTGCCCAGCGGTTAGGACTAGACGCAGCCATTGTGACCGAAGCCCGTGACCAAATCAGCATTACCCACCAACAAGACGTAAACCAGGTCATCGCCGGATTAGAGGCTCAGCGCAAACAGCAGGAAACCAAAGCCGACGCCGCAGCCCAACTCTTAGCAGAAACGGAAAAACTGCATCGGCAGGTCGCCCGCAAAGCCGCCTTTCTGGAAGCAAGAGAGCGGGAACTCAAGCAGCAGCAAGAAAAGGCGGTGCAAGCAGCGATTACCGATGCTCGCAAAGAAATTGCTCAGGTCATTCGCCGCTTACAACAGGGTGAGCCCACTGCCCAAGCGGCTCAAAAGGCCACGGATGCCGTCAACCAAATTGCCACCCAACATCAGGCTCCAGCCCCAGCGAAACCGCCCAAGTCGGGCTTTAAGCCACAAATGGGCGATCGCATCCGGATTCCCAGCCTCGGGCAAACCGCTGAAGTTCTGACTGATCCCGACGAAGACGGTAAAGTCATGGTGCGCTTTGGGTTGATGAAGATGACCGTGGGCCTGGCCGAGATCGAGTCTCTACAAGGCGAAAAAGCCGAACTGCCGAAGCCCAAGGTCATGACCCCACCCCCCTCGCCGCCGCCTGCGGCCCCGGCTGTCCGCACCTCTCAAAATACATTTGATTTAAGGGGCATGCGGGTCGCCGAAGCGGAGAGTAAGTTAGAAGATGCGATCGCCTGCGCTCAAGGGCCAATTTGGATTATCCACGGTCACGGTACTGGCAAGCTGCGGCGCGGTGTACACGACTACCTCAAACGTCATCCTCAAGTACAAAAGTTTGAAGCGGCTGAGCAAGCGGATGGCGGCACGGGTGTTACTATCGCCTATCTGTAACGCTAAACTTTGGTAACAGAATTAGCCGTTGAGTCGCTTCCTCCACAGGTTCCGTATGAGTTCCTCCCCTGAGTCTAACCACGCCAAAGTGACCCCTAAATCTGTCGCAATTCCCCGCAGTTTGAGTCTCAAGACCAAAATTACCGGGGTCATGTTGCTGACGGTCAGTGCGATCGCGGCGATCGTCCACTTTCCCTGGGCCTACACCTCCCGCCAAAACGTCAATGACATGGTGAGCCAAATCAACAGCGAGGTGATGGGCAGCACTGAAAATGAAGTGGATAATTTATTTGAAAACATTCTGTCTTCACAACAGTTGATCACCAGTAGCTTAGATGAAGGTCTGATTCAGCTAGATGAACCCGAAACTCAGGGACGATTTTATCTAAACTTATTGAAAGCGAATGAAAATTTCACCTGGGTTCAATTTGCCTTTGAAAACGGTGATTACTTAGGGGTCAAAAGACGTCCCGATGGACTATATGACCTGATCAAACGACAGTGGGATGACACCCTTGGTGCCCTTTCCGAACCCGGCTCAGCACTGGCAGCACAACAAGCCGAACGAGCCCAAATTGCTGAACAATATTTGCAAACCCAACAACTCCCAGGAGACTTTACAACAGCGGCAAAAACAGTCAGAACCTATAAATTTCAGGCTGATAAAGACTGGCAAATTTTGGAAGAAACCACAGGCAGCGAGTTCTATTACGCTCCCATTCGCCCGTTTTATCGAGATGCTTTTGAGAGCCCTGGTGAAAATGTCTGGACCGATCTGTATGTCTTTAAGACAGACAACGCGGTCGGATTAGATGCAGCAACCACCTATCGTGAGTCAGAAGAGGCCCCAATTCGTGGCGTCATCAGTATTTCGTTTGAACTTCAGCAAATTTCTCAGTACCTTGACGAACTCAAAAATGATGATGAAGGCGCAATTTTTATTACCGATCCTCAGGGGTTTGTGATTGCCTCTAGTAATCCTCGTGCCTTGTCTGAAACATTTGTCGGCGAGGGTACCAATGCTGATGCAGAGTTAATGCCCCTGGCCCAAGTAGAAGACCCTTTATTGCAGGTCGCCCACCAGGCCTTTCGTACCAACAACATTGAATTCGATCAATTAACGGGGCTGCAAGAACTGACTTTTTACGATTCCACCACCAGGCAACGATACTACATTGCGGTTCAACCCTTAGGGCAACTCGATTGGGTCGTCGGCACCATCACCCCGGAATCGGTCTTTCTCACTCGCATTAACCGCAGTCGTAATCGCTTGCTCATTGTCATTACTGTATTTTTGGGCGTGGGGGCAATTGCTGCTGTCTGGTTGAGCGATCGCGCCATCACTCGCCCCATTATCAACATTAGTGACGCCGCTGAAGCGATCGAGTCCGGCACCTTCAGCAAGGTTAGTCTCAATAAAACAATTGATCGGCGTGATGAACTCGGAAAACTGGCGCGAGTGTTCGAAAAAATGGCTCAAGAGGTTTACAACCGTGAGCAAAATCTCAAGCGCCAACTCCAAGCCCTCAAAATTGAAATTGACGAATCTCGTAAGAGCCGCGAAGTCAAAGAAATTGTTGAAACTGACTTTTTCAAAGACTTAAAAGTCAAAGCCCAGCACATGCGTGAACGTCGGCATCAAAACAGCCTCAACTCACCACCCTCAAAAGACATTTCGGAAGACATTTCAGAGTCCACTCAGAGTGACCACTAACCAGCCACCGCAGCCCGGCGATACCCATGGGCACGAGCTGTGAGTCAACAACAGATGGTCGATCATTTCAATTGTCGGCCAGTTAATATGACTGCCGATCTCTTTGCTGCTCCCATTCTTCAAATGCCGTGATGGCGTCTTCTGGCATCAACAGCACCATGGCAATTTGGCGGTCTTCGCGGGCTTTAGCGACCTCGTCGTAAAAGTACTGGCTGTTAAAGCCAAACCTGGCAGCGATTTCCTTAGTATTGCCGTAATAAATTTTGTCCACTCGCGCCCAGTAAATCGCCCCCAGGCACATTGGACAGGGCTCACAGCTGGTGTACAGTTCACAACCAGCCAGATTCCAACTGCCTAACTGTTCACAAGCCTGCCGAATCGCTGTCATTTCAGCATGGGCCGTCGGATCATTGACCGAAGTCACTTCGTTCATTCCCCGCCCCACGATCGCGCCATCTTTTACGACTACGGCCCCATAAGGCCCCCCCCGACCTTCACGAATGGCCTGTTTCGAAAGGGCGATCGCCGCTGCCATAAATTGTTGATGGGTATTATCTGTCATTTATTGCTGTTTACAGTAAAGTTACAAGCAACATAATTTTACCGGGCTTTCCTACCTCAAGCGCCGCAATCATTTTGATCATTAGGGCTCTACCCCCATAGAGGCACTTTCAAATGGAGCGGTTGCGCCCAGACTTTGCTCAATAAAATGAGTCGCCTGTTCAGCAGATAAAGGGCGTGAGAAAAAGTATCCCTGACCGTAATGACAGCCAGCAATTTTTAGCAGTCTGAGTTGTTCTGGGCTATCAATGCCTTCAGCAACCAACTTCATACTGAGCTTTTGTCCCAAACTAATGATGGTTTCAACAATGTCATGATCTTCAGCGCTGTTTTCCATGCTGCTGACAAATGAGCGATCAATTTTGAGCGTATCGGTAGGAAATCGGTGCAAATAACTCAGCGATGAATAACCGGTCCCAAAATCGTCAATTGCCAACTGCATGCCTAATGCTTTCAGCTCCATCATTAAATTATGCGCAGCCTCCACATCACGCATAATCATACTTTCGGTAATCTCTAGTTGTAGATAATGACCGGGTAAATTGAGCTGTTGCAAGATGGTTTTTATTTGTGGTACTAAATCTAATTGATCAAACTGTCTTCGTGATAGATTCACGTTCATCTTGAGGGAGAGTTCTGGGAACTGTTCATGCCAAAGTTGAATCTGTTGACATGCAGTTTTAATGATCCACGCCCCTAAAGGAATAATCATCCCAGTTTCTTCCACTACAGGAATAAAATCGTTGGGTGAAATCAATCCCCGCTCTTCTTGGTTCCAGCGAATAAGGGCTTCAAAGCCAGAAATCTTGCCTGTTTTGAGGTGGATAATTGGCTGATAAAAGAGAGAAAATTCCTTGTCTTCTAAAGCCTTAATCAGATCACTTTCTAGGTCCAAGCGGGCGACCGCTTCCTCTCGCATATCGTTTGAAAAAACCTGAAACTGTGCCTCTTTCAGTGCTTTGGCTCGATACATTGCAGTGTGAGCATCCCGCAAAAGTTCTTCTGGGGTTTGCCCATAGTTAGCCTGAGCGATCGCCAACCCCACACTGGCCGAAATCGATAGGCGATGCTTCCCTAACATCATTGGACTCGACAGTTTGCCACGCATATCATCCAAGAATGTTTTGACCTCGACTTGACTGATATTATGGAATAAAATCGCAAACTCATCTCCACCAACGCGGGCCACTTGCCCATACTCACCCAACATGTTACGTAAGCGTTTGGCAATTTCTATAAGGACGCGATCGCCCGCAAAATGCCCCAAGCTTTTGTTGATGATTTGAAAGCGATCAACATCCAGAAATGCTACAATTACAGGGTTATTTTTCTGGCTATTAAGGGCTCGTTGAATTTGCAGTAAAAAGACTTCTCGTCCCGGTAAATCGGTCAGACTATCGTAGGTTGTACGGTAAATTGACTTTTGTACAATCACTAATGTTCCTGCACCCAAAATGCCCAGCAGCGGTTCAAAGATAGGCAGCCATACAAATTCTGATAGTGCGACCCATCCAATCCCGAACAGTGCTACTGGGAGAGCAATACCAGCCAATAATAAAATTTCAGGACGCCGAATTTTCCAGGTCAGAAAACTGGCTAAACCAGCCCAGGCAAATAGCCACAGCAGTTCTCCAGCTGGCGGCAAAAAGGCATATTGAGCGGCTCGTCCCTCGGCAATATCTAACAGTTGACTGATAATCTGTGCATGTACAACCACCCCAGCCATCTTGAACTGATCGTCTCGGCTAGCGCTGTAGGGTGTGAAAAACTCGTCCTTGAGACTCGGGGCTACAGACCCAATTAATACGATCTTGCCGTCGAACTGTGCGGGCTCAAAATTTCCCTGCATGACATCTTCGATGGAAATGACTTCTGCTACCTCCGTTCGCGCTCGAAAGCGCATGAGAGTTTGGTATCCCCGGTCGTCGGCGTTTTGGTATCCCCCTGATTTCGCATCCAAGCGGGGAATCTGCTGACCGTTGATGTGAAGTGCATCCTCGTCGTATTCAAAGAGCGTTTCATTTTGGGGCAGGTAGGCCAGTACGGAACGCAAAGCAAAGGAGTAGAAGGGACGATCCGGCGCGCTCACAAACAGGAGTCCACGTCGTACGACCCCGTCGGGATCGATACTGAAATCATTGAAGCCCACTCGCTCCCAGGGCACGCTATCGGGCGGCGGCACTTCGCCGATACTGGGGTCGGTACCGACATTGGTGATGGCAATGAGATTACTAGCTGAGAGTTGTGTCTTTAAGTCAGATAACCCTGGCGGATGCTCTGTTTTGCGATAGATGTCTAAACCAACCACTTTGGGGTTGTGTCTCTGGATAATCTGCAAAACTTCGGCAACTTCACCGTCAGAGAGGGGATGCCCATATTTCTGGATATCAGTTTCTTTAATGCCGACGACGATCAAACGGGGATCTTGTCCTTCGTCTCGTTTGAGCCTAACCAGCGAATCATAAATGAAGAGCTCGAATCGCTGTAGTCCCCCTAAGGATTTAGCTCCAGTGATTAAAGTCGTCGCCAACAAGGTCGCAATCAAAATTGAACGCCCGCTAAATGGCAACGACTGTGTCAATCGGCTAATTATGGGTTTAACTGTTTGGGTTAGCGGTAAGGGCGATCGCACCATGTGAGCCACACTGCTGAATGGATTGCCTTGGTAAATAAGAGTTCAAAGGCATTGATCTCTATATACTCACCCTAGCGGCACTACTCCGGTTAGACGCAGACTGTGGCTTAATGTTCAGCACTTTTTCCCCAACCTTTAGGCAACGAAAATAATTCGTAATCCTACGGTGAGAAACCCAATCAGAAGCAACTAATTAAGTTGGCCTTACCTACGAAAATTTTGGAAGTTAGTTGTAGATAGATTAACGAACGTCCGTTGCTTGTATCGTGACATGGGTGCCGCCTCCACGACGCTGCCCCGGAAACTCATCGCCGCCCCCATCGGCCAAGGTCTCAGTGGGGATGCTCAAAAGCACCAAGCTAGCGCTACAGAGAAGACCTAAGCAGAGTAAACCGCGAGGTAGGACAAGTAGTTGAATGAGTAAAGATTTCATGGCTTATGCACCTGACTGATTGTTGTGATGGTAGTTTTCTGTACGTCAACAAGGGGCAAGAAGCGTAACAGAGATTGTGCGTAGACTTAACACCTGAGCCGTATGTGCGACTTAGGGCTAAGCACTTTACATACGTCTCATTTACTATTTAAGCCTTGATATACCCTAAACAAACACAGGGATGTTACGGGAAATTTCAAATTTCCGGATTTTGTGTAAGCCATGGGCTAAAGCGGCTTGGCATAGGGACTGTCAGCTTTACAAGGCGATCTACAGGCGTTTCAGTGCTTTTGAAACACGTAGGTAGCGCCTGGGGCTGCCTACGTGTTTCCGACGGGTAAGAGGGTGCTTTCATGAAGCTATTTTTACCATTTAGGTCTCCGTATGTTAAGTGCAATAGGTGTGAGGTTAGGGGCACTTTTCCTTGTCTGGGCATTTGATGTCAACCACTGAGGATACTTATGGCAGCAGGGGCGGACAATTGCTGGGATGGTCGTAGCAGTAACCCGTGGCCGTCTTAGGAAAAATGTTGATTGGTAGAGACATTCAGAAGATTCCTTGGCCCGCTAGATTTGTAGCTCGTCATAGCAGGATAGGCCGATTGAATGGTCGCTTTGCTTTGAGGAGGATTACCCAATCGAGCCATTTCCGGTGATGCATCCATCTTCCAGAGCTCATAAGGTTGCGGACTGTCGTTGGCTTGATGGAGATCTGTAGGAGTGCTATTGCCGCAAGTGAGTCCCAGTTTTGTGTCACGAGTCGCGATCGCCGGCGATTCGGTATGTCCTCAAGCATTGATGCATTGACAACATTTGCGCTCTCTAGACTGGACTCTCAAATTTATGTCAAAGTGCGGCAACGGCTGAAGGGCAGCGGATGTGGTTATGTTCAGGATGACCCTGGTGACCTTAATCACTCAATTACGATAAAGTTCTGTCACAAATTAATCAGATAACAGCAAGCTTATTTACCGTTATGCTTGTTCCCCAATAGGGTGAATTTTTGACATTGGCTAGATGCGAAAACTATGGGCGAGTCTAAACAACTTCGGGTCGGGATTGTCGGCGCTTCGGGCTATGGCGGCGTGCAATTGGTGCGGTTGCTGAGTGAGCATCCTCATGCTGACATTACGTATCTCGGGGGCAACAGCAGCGCCGGGCGTGAATATGTCGAGATTTATCCCCATTTGGCGGTACCGCTGACGGTCGAGACCGTTAGTGTTGATGTGATTGTGAACCGCTGTGATGTGGTGTTCCTGTCGCTGCCCAATGGTCTTGCTTGTGAGCTAGCGCCGCAGCTGTTGGAGCGGGGCTGCAAGGTGTTGGACTTGTCGGCGGATTACCGATTTGCCAGCTTAGAGATCTATCAGACCTGGTATGGCAGCGATCGCTCTGACGCGGGCACGAACCAACAGGCGGTGTATGGCTTGCCCGAGCTGTTTGGTGAGGGCCTGGCGGAGACTCGCTTGGTGGGGTGTCCGGGGTGTTACCCTACCGCTAGTTTGTTGGCGATCGCCCCGCTGCTGAAGCAAGGGTTAGCCCAACCGGATAGCCTAATCATTGACGCGAAATCAGGCACCTCTGGCGGTGGTCGCCAAGCGAAAGAACATCTGTTGTTGGCTGAAGCCGATAACTCATTGGCGGCCTATGGCGTGACCAAACATCGCCATACCCCAGAAATCGAACAAATTTGTTCTCGTTTGGCGGGTCGAGAGGTGATGGTGCAATTTACGCCACACTTAGTGCCCATGGTGCGCGGCATTTTATCAACGGTGTATGCCAATCTCCGTGATCCGGGTCTGGTGCGCGAAGATTTGCACACGATTTACAGTACGTTTTATCGGCGATCGCCCTGGATTACAGTGTTGCCCACGGGGGTTTATCCGCAAACCAAGTGGGCTTGGGGCACTAATCGCTGTTATCTCGGGATTGAGGTCGATGCCCGCACGGGACGAGTCATTGTCATGTCCGCGATTGATAATTTGATGAAAGGTCAGGCCGGACAGGCCGTTCAGTGTTTCAACCTGATGCACGGTCTAGATCAACAGATGGGGTTACCTAAGCAAAGTTTTTATCCGTAGGGACTGATTTCCCTCGCCGGGCGGTGATTTCGCAGCAATCTCCACTGATGCCGATCCCTCACTCTGTGCGATCGCTCTCGCATCGCGTTGATGCCTCCTGACTACTCACATCTGATTGAATCTGACCGTCGCGATCGCGAATCTTCGGCACCCATCCATTGCCGTGAACGCTGGAAGAGAAGGGCAGCGCTCTGGATCAGTATTGGCCACCGATACAGATACTATGATTAACGATTGAGTTATCTCTGTAGGTGAGGTCAGCGGCTTGAATCCAGTGTTGCGTCCACCAGAAAAGAGCCGGATTAAGGCATCTCAATCGACTCAGTCGACTTGGGTTTGGGTGCTGGCGTTGTTTCTGTTAGGGTTGCTGCTCCGGGTGAGCAACCTCGACCTCAAGACGGTTTGGATGGATGAGGTGAGCACCGTCATTTTTAGCTTGGGGAACAGCAGCTTGTCGTTGCCGGTGGATCAGCTGGTGGATCTGGACGCGCTGCTGCAACCGATTCGGGCTCAGGCGGGCGCGACGCCGCTTGATGCCGCTCGGTTCCTGTTGCAAGAAAATAACCATCCGCCACTGTATTTCATGCTGGCTCACCTGTGGATGGATCTGTTTTCAACCGCTGGCGTGACGGCTTCGCTGCCGATCGCTCGACTCTTTTCCGCGCTTTGGGGAGCGGCGGCCATTCCCGTGATTTACTGGGCCAGCCAGCATACCTTTCGATCAAAATGGGCGGGGGTGTTGAGCGCGGCGTTTATGGCGGTGTCGCCGTTCAGCCTATTTTTGTCGCAGGAGGCCCGACATTATGGCTTAGCCATCACCCTGATCAGTCTGTCGCTAGGATGCTTTGCGATCGCCGCCCGTTCAATCTTGGCGGGCAATGCGCCGAGTTGGCGGTTGTGCTGCGGGTGGATTTTCATCAATGCCTTGGGGTTTGCCAATCACTACTTTTCGGCGTTGAGCTTTACGGCGGAGGGTATGGTGCTGGTGGCGATCGCTTATCAGCAGTGGCGTCGTGAGGGGGGCGCGGTGCTGTGGCATCGCCGCTGGCGACGAATCTATGGGGTGGCGCTGATGACGACGGTCAGCATTTTGCTTTGGTTGCCCGTGTTGATCAATTTCTACGGTAGTCCCCAAACCACCTTCCTGAAAGAAGAAGACGCTTCGCTCATGAAGTTCATCAACCCGATCGCCCAGAGTTTTGCGGCGATGGTGACGAGTTTTGTCACGCCCGCCAACTTTTTTGCCCAAAGTCCTGGGCAGATGGCGTTTATCGCGGTTTCCATCGTGCTGACCTTGGGGTTCATCGTGATATTTGTCCCAGCGATGATGCGGGGAGCACGGCTGCTCAATCGTCATCCCGAAGGCCATATCGGACTGGTGATTATGGGAGGCTTTGGGTTGGCGATGCTGGGGCTGTTTGCGCTAATTTGCTACGGTCAGGGGTCTGATATTACGCGCGGATTGCGGTACATGTTTACCTACTACCCGGCGCTCATGATTTTGGCCGGGGGCATTTTTGCCACTTACTGGCCGGGGCGATCGCCCGCCGAAGCCCTGAGTGTAGCTTTACCGTTTAGCCAGCGTCGCCTCAGTGGGCGGCAATTTGTGCTGGGGGTTTGGGTGGCCGGACTGCTGAGTGCGCTGATGGTGGTGAATAATTTTGCTTTTCCCAAATACTACGCCCCGGATCGCTTCATCCCCTTCATGCAGGCGCATTCTTCCCAGCCGATTGCGATCGCTTCCACGGAGAAAATTTTCGCCGAGCCTACCGTTATTGGGGCCAAGTTTCTCAGCCTCGGATGGGAGATCGAGCGCAACTTTCACCCTGGCCATGCGGCCAGTGGCTGGTCATCCCAACCCATCTTTTTTGCCATTAAGCAAGGCTATGGTGTGGCGCGTCCTGTGACTGAGAGCTTTGCTAATCTAGTCAGTCAGTTCACCGACCCGACGGATCTGTGGGTAATCCGCTCCGAAATCGATCCGGCCGATCCGCTCATCATGGCAACTCCCTCGATCTGTCAGTTGGCGGCTGACCAACCCCAAGGCAATAAAGGCGGCTATCTATATCTGCACTTTAGCTGTCGGGGCAATTCCGCCAAGCCGGTCTAACGACTGGTTTGCCGTTGAGTTAACGTTGCCAGACGCGGGGAATGGTCGCCGCAGTGTCGCTATAGTGGGGCCGCAGCAATTGCCAAACTTGTATAAACCAGCGGCGGGCGGCGCTAGTCGATGCGCCGCGATAGCGACAGAGTAAACCTCGCTGTAGGGCGGTCACGCCAGCTTCGCCCTGGGGATTGGGCTGCTGCTCCCAGATGGCGCGAACCGCTGTGATCACCTCGTCCGTGGGAACAGCGCCAACCCACACCAGCGTGCCAATGACGGGGCAGCCGTTTAACCCATGGGGGCTTTGCCACAGCGTTTTGCTGCCGACGAGTCGTTGCGGATCCAGCCAAATCAGCTGGCCATCGTGCCACACTTCAAACCGCGATCGCACCTCGCCTTGGCAAAACCGTTCGCCCCGTGCCGTGCGCCCCAACCGGAGCACATCCCACCCGAGCCAATGGGCCTGGGCCGCCAGGTCAACCCGCCAGTTTTGATGGTATTGCGCGCCTTCAAACACGATCGCTTCCTGGGGCAACCATTCCAACCAGGCTCCCGGTTCAACGCGAACGGTGCCGTTGACCTGGGCGGGTTGGGGATGATCACGGTAAATTTTCGCCGCTGCTGCCGTGGTGACCAGAGCGTGAGCGTTAGCTTTGAGGTGTAGATCATAGCTGAGGCGATCGCCCCCCACCATGCCCCCAGCCGTGTGCAGTAACACTGACTGACAAAGGCTCGGTCCCTCGGGATAAAACGGTCGCTGCACCTTCAGCGGCGCTTGGGTTTGCGCTTGCGGCACCGTGCGCTCGCCCCGGCGTTCAAACGTGAGGGTGGCTTGCCCGTGCCACGCTCGCCCCGGCGTGGGTAAGGGGGCAACGGCTGAATTCATGACCTCAGACCCCAAAATCGTGATCTCCGTAGAATTGGCATGGCTGTCAGCATAGCGGATTCAGGCGAGGGCGATCGCAAAAGCTGTCTCATTTGGGCGCGGGCAACCAATTGTCATCGTGAGCAGATGTCATGGCTGAACGGACGATGTAAAGCGGGCAGGAATCCCTATAATGAGTGCCGTGATCCGTTGTTAAAGATCCTAACGGCAGTCGGGAGTTGGTTTCGTTTATGTCTAAATCTGAGCAGGGGTTTCCCGGCGCAACTGCGCGACCGTCTACAATTCGCCCGATCGGGGTCTATGCTCTGTCAGGACTGGCTACCGATGGCGATCGCCTGTACTCCATTGATACGGTGCGCGGCTATCTGGTCGCCATTGATCCGCAAACTAACAACACCGTCATCTTGAATCCTTATCAGCTCGAAGATAAGGACTGGATGGGCGTGGGGGGCTTGTCCCTCGCCGACGATACGTTTTGGTTCACGCAGGATGAGTCCGTTTTTTGGTGCGATCGCGACACGTTGAAACCAACCTTTTTTGCGCGGTTGCCCTATCCTGCTGATGGGGTGGCCGTTTGGGATGCCACCGTCTACGTCAGCTCTCAAAAGTCGGGCTATATCCATCTATTCGAACGCAGCAGTGGGGCGAAGCTGGGCAAGTTTCCGCAGCCGGGGATCGGGGCCGAAACCCTGACGGTAAATGAATCAGGGCTCTGGGTCTGCGATCGTGATGAGCAAACCGTCTATTGCCTGAATCCCAGAACCGGGGCAATTCAACTGAGCGCTCTAACGCCCTTCACCTCCCCTACGGGCATTACGTTCTACGCTCCAGACGGCGACGGTGAGCCTACTTGCTATGTCGTCTATGCCGACGAAGAACCCTATTTGCGCGATAACCCCAACAGCGAGTCGCCCTTGGAATTGGCGTTTCGCGATCGCACCTTCATTCATCCCCTGCATCTCTACGTTAATTCCGATGAGCGTTACACCCTGTCCAACGGTTTCCTTATCGAGATTTCCTATGTCGAGGAGTTGTCTCAGCTGGATGCTGTGAGCCTCAACAATGTGGAATGGCGCATCGCGCTACCCGCCAATACTCAGCGCCAGCGGGTGCGGCAGGTGGAACCGATTGGCCATCCTTTTACCATCGAGGAACAGGATGGTCAGCCGGTCGCGGTCTTTCGGTTTGACCAGTTGCAGCCCTTTCAGGGTGGCCTCGTCGGGTGGCGGGCGATCGTCGAGATGTATAGCTTGAAATATTTCCTCACCCCTGAAGATATTGATGCCAACTTGTCCCTCCCGGCAGGTTTTCAGCGGTATCTAATTGATGATGACGAACTCTCGATGGAGACTCCCATCATTCAGCAGGCAGCGCGGAACGGGGCCGGTCGGGAAACGAACGTCTTGCGCAAGATGTTGCGGATTCGGAACTATGTGTACGATTGCCTTTCCTACGGCATTCAACCCAAAATCGACACCCCCGATGTGGCCCTCGCTCGGGGGGTCGCCTCCTGTGGGGAATACGTGGGGGTGTTGTTGGCGCTGGCGCGGCTCAGTGGCATTGCCTGTCGCACTATTGGCCGTTACAAATGTCCGGCGCATCCCGAATATCGCCACCTGCCGTTAGAACCCGACTTTAACCATGTGTGGCTGGAGTTTTATGTGCCGGGGGTGGGCTGGCTGCCCATGGAATCCAACGTGGATGATGTGATTGAACGGGGGCCTTATCCGCAGCGCTATTTCATGGGCCTCGCCTGGTATCACACAGAACTGGGCAAGGGCATTCCCTTCAGCCGACTCAATGCCGATGATAAACCCGAGAAGCTGTCGGTGCGACATTTAGCGATCAACCACATTCGCTTTCAGATTTTGGATGAACTGATGCCAGCGGCGGCGATCGCGGCTTCGGTGAATGACGTTAAGCCTTAGAGACGTTAAGCCTTAGACGCGCTGCATTGCATCGAAATTGGCCATGACCCGCGACCTCCCTGCCTCTCCGACCCGCACTTCCCCGATGGCGACCGAGCAGCTGCGATCGCTGATGATCGCCGCAGGAATTGCCAGTTTTCGCGCTTTGGCCCGGCAGGCCCAGGTTTCGGACTGGACAATCCGACAACTGCGCAGCGATCGCCTCCCAGCCATGCGCCTCGAGACCTTGCAAAAAATTGCGGCGGCTTTGAACCTTTCATTGGCGGAACTCTTGAGCCATTTTGGCGCGATCGCTGACTCGCGATCGGCTGACAATGAAGCGGCCCCAGCCGCCGCGCTGGCAACCCTCCAGACCGAATATCAGCGTTTGCAAACGCAACTGGAGCAGCAAGCCGTCCAGTTGCAAGCGCAGTTTCAAACCACCGCCCTGACCACTCTGGAATCCTGGCTGCTGCAATGGCCCACCGTCACCCATGCGGTCGAGAACAATCCTGACCTCCCCGCCAGTCGCTTAGTGCCCCTGGTAAATCCCGTGCAAACTCTGCTGGAGCAGTGGGCGGTGGAGGCGATCGCCCCCGTCGGAGCGATCGTCCCTTTTGATCCCCAATTGCACCAACTAATGAATGGCCATGCCAACCCCGGTGAATTGGTCAAAATACGCTACACCGGCTTTCGCCATCAGGGCAAACTACTACACCGCGCCCAGGTCAGTCCTATCCAGACTTAGGGAGTTGGCAGATGACCGACATTTGCGATACCGAATCAGACATCTAGGAGCCGTGGGTTCAGATTCGTCAAGCATCTGGGCATCGGCTCATTCGAGCTGGCCGCGACCGGTTGCTCTACGACAAAGAGGCCACGCTGTCCAGCCAACCGAGTGCCGGTCAGTATCGCTTAGACGTTCCGGCGAACCCGAGAATCAACCGCATGGCTTGCTCAGCGGCGATGGTTGCATTGCGTTTGTTCTCCACACGACGACTTATCCCAGTCTTTTAAGTTGACGCGGCGCTAGAGTTCTGCGGTTTTTGCTTGGATTAGTAGCGGGTCTAAACGGCCTTGGCGATCAAGCGCATACAGCTCATCACAGCCACCGATATGCGCGTTGTTAATGAAAATTTGGGGCACGGACTTGCGACCGTGGGCGCGTTCTGCCATGCGCACTCGGGCTGCACCGTCGCCGTCAATTTTATATTCCTGATACGTGACGCCCTTCCACCAGAGCAGCAGTTTGGCGCGGATGCAATAGGGGCAAGTCTGCCAGGTGTAAATCTCGACATCGGCTTGCATATCCGCCAAATGACGATTAAAGAAACGGGTGAGCAGCGAAAACATGATCAACAGGCGACGATCGCTAAAAAGTCCTTGCTTGTTAGCATGACGCATCTCTCCAGAGAGAGCAAGTCGCCACGCCTTCCCACCGTCACTGCGCTACGTCGTCAGAAGCATGCTACGACAGCCGGTTTTTGTGCGAAAAGGGCTGGGCTGCTTCGCCAGAGTAGGTGGCCACAATGTGCCCATTGCCCACTAGGTGATATTTATAGGTCACTAGCCCCTCTAACCCCACAGGGCCACGGGGGGGCATGGTTTGGGTGCTAATGCCCACTTCTGCGCCAAATCCGTAGCGGAAGCCGTCGGCAAAGCGCGTGGAACAGTTGTGATAGACCCCAGCGGCATTGACCTGATTGCGGAAGGTGGCGGCCGCCTCCAGATCTTCGGTCACGATCGCATCCGTATGGCGAGATCCGAAAGTGTTGATGTGGGCGATCGCGGCCGACAGGGCATCCACTCCTTTAATCGCGAGGATCAGATCGCTATATTCTGTGGCCCAATCGGCTTCCGTCGCCGGTGTCACGTCTGGCAGGATGGACTGGGTGAGGGCATCGCCTCGCAATTCCACCCCGTGCTGTTGTAGGGCGGTAGCAAGTTGGGGCAAAAATTCCGCCGCGATCGCTGTATGCACCAGCAAGGTTTCGATCGCGTTGCAGGCTGAGGGGTAACCGACCTTGGCATCGATCGCAATCTGGATCGCTTTGTCAAAATCAGCAGCCCGATCAACATACAGGTGACAAATCCCATCGGCGTGTCCCAGTACCGGAATGCGCGTGTTGTCTTGTACGAACCGGACAAAGGAGTTGGAACCGCGCGGGATAATCAGATCGAGATATCCTTCCAATGCCAGCATGGCGCGGGTCTCTTCGCGGGTGGTCAAAAGTTGCACCGCATCGGGGTTCACCCCGGCGGCCTCGAGCCCAGCGCGAATGGCCGTCACCAACGCCTGACAAGAGCGGACGGCTTCCTTACCCCCTTTCAAAATCACCCCGTTGCCCGATTTCACCGCGAGGCTAGAAATTTGCATCACCGCATCGGGACGCGACTCAAAAATCACCCCTAATACGCCCAAGGGTGCGCTAATTCGTTGCAGTTCTAACCCGGCATCTAGCTCGGTGTGAACTTGGACAACGCCAACGGGATCGGGCAGTTGGGCCACATCGCGCACGCCCGCGATCGCCCCAGCGAGTTTCACCGCATCCAGCTTGAGGCGATTGTAGAGCGGCTTCGCGATTTGATCGGCGATCGCCGCTTCACAGTCGGCTGCGTTAGCCGCCAAAATTTCCTCTGTTTGAGCGGCAAGGGCGTCGGCAATGGCGGCAATGGCTTGGTTCTTGATTGTTGTTGGCAGCGGGGCTAAAGCTTGAGCCGCCGCCCGCGTGCGCTGGGCGATGGGCAAAAGATCGACTGAACTGGGGGTGTTTGTCGTTGCCGCCTGAGATACCGTCATCGTTGCAAGTTCCCGAACCAGAGTGCAGTCTCAGATTCTAACAAACCCGCCCGAACCAAATAAGATTCGGGCGGGTTTGCCCACAATGAATTGTGATGAACCGTTAGACGTTATATCAGGGTCAATTCTGGATATTCGGCAATCATTTCGTCTGCCGTCAACGTTTCGCCAGAAGCTTGAGGGGTCCAGAGAATCTCAACGGCTAAGAGGCGATCGCTCGACACTGCGCCCAACGTGCTCAACGCCTGCCGCACATCTTGAGTGGAAGACACCTTGGGCAGATTTAACTTACCCTGAGTGGCCACAATCACCGACGCCACGATGTATTGACCGGGTTCCATCGTCGCTAGATCCCCCGCCTCAGTCGGTTTGGGAACGCCCTGCTGTAGCCGATTGTTGACATTACTCACCGACTCGCCCGTAAATTTGCTGCGCTCAGCCAGCGCCAACTGGTTGAACTTTTGCTCGGCGGATAGTAACCGGGTTGACTCGATTTGAGCGGTGGCATATTGCCAATATTCCGGGTGCCGCAACAGCGACAGGCTGGCCTCTTGCAAAACCTGAGTGAGTCCAGTGGCAGAGGACGTATCGGCTGACAATGCCATGCGATTGAGGTCTTCTTGCAAAGAACGCGCCTCGGCCAAGAGGCCGATTTGCAGCTTAGCGACTGAAACGGCAGGATTATCCACCGTGCCCATGCCGTCATCGTTGCTGCCCATCTCACGGACGGTGCGCATGATGAAGTTGGCTAAACCGATGAACAGGATAATCGTGAACAGGCCGCCAAAGCCGCCGCCAAAGCCAAACAGCGGGAATAGAAACGGAAAACCAAAGCCCCCACCGGGATAATACCCGCCACCACTGGGACTGCGGTAAGACGGACTGGGCGAAACCCGACTGGGTGCCCGGAAGCTGCCGCCCCCAATGCGCCCCCCGGCGCGCGCCGCCAGGGCACCATCAGCATGACCAAAGACCAAAACGCCCACTAGCGCGATCGCCATGATTGGCTTAACCAGAGGCTTGAGACGACGAAAAAGGTTGTGAAGCTTGAAACCCATAATGCTATCCAGACAGTTTTATCGCGAACTATACAGCGCTATCTCTTACAGGTACACCATGAGGAGATGGCACGATCGCTGTTTTTCATACTGTAACGCTCTTTTAATAAGCCTTTGGGGAACTTAACCTCATTTTGGATGGGCAATTTCCCTACCTCAAGCGGTAATCCTGTAGGGGGTTCCCAAAAGGCCAATGCCGCCTTGGACGGCCTGGATGGGCATCCAACCAGAATGCTGAACCCCCTACAGGATTAGCCTCAAGAGGGCAGGGCGATCGTTGTAGTTGTGCCCATATCGCCAGCTCACTTGCATGACGGCACCCCCAGCAACACTCTGCCTGTCCACTATCCCTGACACAAAAATGGGGGATGGGCGCATGGCTCCATCCCCCTGACAAATCCGAGTTTACCCGTTTCCTAAGTCACCAGCTGCTTAGCCACCTTGTCGGCTTTCAGCATGTGATAGGTGATAAATAGCTGCGTCAGCGCTAGCGGGTAACTTTGCAAGGTTTCACCCGTGGTGCCAACTAACTTGCCGATTTCGTCGTTGCCTTCGAGGCTACAAAATTGGCCCAGGTACGGCACTTCGCCACACAAAATCCGCTCCAGCTCTTGCACCTGCTCTTGCGTCGCCTGACCGTCAATTTCCAGTACATCCACTGGCTTGCTCATGTCACGATCAAGCACCAACCGAATAGAATCTCCCAAGTGGCTGCCGGTGCCATCCAAAATGTGGGTGAAATCCGGGTGAGAAATGGTGGGGCGCAGCACCAGTTTCACATCTAGCAGCAAGTCATCCTTGCCGCCGTTCCCCTCCGCTGGGGGACAAAAGCTCACAATCACGTCGGCCCACTGTCGTTGAGGACGAATGAACGCTTCGGAATCGGGCTCCCGCGCCTTGAGTTGGTCGAGCACCTGCTCTTCGGTGTAGCCGCGTTTACGGGTGTCGCGTTTAATCTTCCAGTTGGCGCGAATTTCTTCTGGCGGAGCCAAATACACCATCACGTCGTAGCAGTCGCGAGCGATCGCGGTGGAATACCCCAACAGTCCTTCCACAATGACGAACTTAGTTGGCTTGATGTATTCGGGCGGGTCAAACATGCCGGTGGTGTGGTTATAAATCGGCTTCAGGATGGGCTTGCCTTCCCGCAGCAGTTGCAAATGCTGTTCGATAATGTCGAGATAGTTGCAGTCAGGGTGCAGCGCCGAGATGCCCATGTCTTTGCGCTGTTGGCGATCGTAGCGATGGTAATCGTCCGTGCAAATGGCCGTGACCTGATCCTCACCTAAAATTTGACCGATCCCACGGGTAAGGGTGGTCTTGCCCGCGGCGCTGTCGCCCACGATCCCGAGAATAATTGGACGATTCGCCATAGTTCCTCCTAACTAAACTGCGTATTTTTGCTTATTAATGGATTCTATTAATTGTAGGGATCAATGGATCTGGACTCAAGAAACTTATAAATGCTTTCCCAAAGAATTAGTAATCTTAATCACGCAAGACACTGAGGTGTCGTTCAGGCTACCAGCAGCGATCGCTCAATGCTTTTGTCTAGGTATTGGCTGCTGGCAATAAAGTGAATCTACCCTTGGGCTACTCCCAAAGGCCGCCGGGTGAGCAACAGAAATTCGCATGTCCGTGGAACCGACCCACCCCGTTACCACTGAAGTTAACCAGTCCGATCGCGCCTTCAGCGTCAGGCTCAAGGCAATCTCGATGATGTACCCGTTAGTCCCTCGGCCACTTTGCATAAGTACAGTGGGGGAGCGTCCTGGCCGCCCAACGCAACCTTGGCGCTTGCTCGGTTGTGGGCGATGGCCCCAACCCACGCTGACCCATTAGGGAAAAAGTGAGAAACTATCGTTGCAAGACGAAGTCATAACGAGTATGATTTAGCAAAGGATGTCTGAAAAGTGAGGCGTTTATACTTGCTTTACTAAAGTCCGCTCAGGAATTGATTAAGGAGAAATTCTCATGGTTGCAACCTCCGCTAAACCCACTGCCCGGTTTTATCCGACGCGCAACGACTTATCGGCGTCAGTGCGCGAACAAGTGACGGCTATTTTGAACCAAAGCTTGGCGGCGACGCTTGACCTCAAGACGCAGACGAAGCAAGCTCACTGGAATGTCAAGGGCAAAGACTTTTACCAGCTACATGAACTCTTTGATGAAATGGCGGGTGAGCTGGAAGAGTATGTCGATATGGTGGCAGAACGAGTGACGGCCCTTGGTGGCACGGCGCTAGGCACCGCTAGAATGGCGGCTGAGCAGTCGATTTTGCCCGAATATCCCATCAATGCAGTCAATGGGATGGATCATGTCACCGCCTTGGCCGATCGCTATGCGGCCTACGCCAAGCATGTGCGGGAAGCGATCGACGCGACGGACGAATTGGGTGATGCGGATACCGCTGACCTTTATACCGAAGTCTCTCGCACCATTGACAAACGTCTCTGGTTCCTTGAAGCACACCTGATCAGCGAATAATTCCTTCGGAGAATTCCAGGCAGCTTTATCAAGTCGCGGAATTATTAGTTGCCCCCACTCTTTCAACTACGGTTGAGAGAGTGGGGGCAACAGTTTACGGTCTGTTTTGTTTGTCAACGAATTGATTAGCGTCCAGCGTAGCGCTCTGCGGCGAAGGGTTCACCCCGAGGGTGGTAGCCGTTACGCTCCCAAAAGCCCAGGCTCTCTTGGGGCAAAAACTCAATACCGTTGATCCACTTGGCACTCTTCCAGGCGTAAAGATGGGGGACGACGAGGCGCATCGGCCCGCCGTGGTCAGCGGGTAGCGGTTCGCCATACAGGGTGTGCGCAAAGAAATTTTCGGGGCGATTAAAGTCCTCAAGGGTGAGGTTAGTGGTGTAGTCGCCGAAGCAGTGCAGCAATACATGGGTGGCAGTCGGTTCGACCTTGAGCGTGGCGAGAAAGTCCGGCACGGCAATGCCCGTCCATTTCACATCGAGCTTTGACCAGGTGGTGACGCAATGAAAATCAGCGGTGAAGTCTTGCTGGGGCAGCGCTAGCATGTCATCCCAGTTGTAGCTTTTGGCCTCTGCCAAGCCCCAGGTTTTCAGCTGCCAGTCAGCGCGCGGAACTTGTGGGGTATCACCATAGGTCAATACGGGAAAGCCTTTGGCTAAATGCTGTCCAGGGGGGACGCGATCGCGCATCTCAGGGCCTGGTTTCTCGAAATATTTCATGGCTTTTCCTCTCAGCAGTCCATCACAATCGCTAGCCGTCATCCGGTGGTTTGCCTATCGGCATATTCAGCTTAGGTAATTTCGGGGCGGGGTGCAGGGGGGCTCAGCCGCCGGGGCGGGCATGAGGGCGGTGTCGAGAGTCCTGACCATGTAAAAAATCAGGGTCGGCGGCTCAATCTGGACTCACCGTAATCGGTGTGCCGATCGCGAGCTTTTGAAATAGCTCTTGAATTTCGCCATCGCGCATGCGCACGCAGCCGTGAGAGACGGCCTGCCCCACCAGTTCCTCTTGATTGGTGCCATGAATGCCGATGTGATATTCGTCGTCGTAGGCAAACCCCACCCACCGCGAGCCCAGGGGATTATTCGGGCCAGTGGGAATGGCTTCGCCCGTAATGGGATGCTTCCAGAGCGGGTTTTCCCGCAGGTCGAGGACGGAGAAATGTCCCACGGGGGTTTCCCAATCGGCTTGGCCCACAGCAATGTCGTACTGCTTGATTAGGGTGTCGCCTTCGTAATATTCCAGCTTTTTGGGGGCGAGGCGAATGACGAGACGGGCCTCTCGCACCATGTTAGGTAGGGGAGAGCGCAGCAGGGTGGCGAGTTGACTGACTCGGGTAGGACGGATGGGGATCGCCACGGGGTCGGGTTGCGATCGCAGAATATGCCACTCGGCCGCCAGCAACAATCCGGCTGCGCCGAAGCACAGCAGCATCACACTGCGACGAATGGGCGGATTAGTCAGCATGACTCCATCAGTTCCCCTCATTTTTAAGGATACCGATGTTCTACTAAACCAACCTGTTAATCTGAAAAATAATCAAGGTTCACCTACGTCTCAATGTTCATTCCCTCAATGTTCATTCCATTATTATCAAGAAATTGTCGCAAAGCATCTTGAACCTGGTCTACAGTTAGTTGGCCAGGTGGATAGTTTGAACTGTCACCCAAATGTTCGCGGACTGCATCATGATTAAGATCCGCTGGCAAGACATCTGAGAGATGTCTCGCCAGCCAGCCTCCCTCATTAGTGAGGCGTGCAAGATCGTCTTTTCGTTGCTGTTCAATGGCTTGTGCAATTTTGTTTAGGCTTGTCCCAGAAAATGTGCAAGTTCCTCTATCAAGCAACACTTTTCCATCAAAACATGACACTGAATCTTCTTCTTTAAAAGAGAGCCCACTCATTCCCTGAGGGAAATCATTTTCAAAGTGGGAATTTATAAATTTTATCTTCAAATCCTCAGGAAATAAAGAGGGAGACTTCCAAGGGAAATCTAACTGACAATCAATCATAGAGCAGTCAATTTCAACTAATTCTGATTCGTATTTTTGTTGTATATCTACTTTTTTGAGAGCGTCAATCTTGCCTGAGGTAACATGGTAAAGAAGCGCTTCAAGTTTGATGCTGCTCTGATTTCCAGAGCCTCGATGAAAGCAAAAGCAGACAAGGTTTATATATTTAGGATTTCTACCGCGAACAAAATCTATTTGTATATTTTCTGAGTCATGGAGAACTTTATCAGAGAGCTCAGCCTTCAACCCCCCAAGAAAAACTTTTTCGACAATTTTCTCAAATCTATTCAATAAGAAAAGGAAGAAATTCACAGCGAAAGTCGAAATTGCCGCAAATCCAATAAATTGAAGTAATGGATCATCTAATATTGGGAGATCTATTCTTCCAAGAATTTGATAAGAAATGAAACATAAAAAAAGGAAGAAAGTAACAGACAGCAAATGAGAGAATTTCTTCGCTGCTTGCGTGAGGCTATTTTCGTGTGGAGCTCTTATATTAGAAATCCTTAAATCAACAGGAATCTCTACTGACAAATTCCCATGATCAGCATTTGGCATGATTTCTCCATAGCATGATGAAGTATGGTATTATGTTACTCCCTCTTCTAGATATTAATTCCGGATCAATTTCCTGAAAGTTTAAGGTTATGTCTCCAGATTTCGGTTCGACATAAGTTTGCTTATTTTTGTGGATTCCATGAGCTGACGCTCCTTTTGGATAAAAAGAAAACTCAAGTAATTCATCTCTGAGATCGTTGCTTGTAGTGTAACCAGAAAAGTTGCCATTCTCACATATTTTAAAGCCAGGATTTTTCTTCTCCTGAACATAATGATAGACCTTGCCATTAGTTAAGGAGTAGTGAAGTATGGCACTGGATAAGTTGAAAGTTACATTCGATTTCTTTCGGAATGGCCAAACGCCGACTGTCACACCACTACAGTTGCAAAAAGATTCATATTCAATTGATAAAAATATGTTGCTTCGTTGACCATGTCGCTCTATCAGAGAGTCGCTTCGGGCAATCTCGCTTATCAGAATTGGCTGGATTCTGCCTGAGTTATGTCTTGCGCTCTGCATGATGAAATTCTCTGTGAAGCAATTCAACGTTTCTAGGCTCACTACACATCGAATACTAATTCACAGGTAAGACAACAACATGTATCGGATATATCAATGTCACAAACAGAACTGTAACGCCTGAACGATTTGCTCTTTCTCTAAGTTTTGACCAATAAAGACAAGGCGGGTTTGGCGGCGTTCCGCAGGCTGCCAGGGGCGATCATAAAAATGGTCAAACCGCTGCCCCACGCCTTGCAGTACCAGGCGCATCGCTTTGTTGGGCACGGCGACGAATCCTTTAATGCGGTAAATTTCTTGTTGCTGGACGAGGGCTTGCAAGCGTTTCACCAACGTTTTGGGGTCGATCGCTTGGTTGAGTTCCACGCAAATGGAGTTGATGTCATCGTCGTGGTCGTGTTCCTCCTCGTGGTCGTGGTGGCTGGGGCGATGGTCGAGGTGATCTTCCACGGCGGCGTTGAAGCCCAGCAGCACCTCGGGATGAATTTCGCCCTGGTGACAGGGGACGACTTTAATGCCGCTCGGCGCTTGGGATTGCAGCCAGGTTTGGACGCGATCGCGCTCCGCCTCGCCCATCAAGTCCGTTTTGGTCAGCAGCACCATATCCGCACAGGCCAGCTGATCTTCAAACAGTTCTTCAATCGGGGTTTCGTGCTCCAGGCTGTCATCGGCTTGGCGTTGGGCGGTCAACGCTGCCAGATCGCCGACAATTTGGCCCTTAGCCAGAGCCTCGCCATCCACCACAGTCACCACGCCATCGACGGTGGCTCCAGTACGAATTTCCGGCCAGCGAAAAGCCTGCACCAGCGGCTTGGGTAAGGCCAGACCAGAGGTTTCGATGACGATCGCGTCAATCTCTTGTCGCCGCTTCAACAATTCCTGCATGGTGGGCAAAAACTCTTCCTGCACGGTGCAGCAGAGACAGCCATTAGCGAGTTCCAAGATATTGGCATTGGCGGCATTCGCTGTCGTGTCTTCGTCGTCACAGACCTGGCACGATCGCAAAATGTCGCCATCAATGCCCACCTCGCCAAACTCGTTTACGAGTACGGCAATGCGACGGCCCTGATTGTTTTGCAGCAGATGGCGCACCAACGTGGTTTTGCCGGAACCCAGGAAGCCAGTGACGACGGTAACGGGAATTTTATGCATGGGGTTGAGGGGTGATGGGAAGGGATCGGCGGGAAAATAACAGCCCGGTAATGGCAGTGTTTGGGTATTGGGTATTGGGTGTTGGGTGTTGGGTGGCTGGGTATTGGGTGTTGGGTATTGGGTGCTGGGTGTTGGGTATTGGGGGTGGGGTGCTGGGTGGCTGGAGTCAGTACTTTAATTGCCCGCGCATCCCTAAGTAGCGCGAAGGAACGGGGCTAGGGAGTGGGGAGTGGCGGCAGGACAAAGGCGGTGGCGCGGCGGATGGCGGTGGCGCGATCGCCATAGGGCACCCGACCATCGGGGATAGCGGTGTATTGCTGACAAAAGTCTGAGACTTGGGCAGCCGCCGTAGCCGGGTCCACACTGCTGAGAATAAACGTCAGCTTGCCCGGTGCCGCCACGGAGACGTTGCAGGGTTGGTGGCAGCCAGCCATACAGCGCAGCGGCTGCAGGTTGACCACATCTTGCAGCGATCGCGAGGCGAGTTCTTGACGCAGTTGGTCGATTAGGTACTGACCACCGGACACGCCATTGCGGCTGCGCTCTTGTGCGGAAAAACGACACAATGCGCACACCATCAAAGTTGTTTCAGACATGACTTACCGTCAAAAAAGGGGGCAAAAAAGCAGCCGCACCTGAGTTATCCCAAGGTGCTAAGTTGGCATTCATAGACAGCGATCGCTAATCGCTCGCATTCCTGTTAGTCTCCCTAGCCACAACTCAGTTAAGGGGGGCTAGAGGATGCCGATTTGAGATGCTAGTCGACCAGCACAGGGGCAAACGCTGAATGACAGGCGTTGCCGCGAGGAGAAAGCTGGATGGGGCGATCGCGCTCCCTATCCTGGTCGCCCCAAATTGCTGTAAGGGCATCGCACTTAAATAACATCCCCAACATTACGACGCTTTCTGTCGGGGTTAGGCAATGCCTACCCCCTACGATCGGGGACGTTATTTTTAAGCAGCTCCCTAAGCCAAAACTGGCCTTGAATAAGCTCAAGGACTGAACACGTAAATCCATCCGTACCTCGCAGACGAATACACAACAGGTTGTTCGCATCGGCGGGCATTCTGACTTGCGCAGTTTGGGATGACTGAGTTGGAATTTCCGCTTGGGCTTTTACCAACCCAAATCTAAAATCCACCATGCCAAACTGGCTCACAGCTGCGGGACAGCGGCAGATTTGCACTGCACTTTCCCCGTTTCCTTTAGCGACTGCTCCTCGCTAAAACCGATGGCCTTTCACCATAACACCGCTGTCAGTGAGGTGATCATTGAGTTTTGTCACGGCCATCCTGGGTGATGTTTAATCTCCGCGCGGGGGAATTGAGCCAGTGGGAAGAGCCGTGCTGGGAGGTTCTGAGAGAGGCTGCAAACTGGAGCTACTCAGCTCATCAGCGAGCAACCCGTAACAGAACGAAAAGCAACGTTGAGAAGCCTATCAATTGTTGCCGTCTTCGCAAAAAACTCAGTCGAGACTGATCGCACCTAGTGGAAACAGATAGATTAGGTATAAATGCTCGCGAGGTACTTCTGCGCATCTTCCCTAGCGATCGCCCTAAGGCAAGAACTTCCCAATCGCCTTAAGGCCCATTCCTACGCGATTATTGACCTCTTTAGTTTTGAAATGTCCCGTATCTAAAGTTGATACTCTCTAAAGCTTGTCGGGCGATAAAGCTTACAGGGCGATGCCCTGCCACTAGCCGAATGTGCATATGGGACATTTCAAAACCAAATTGATATCATCCGCAATCTCGACAACTTAGGCATGGCTGGCGTGTTCGCTGACCTTTGGCGATGAAATCTTACTGCGCCTGGTTGACTGCCTAGTAGTCGGAGCCAGGGTCAATAATGCCAGCGCTCGTAAAGCGAGCATCGATACGAAGGCTTAACACCGCTACTTGAAAGGCTACGAACAGAGAGCGATCGCCAATACCAACCGAGGTGGGCAGAGTGCATCCGTTGACTTTGACTGGCTAGAGCCGGGGGGCATTCAGGATGTTTAGGAGTGTCGGCACGACGCTGATCGAGATGTTCGCTCGAGCTTGGCACCATAGGCAACGATACTCACATGAGGGATTTTTATTATCCTTCATTTTTTGAAATATCAACAAATTAACTCCCCTTTAAACAGTACTTCAAATAGAAAGAAGTGGTTGATTACTAGCGATAATAGCCGTCAATTTATTACTTTCCGAAAAAGAATTAACGGCAATAAAATTCACTTTTCTGGGGAAACCTCATGGGGTTTCTTGTAACGAATGCGTTACATATTTTGAGGCTGCAAGAAAAATACTTTTCTCGGAAAACAGTACGCTAGAAAGCAATTTAGTATCATTCGAAGAAAACAGTAGTCCCTTTTTCATGTGGTAATAGACTTTGTTTTTTGTCTGAGCAATCTTAATTTCTTTCTCAGCCTGTCCCTGGTGTGCTATCAGATAAATGCCGAATAAGAAGTGGTAAAATAGGTAGCAACAAAGCAATAACCCCTTTAAAAAGGTTTGAGCTTTGATTGAATTGAGACTCATATAATGAAACGCTTTTTATTTTCCACCTTAGTAATTTTGGTTTCGCTAGGCACGCTAGCAGCGACTGCTCAGGCTGAGCAATTTGGCCCGAAAGATGAAGCTGCCGATATCAATGGCAACGATGAAGTCACACTGCATGAGTTGCATAACTTCAACCGTGATCAACGGGATGGGTATCACAAGGGTCCGACGGCAACTGTGGCGCATCAATCATTGGATGAAGCTACCGATATCAATGGCAATGAGGTACTCACATTGCATGAGCGGCATAACTTCAACCGTGATCAACGGGATGGGTATCACAAGGGTCCGGCGGCAACTGTGGCGCATCAATCATTGGATGAAGCTACCGATACCAATGGCAACGATGAAGTCACACTGGATGAGCGGCATAACTTCAACCGTGATCAACGGGATGGATATTGAAATAACGGTTTTTGATCACAGTGTCGTCACTCTGGATGAAACGAGACGATTAATCAACTTCGAGGTGCATACATTTCATCAGTGACTCCTCATGCTCCCCTTGCCTTTGCCGGTGAGGGGTTTTATTTTGGGGCGCAATAGTATGGCGCTATTGATATGGTTTTTCCACTCATTGGCAAACATCAGCGGACATCGGGTCAGCCCCCTGAACCACCGCAGTATGCTGCCGATACATCCTGAAAAAGGGGGGGCTCTCTAGGTCTTTCACTTTTGAGCGTAGAGGGATTTTCTTCAATTATCAGGAAACAGTTCACCTCGATTTTTATGCTCATGCCCCTTTACCTTCATCGGTAAAGGGGCATTTCAAAACTAAATTGGTATTCCCCCCGTGAGCGAAGCTCCCATGGACCTGGCACCTTTGCATAGTTGTAGCGCTCGGCTTAGGCTACGGGTTCCCCACCTCAATTTCAGTAATATCAGTCGGAGCCAGTGGTTCAGTCGTGGTGGGGGGTGAAAATGCGGGCGTAAAGTCGACCTCACTGCGCCAAATGTCCAACGTCAGACCGACCGACTGATCCAGGGCAACGATGCTGTTGAGGAATTCGATTTCGGCCTGGAGTTCCTGGCTTTGGGCGGTGACCAGGTTTTCCTCTTGAGAAATAACCTGAAATAGATTGCCGCCTGAGCGGCCCCGTTCAAACAGTTCACGGGTCGCCTCCAACTGCAAACGGGCATTTTCTGTGGCCCGCCGCGCCGCATCGACGCGCACCAAGTTGGTCTGCACAGTATTCAGGCGGTTGGTGATTTCATTGCGAATGGCGATGCGCTGCTGCGACAGTCGATTGGCCTGCTGAGCGGTCTCAACTTCCCGGCGCACCCGCGCGGTTTCTAGCGCTGGGTCGTCAAAGGTGCGCCGGGCGACTAGCCCCAGCGTCGTGTTTGAAGCATCGCCCAGATCTGCATCGCCTTCTAGATTGAGCTGCCAGCGTAAGTCATCAGCCGCTACTGCTAAATTGAGCTGGGCCACATCCTGGGCTAGCAGGGTTTGGCGATAGTCAGGGCGCTGTTGATAGGCGATCGCCACTAAGGTTTCGACCTCATAGGGTTCCACGCGCGCCACCGCCGCTGCAAACAGGTCGCGAATCGTCTCCGCCGCTGCAACAAACAACAGATTTTGATCCGTTCCCAATTGATCTAGTAATGCTGTGTTGGCCGCCTCCAGGCCCGTCTGCGCCACCAACAAGTCGCGCTCGGCATTCGCGACGGAGCGCCGGGTGTCGGTTAGTTCCACTGCGGCCCGACGCCCCGCTGCCACTAAGGCGGTCAAAATTTCGAGTTGCTGCTGGCGGCGAGCTAAGGCCTGAGATTGAATTTCCACCGCCGCTTGGGCCTGAATGAGGCTGGTGTATTGCGTCACCGTGGTGCTCACCGTCTCGATCAAGGTTTGCTGTAATCCCAGAAAGTTTTGTGATTCTTGCAATCGGGCAATGTCTACCGGAGCCTCGTTAATGGTGGTGCCGGCCCCACGCAACAGGGGCTGAGTCAGCCGCAAGCTCATAGGGGTGTCTCCTAAAGCGTCGAGGGTGAGGCCAATTTGGGTGCCCTGGCGGGTAGTTACTTCGCCCAGTACCCCCGCGCTTTGGGTCAGGGCAGTGCGATCGCCAATTTCGATCGCACTGCCCCCAATGCTGCCTCGTAGATTCCGGTTGAGGATGAAGTCGTCTGCAAAGGTTTGGGTGGTACCAAGGCCCACTGCCGGGGTAAAACGCGGGTCAAAGCGCGACTCGGCTTCGACCAGTTGTTGCTGCTCGATCAGCCGCTGCAATTGGCGATCGCGCAAATCCCGATTGCCCGCCACCACCAACTGAATCAAATCGGTCAGATTCAAGGCGACTTGGGGGCGATCGCTTTGCCCTAGCTCTGACTCATTGTTGAAAGTCGGGGCAGTGCCTGCTGGCGCAGCATGGTCGCTAGCTAGGATCACTGGACTGGTGGCGTCCAGCGGTTCGGTGACATTGGCGAAAGTGGGAATGGGAGCGATCGCCCCCAGCAGCGCGAGACTTCCCGCTAAACGCCCCATCCGTTGACCGCAGAACCAGACCATGGCTACTCTCCTCGCAGGGCTTGGACAACATCAATTTGCGTAATCCGCAGGGCAGGGAAAAAACTCGCCCCCACCCCCACCGCAAAGGCCGCCCCCATGGAGATCGCCGCGTCTTGGACGCGAAACGTGTAGGGCGCTTCAAACACCTGGGTCGTCGCCACTTTGGTTAACCCGTGAATGGAGGCGATCGCCGCCGTGCCGCCAATCAAACTCAACAGCGCCGCCTCGGCAATAAACTGCATCATGACTTCCCAATCGGTGGCCCCAATGGCGCGACGCAGACCAATCTCGCGGGTGCGTTCCATCACCGCCGCGATCGTAATATTGGCAATGCCCACACCACCGATGACGAGAGCCAGCAGCCCCACCACTTTCAGGATGCGGGTGCTGGTGCGCTGCTGCTGTTCTTCGCGATAGAGATCCTCAGCATTACCAAATACCTGCACGGTAAAGCCCGGATACCGCTGCTCTAAAAAATTACGCACGCCATCTTCCACTGTTTCGTAATCGTCGAGTTCAGCAATGGCGATTTGAGTCCGGCCCCAAGTCGATCGCCCCGCGATCGCATCGGCATAATTTTGGGTCAACCAAACCAATCCCGTCGGTTCGCGATCGGCCCGCCCGCGTTTCGTCTCCACCACACCGACCACCGTCAACCGCACCGTGTCTAAAAATAAGCCCTGTCCCACTGGCGATCCCTCCGGAAACAGCTGCTCGGCCAACACCGAATCAATCACCGCAACGGGATAGTATTCATCGAAATCGGCCTGCTGAAAAAATCGTCCAGCCGTGATTTGTCGCCCCGTGATTTGTTGAAAGTTGAGCGATACCCCCTCAATGTCGGCCTCATTGGACACTTGACCTTGATGCCGCACTTGGTCAACGTTAAACACCTGCGTGGTGCGACTCACGCCAGCAATGCCAGCGACAGTTTGCTGCATCGCCACAAAATCTTCTTCCCCGAGTTCCGGGGCGGGTTTAGTCCAGGTGGGGTCATACATCCAGGTGAATACGAACGGGTTATCGCGCTGGTCAAGCTTTTGCTGAATCTGGGCCGACGTGATCGCCTCGATATTCAAGGTGGCATTGACTGCCGCTACGCCCATGAAAATGCCCAGGGTGGTCAGCCCCGATCGCACCCAGTTACCGCCCAAATCGCGGAAGGTGGTCAAGATTAAATCCGCAGGAGAAAGGGCCATGGTTACATTGCTCCACCGCGACGACTTTGGTTAGCGCCATTTTGCTGATCAGTCGGCCCCGCGTCGGCCTCCGTCTGCAAGGGTTGCCCCGGCACGAGACGTGCTTCGGGGGGCATCGACACGACAATTTCATCCCCCTCTTGAAGCCCCGACGTAATCTCCACCGCTTCCAGAGTTTCCAAACCAATGGCCACTTCGCGACGCTGGGCCAGATCATCTGCATCGCGCACCCAGACATAGGGCGTTTCGCCCTCTCGCTGCACCGCCGTTACGGGCACCACGAGGGCATTTTGACGCTGCTCCAAGATAATATCGACGCTGACGGCACTGCCCGGAATCAACGAGCCACTGGGCTGGTTCAACGTGGCCTCGGCCTCGACGGTGGACTGCTCCGCGTTGGTGTCTTCGGTCACGGCTTGGGGCGAGACGCGCACAATGCGTCCCTCAAAAATCTCCGGATTCGGGCCAATCACGCTCACTCGCACCGGCATCCCCAGGCCCACTCTGGTCGCATTCAAGGTGGTCAGCTCTAGGCGAATGCTCTCTTGGGTGGGGTCGCCAATACTCAGCAGTCGCCCTTCCCGCTCAACGCCATCGCCGGGGTTCACATCTACATTCAGCACGATCGCCGCAATGGGCGACACAATCTGATTATCGGTCAGTTCTTGCTGGAGGCTGGCTAAGGTCAGTTGGTCTTGCTGTACTTGCAATTGGGCTTTGGTTAATTCCACTTCGGCATTGCGCAGATCCGATTGCGCATCCTCTAACGCTCGCCGATCATCCCGAAAGGCATCTTCTGAGATGTAGCCTTGCTCCAGCAAGTCCGTCGAGTCGGCCAAGCGGTTTTCGGCATCCACTACCCGCGATCGCCGCTCGGCCAACACTTCTGCTTGCCGCTGGAGATCGATTTGATTGATGCGGGCTTGCACTGAGCGATCGGCCAGCCGTTGCTGCAAATCGCGATCGCGCAATTCCAGCAACACTTGGCCCTGTGCCACCCGCTGCCGTTCTTCCACCAACACCGCCTGCACCGTCACATCGCCGGGAGCTTTAAAGGTTTGCTGGCCGCCCAGCTCCACCACCCCCGCCTCCGTGATGACCACTTCTAAATCATCGCGACTGACGGGCGCGGTGCTGACCATGACGACCGCTGGCGACGCCTGACTAAACCCCCGATAGCCCAGCCAGGCCCCCATGCCCAAGACTGCTACCAGACCAGAGGCCAACAGCCATTTGAACCCGGCTGACTGTTTGGCGTTGGCCGCCGCCGCCCACACATCTAAGTCCTCTAAGTCATCGGCATGATCGGCCAGGGGCATAGAGGTTGGAGCAGAGGGCATGGTTGTCGGCATCTCCTCAGGGGCTGAGGAGGCCAAAACGCGGTCCTGATTGGGAGGCACACCTGAATCGTCCACCATAATTTGGGTTAGCTGAGTTTCCTTCATCCATCGTCAATGACAGTGCTGCCGCCGTGGAGTGTCAGACCTCCTGGGGCGACAAATGATCATTCACAATGTGGCCATCACTGACCTGAATGATGCGCTTACTGTAGCAAGCCACCTCATGGGAATGGGTGACCATCACAATGGTCATGCCGCTGGCGTGCAGTTCATCAAAGATCGTCATGACGGTCTCGGCAGAATGGGTATCCAGCGCTCCGGTCGGCTCGTCCGCCAACAAGAGCAGAGGCCGGTTGACAATGGCGCGGGCGATCGCCACTCGCTGCTGCTGCCCGCCCGACAGTTGACTGGGACGTTTATCCAGCCGATGGCCCAGCCCCATGCGCCGCAGCGCTGCGGTGGCCAGACGTTGCCGCTGGCGTCGTCCCACCCCCGCATACATCAACGGCAAAATCACATTTTCCAGAGCCGTCAGATTATTCAACAGTTCGTAGCGCTGAAACACAAAGCCAATCTGGCGATTGCGTAGCCGCGCCAAGCGATTTTTGCTCAGGTGCGACACGTTGACGCCATCCAGTTCATAGCGCCCGCGACTCGGCTGATCCAGACAGCCGATGATGTTCATCAGAGTGGTCTTGCCCGAGCCAGATTCGCCCATAATGGCGCAATATTCGCCCCGGTGAATGGTCAGGGTAATGCGATCGCAGGCTTTGATCATCGCTTCCCCCGTGCCGTAGATCCGCGAAATCTGTTCTAGCTGCACAACGGGCTGCAGCGGCATCATGACGCCCGGCGGCTGGGGGGCCGTCCCAGATACGAATAGGGTCATAGCGGTAAGCTTGAGTTCGCTTCGATTTTAACTTGCGAATTAGTTCCGGTCGTCTGCGCGACTCATCCCCTGTCCTCAGCTACTCATGTATCAGCGCCGCTTGATGTAGAGCGATCGCTGACATCGCCGCTACCGTCGTCCGAAACTGTCCCGTCTCATCCACGGTAATGACGCGATCGCAGTCGCCATTGGCCTGAATTTCCGCACTCATCACTTCGCAATAATCGCCCGCCGGGAGCTGAGTTTGAAAGGTATGGGTCAGCGTTGTCGATTCACGGTTGATCACGACAAAGCCGCGATCTCCCCGCCCAAAGGCAATCTGATTGCTACCGTTGCTCCACCAGTCCGTTACCGTAGACTGTTCTTGGGTCGCCGCCCGAAACGCCACCATCGCCATAATTTCCGGCTGGCGGTGCTCACAGACCCATTCGCCCCCACAGCCGAGGCGATCGGGCGAATAAACGGTGCGGGTGCGACCCGCCGCCGTCGCAGGCGGGCCTTGATCAGAAGTTTCGAAAGCGTAGCTCGACATGATCCGGGGCTGACCGTAGGGATACGCCAGCATAAACACCATCGCCAGGGTATGCAAATCCCCAGATTGATACGTGACATAGTTGCCACCCCCACCATGCCCCCGCTGCTTATCGTGATTGTCGATAAACACCACCGCTTGCTGACTCGGCACTAAATCAGCGATGGATAGCGCTTCGAGTAAATCCGCCGGGGAGCGATCGCCCGCATTCAAAAACGCCTCCCCCACTAACCGACCATACTCAAAGTCAATCACATGGCCCGCCTCGTAATAGTCGTGCTTTTTAATCGCCTCCGTGCCGGGGTCGATGACCTCTTGGTAGATGAAAGGATCGGCATCCAGGCGATCTCGCACCTGCTGCAAAATCGCCGCCAGTTCTTCACTGCGTATATGCTTAGCCGCATCAATGCGAAATCCGGCAATCCCCAAACTCGCCAAATCAACCAAATAATCGGCTAACTGGCCCTGCACCGACGGCAAAGCGGTGTTCAAGTCGGGCAGTCCCACCAACTCACACTGGGTTACTTCATCGGCGTTTTGATAATCACGAATCGACTGCTGACAATGGTTGAAGTCTGCGGAGCCGTACAACCCTGGGTAGTGATATCGGCGAAAGATCGTTCCCGCAGAGCCCGGCGCTGAGTCGATCGCCGCCATGTGATTGATCACCACATCGGCATAAACCTCGACTCCAACGGCCCGGCAGCGCTGCACCATGTCCGCCAACTGCGCGCGATCGCCGCTGCGGCTAATGAGCTGATAGCTCACCGGCTGATACCGTTGCCACCACGGAAACCCCAGTTCCGGTACGATGACGTGCTCTTGCGGCGGCGAAATCTGCACCGCCTGATAGCCCTGCGGCCCCAGCACCCGCTCGCATTCCTGGGCGATGTCCGGCCAGGTCCACTCAAATAAATGGACGATGACGCCCGCTTCTGGCGTTGGCACGGTGGCTCCCGGTGCCGTCGCCAGATGCAGTGACTCAGCCGGAGCCCCCCCGCTACAGCTGCCCAGCAAGGCCACCCCTACCAGTCCCCAGCGTCGCCACCTGCCTGCCCCAACGTCCATGCCATTGCTCCAGATGCCTGACAAACCCCGTATTCTCTCGCCCAAGCAAATGCGATCGCTCATGTACTGGCGAATGCGCACCCGAGAGAAAATAATCGATTGCGTCAGCACCCAACGAAATCATTTTCCGACGAGCTGGCCCTCAACTATGTGCCGGCCAAGCCCATCAACGACAGTGGTTAAGGAAACCCGTGGTAAACCCCACAAGGTCTAAGAATTCAGCGATCGTGGCTGCGGGCGAAAGTTCAAAAAGGGGCTCAGCAGCAACATGCCGGGAAAAAAGACAAACATCAATCCGTACAGCACAAACCGCTCGACCGAACTCACCTTATGCCATTTTGCCTTGAGGTAAAACAGAATCGCCGCCGGAATCACCAGCAAATAAGCGATCGCCAGACCGCCATACAGACCAAGACTAATCAAAGTGTCTAAAGAGAGGGGCAACGTTTCCAACATGCAATTCTCCAGTAAATGGCTGGGCCGCGACACTGCACTGGCCCCACAGTCAACATGACATAACTTCCGTAAACATATTCTAAGGGCAAGACGATTCTTGGTAGAAAGATGATCGATAGTGGAGTTTCATCTGTAATATAGATATTCCTGAGGGTTTGACTCTTAGGCACAACCAGGGGGCGTGGCGGAATGGTAGACGCTACGGACTTAGAAAACTGAGCCTCAGCGGAGAAATCTGTTGAGTGGAAGCTCTCAAACTCAGGGAAACCTAAATTCTCTTTCGGTCAGCGTTTAATCGCTTGCAGTGATTGAGAACATGGCAATCCTGAGCCAAGCCAACCAAATGCCATCTGCTCGACAGACTTGGTTGGAAGGTGCAGAGGCCCGACGGGAGCTACCCTAACGCGCGAGGCGAGGGTAAAGGGAGGGTCCAATTCTCAAAGCTAAGGAAAGTGTTTCACTTATCCCTTGGCAGCAGCGAAAGCTGCGGGAGGATGAAAATCCGTTGACCGTTAAGGTCGTGAGGGTTCAAGTCCCTCCGCCCCCATTCTTAAACTTTTATCCCAGCGCTGGTTGATCAGTCGCTGAGGCTCATTGGATAGCCAAAAATATCAAACCAACAGCGCTAGCGACTCTGCTCGATCAACGAGATTGTTCTTTAGACAGGTCATACAGGCCGTCGAGGATGGAGAATTGTGCTCGCCGACTCAATAGATTTCTCCTCACTGCTGATGCACCTAAAATGCATCCATCAGGTTCACCATCTACCGTTTGCATCTTTGACGACTCACTTTCGTTCATCCATCCATCGTTTTGACTGATTCCAATTGCCTGGTCAAGGTGCCTGTGCTGCCGTCGGCAAGACTATTGCTGCCGACGCGATGGCGCTCATCCCGACTTTGTATCTGCGCTATTTAACGCTCTCCCTCAATCCCTTTCCCAGTAACCTCGGCGAAATTAACCGTTAGCAGCACTGGCTGACTGACAACCGTTTTCGAGCCCCCCCAGCCCCAACTTTGGGGGAGCAAGGGCCGAAAGGCTCCCGACGTTTGGGGATTTATTGAGTGGATAAGGCGTGGGCAAGTTTGCAAAATATGTCGCCAGCGGTACCAGTTTTGAGGGGGAGATTTTGGAGTTAGTGGTTTCCCCCCTCTTCCCAATTGTGACATTAGAAGGTTGGCGAATAGTCAAACCCTGCTTTCCCCGCAGGACGGGCGGTTTGCGATGTTGGGACACCCTTGGGCGAGGCGCTTAGCAGCCAATAATTAACTGTCGCCAGCATTATTTATTCACACAGCCGAGAGTAAATCAGTCCGTTTTGACAAATTTGTTGGTACTTTAAACGGATTCGTGGTCATCGACGTTGAAGGATATGGATACACGGTGTCATCGTTGGTTTCACTGAACTTAACCGGCCATATCACTAATCCAGATGCGAACGGCGTTGCGCGATCTACGTATTTCGAGCAACAATCGGCACATTCTTGATTGGCGATGGACACTCCAACCGCAGTATGTCCTGGGTAGATGAAGATTGATATGACGAGGGTTGATACTTTTGTGGTAGATCGCAGTCAACAACCAGGCGTGCAACGCTACCAGCGATCTCAGGTCAGCGTTCACGAAGCTCAAGAAACGATCTTCAGCTTTTTGCTAAGTATTGTAAAGACCTGGGAGGTCGAAGATGTTTTAGCGCAGTTCAAGCAACTATTTTTTGAGCATGGTGAGACTGCCAGCACTGAGGTTTCTTCAGGGATTTATGCCTTACTGTTCAACAATAATGAGCAAGAATTTCGCAATACGCTGAAGCGATCTTGCTACATTTTGATCAATAACTGGGAAGTGGCGCGCGAATACCAAGCGATCCAAGACCTCGTCGAGCTTTTCAAGGGCTCTACTCTCAACAAATATACGGTTTCCCCCAGTCTGAAACGGCTGCGGACTTGGGTGGCAAATTTTGCCCAGAGCAGCGACTTTGAAGAACTGAAGTTGTTTGCCGCCAGATTTACTGAGGTAGAGACACCGTGGACTTCTCGATACACGTCTTATCTGCTCATTCAGCAATACATCAATACTGACAACCCTTTAGAACAGCGGGAAGCGGCACGATCGCTATCACGGAAGCTGAAAGATCAGTACAAGATGGATCTGGCGATGTACACGGCCCATTCTCAGAACTTTACAGATTCAAGTCAGAAGCGCCTGAAGAACCCCACGGTGCTTGGAGATGGCGCACTACGTTTGATTAAGGCGATCGTGGCACGGAAGGGTCAGTATAGTTACAAAAGCTTGGCTAACTTGTTTTCAGAGCAAGTTCAAGACTTGAACTATGGCAGCTTTAAAAAAAGCCTCGTTGAGTATTTAACCTACTCTGTGAAGCAGCCTGACGTCGTCAAAACCCTCAAACATAATCTTGGTCAAAAGCTGAGTCGGCTATACGTTGAGCACGATCGCGACCCCATTGATCCTTCTTTACGGCTGCGCACCTGTAATCGCATTATTGATGCGCTGATGACGGAAGATCAGCGATCGCCGTCGCCGTTGTTCACATTATTACTTTCGCAAAGCAGCTCAATTTTGCTTGCGATCTTGCTGCTTAAGATCGTGTTGGTCTCCAAAAGTTCTCACCATTATTTAGAAGCCCGTATTGCTGACTTAATCCGCTATTACGACCAGTTTCCAAGCGAACAGTGCAATTGGGTAATCAATTTTTTAGAGGTCTTTCAAGTTACGTTTGCGATTCACACTGAGAATATTGAATACAACCTGATTTCGCCTGAACGTCAAGGTTCAGACAATTTTAATTACGAAAAGCGTACTTGGACGACGGAAGAAATTGAAGCTTGTCGTATCTTTTCTCGCATTGTGACGGCCCAAGAGGGAGAGACAACTGAATAAGGGGTTGAGGTCATTGTTGTTATGCAAAGCAACCCCTTTAAAGCAGCCTCTAAAGTCCCGCTGGCGACTCTGGATCACGACATGTCGCTGAGCCATTGCTGGGCAAGTTGTTTCTTGGCGAGTTGCCCCAGGGTTTGCATCGCCTGATCTAGCGAGTCTGACCAGGGCACAGCGGTATTGAGGCGGAAGCAGTTGCAATAATCATGCCCCGATGCGGAAAACATAAAGCCGGGCACCACACTGATGTTTTGCGCTAGGGCGGCTTGGTGAAAAGCGAAGGCATCGAATCCGGCAGGCATTTCGACCCACAGGACATGACCCCCGTTGGGGCGGGTCACGCGGCTCTCGGCGGGAAAGTAGTCGGCGATCGCCTGTTGCAGGCGGGTCATCTGTTCCTGATAGGCCCGACGCAGTTGGCGCAGATGACGGTCAAAGCCGCCGTTAGTCAGAAAGGCAGCGGCGGTGAGTTGCGGGGCGATCGCAGTGCTCAGGTTAGTGACCGACTTGTGACTGGTGACTGCGGCTTGATAACGCCCCCCAGCGCACCAACCAATGCGTAAGCCGGGCGATAGCACTTTGCTCAGCGACGAGCAATACAGAACGCGATTTTCGGTATCAAAAGCTTTGATGGCTTTGGGGCGATCGCCGGTAAAGTACAGCTCGCCGTAAACATCATCTTCAATCAACGGCACGTCATAGCGGTTCAGCAGAGTCATTAGCCGTTTTTTCTTGTCATCATCCATACAGCTACCGAGGGGATTACTAAAGTTTGAAACCAGCAGCAGCACCTTGATTTGTTGAGTCTGCAAGGCCGCCTCTAGATGCGCCAGGCTGATGCCCTCCCGAGGGTGGGTTGGCAGCGTCAAAGCTTTGAGGTTGAGTCTTTTGAGACTTTCGAGCAGGGTGTGATAGGTCGGTGATTCCACTGCTACGGTGTCACCCGGCTGAGTCACCACCTGCAACGAGAAATACAGCGCCTCTGATGCCCCGTTCGTAATGAGCAAGTCGTCTGGGGCAACCGCACAACCTGTATTGAGCATCCGTTTAGCAATTTCGGCTCGCAATCCTTCATCCCCCAGGGGACTGGCATAGGCGTGGGCGTATTCTGGGCGATCGCGCAAAATTTTGCCCGTTAGTCGATTTAGCTGCGTCAGCGGCATTAGCGACAGGGCGGGCAGTGCCGTTCCTAACTGAACGATTTCGGGATTTTGAGCCGCGAGCATCAGCCGCAGGGATAATGGCGTATCGATTTCGCGCGCCTCGTCGGTGGCGGGGGTCGTAATAGCTGGTTCTTGCAGCAGATTCAGCGCAGTGGATTTGACGTAGTAGCCAGACTGCGGCCGCACGGTGACCAGGCCGCGATCTTCCAGCAGGCGATACGCTTCTAACACCGTCGATGTGCTTACCGACAGCTGTTGCCGCAGTTTGCGCACCGAGGGTAGGCGATCGCCCGTCTTCAGCGTTCCTTCCAGAATCAGAGTTTGCAGCCGCTCGGCCACCTGCTCATACAGCACCTGGTCGGCTTCTAATGTAATCGGCGAAAGTTTCATGACGTCACCTGGGACTGGCTGGAGGATTGACCGAGAGGAGAAAGTTAGCGATTTCCGGTGGCCATGCGGCGCAACAGAAGGCTGAGACGTGACGGGATGAGCTTGATTTGAGGGCGGCTAAACAGTTGGCCTCACATTTGACCGGAACAGTTTCTAGAATTTAAACTGTTACCAGAACAATCTATCGCGACTGCCTCTGTTCGGCTAGGGGCAAATCGCTGATACTAAATCCAGGCCGAATCGATTCGAGCTGATCTTTCACCCGGAGGACAGACTCGTGCAACCGGAACATGTTTACGCCCGTTTAGAGCAACTTCAACCCGAACCTCGTCTGGATGGCTCGTCCCATCAAGATTTGGGGGCTCCCAAGGCGACATCAGCCCCTCGCTGGCAGCGCTGGGGGCAAAGTCTATGGCGCTACTTTGTGGGCTCCACTGCGCCCCGCATTCAACGGCGGCACGATCGCGCTGGCCGCCTCTATTACCGGGTATATGATCCGGTTGATCAGCGTCATTACACCTTTGACTCAGAACCGGAGGTGCGGGTTTGGTTAGAGGGGCGGTATTATCAATAGCGCCAAACTTGCCGGAGGGCGATCGCTCCCATGAAAATCCCACTCACGACTTGGTATTTGGAAATGCGATCGCCCGACGACTTGCGTCCGAAGCGGGCCAACTTACCGGGGCTGACGGTGCAGCAAGCCAGCATTCCTAGCCCCGAATTTAGCCGCTTTCTATATACCAGCGTGGGCGGCCACTGGCACTGGAGCGATCGGCTACCGTGGACCTATGACCAGTGGCTCGCCCACCTCAGCCGCCCCGAACTCGAAACCTGGGTGGCTTATCTCGCCGGGACACCAGCTGGCTATTGTGAACTGATTGTCCAGCCCGATCAAAGTGTCAAAATTGAATACTTTGGCCTCTTGCCGCAGTTCATCGGGCAGGGCATTGGCGGGCACCTGCTCACTTGCGCCATTGAGCGCGCTTGGGAGCAGACAACTCGGCGGGTGTGGCTCGATACCTGTTCGTTAGATAGCCAACACGCTTATAAAAACTACGAAGCACGGGGCTTTACCCGCTATAAAACTGAGAACACAGTAGTCGTTCTGCCGGACGCCTCTCCCGGCCCCTGGCCCGACGCTGCCGCGCCCGCGCCCCCCGTTGCCGGTGTGGCCCACACCTTTTCCACTCCAACCCCATAATTGATCCCCAAATTGCCAGTTTCAGGTCTCCCAATCAGGTATTTGCCAGATTTTTGGATCGCTAAAAAAGCTGCCGCTTCTAGGTCAGAAACGGCAGCAAGGCGATGTTTAACGAACATTTAGGAGATCTTGCGGCTATGCCGAGGGGCTGTCAGACGGGCGCTTGCGGAGGCCAAATCCCCCTGCCACGGCAAAGGCACCTAAGCCCATCATTAAACCCGGTTCGGGCACTGCGGCCACGCCATCAAGTTGGAAGTTGACCCCGTCACCAGTGCCACCATGACGCTCACCCAGATTCAGGAGAATCGACTTAACACCCGTTAGCGTCGTTTCTTGAACGTTGTTGTTGCTCCCGGCGGCGATTGTCCCGGCGGCAACCTCGTTACCATTAAGGTCGAAAGCAGTGTAGCGAGTACCCCCTTGCCGCTCGGTGTCAAACCAGTTCACCGTCAAGTCACTGAGGGCTTGGGTAAAGGTGAATAAAAAGGTTCCGACCTCAAGCTGCCCTTTCTCGACCAGCGTGGTCTCGCCATCTGCTTTCATTGCCGCAGGACGGAACCAATAGTCGCCAGAGCCATCAGAGGTGCCGATATCTGTGGATTTGAACCTGACACCGCCGTACTTGTTGGCAGTTCCCGATTGATCGACAAATAAGCGACTTTTGGTATTTGTCGAGCTGTCTTTAAGACTGACAACAGATTCAATTAGAGGGCCTAAATTCAAGTAAGAACAGCCGTCAGGGGTCGGTAGGCAAGCCCCTAAACCGACATTCACTTCGCCTTCTTTCTGAGGAACTAGTGAATTAGCCTCGGCCTCTGGGGCGATCGCGCCTACCCCCATCACGGACGCTGCCAGCATTGGGGCGACATAACCGATTTTCTGCAAAGAGCGAATGAGTGAATTCTTAGTCATACGTTTTCCTTGAATTTAAGTGTGCGGTTTGTGGTTGGCTGCTCAGAGGGGAGAACTTGAATTGACCCATCCAAGACAACCGTAATCAACACACCCCTGTGACTAAAACAACTCTAATTTGGCCGTCAGCTTAGTGAAATAGCGGGGGATTGAAATTTATACGGAATTCAAGCGATCGCGGTTTCTGTAAAAGCTTTAACTATGTGAAGGGGCTTCACTGAAGGCAGTTGCAGTTCATGAGGGACACGCACAATTACGACAGTCCGTATAACCTGATTCCAAAGATACGCGAGCAGACACCTGGTGCGATGATGTTTCTGGCTGCGCATCGCCGCAGCTTGGTAGGTGTAATCGGTGACTTAGCAAGTTGCGGTGTAAAGCCAGCATCCGTCAGGGCGGCTTACACACCTCAGGCACCACCAATACTTTACGGTTTACAAACATCGGCATTCCCTAAAGTCGGATTTTTTACGACAATACATTCACCCACTGACAGAGTTAGGAAACTCCGATGCCACAGTTCCTGCCCATTGCCTATTTTCAGCAAAAGTTTTGCCCCTTCGCAGAGGCGACTATCTCCATTGCCACCCACGGACTGCACTACGGCACCGGAGCCTTTGGCGGCCTGCGCGGCCTGCCAGACCCGGCCAACCCCCAACAAGCGCTGCTATTTCGGTTAGAGCGGCACTGTCAACGCCTCAGCCAAAGTGCCAAATTTTTGCAGTACGACCTGGAAGCTGGGCAGATCAAGTCAGTCATTATCGACTTTGTGAAAAAGAATCGGCCCACGGAACCGTTCTACATTCGCCCGCTGGTCTACACGTCGGACTTGGGCATTGCCCCTCGGGTGCATGATGTTGACCATGATTTTGCGGTGTATGGCCTGCCCCTGGGCGATTATCTGTCGCCCGAGGGCATTACCTGTCGCATCAGCTCTTGGCAGCGCCCGTCGGATCTCAATCTGCCCCTGCGCGGCAAAATCACGGGCTGCTACATCAACTCGTCCCTGGCGAAAACCGAGGCCAAAAAGTCCGGCTTTGATGAGGCCATTATGCTGAACTCTCAAGGCAAGGTCAGCGAAGCGTCGGGCATGAATATCTTTTTGGTGCGGGAGGGGCAACTCATCACCCCTGGTGTCGATCAAGACATTTTGGAAGGCATCACCCGCAACAGTGTGATTCAAGTGGCCCGCGACTTGGGAATGTCGGTGGTGGAACGGGCGGTCGATCGCACCGAACTGCTCATTGCCGACGAAGTGTTTCTCTGCGGCACCGCTGCCCGCATTGCCCCGGTCAAGCGCATCGAAAACTACGCTCTGCCCACCGATCGCCCCGTCACTACTCAGTTGCAGGATCTGTTGAAGGCGATCGTCGAAAACCGCGAACCCAAATATCGCGACTGGGTCGATGTGATTCCGCTGGAGAGCTAAGACTCGGGACTCAGGGAGGTGAGGCGAACGGACACCCCAACCGCGATCGCCCGCCAGATTGCCCGCCGCACTTGGCTGGGCCTGAGTAAACTGGGGTGACTGGCAAGATCACGGCGAGAGGGAACGGTGAGATGGTGTTCAAATCAGCGATCGATACTTGGTATTACGTCATGATTGCCGTCACTGCAATCATCCTGGCTGTGGCTTTGGTCGGGCTGCTGAAATCGGGCGCGATCGCTGGGATGGTGATTGTCCTTTTGGCGGCGGTGTTATCCCTGGGCTTGCCGATTTGGCTGATGTTGACGACGAATTACACGGTGCGTACCGATGTGCTGGATGTGCGATCGGGGCCGTTTCGGTGGCGCATTCCCCGCAGCGAAATTTACAGCATTCAACCGTCGCGATCGCTCCTCTCCGCGCCTGCTCTCTCCCTCAATCGGTTAGAAATTCAATACGGCCAAAGCAAAACCATTCTGGTGTCGCCCGCCGATCCTGAGGCGTTTCGAGAGGCGATCGGGGTTTGATCTACGGATGTATCAGGAACTTGGCCTTATTGGAGAGCGGCATCCCTAGCCTGCTTAGCCCACTGCTGGTGCCCAATCTCATCTAGTTTCTGTCGTGGAGGGTTGACATCTTGCCCAACCTCACCGCCTGCGGCACCTCTCCTTCGCAAGGAGAGGTTTAATGACGATTCCGGTTCCTCTCCTTGCGCTTGGCGAAGCCTGCCCAGAGGGCTTAGGAGAGGCTAGGTGAGGTTCTGCCCGCCCATCCCCAACTCCAGTTCTCACCTTCGACGGAGGTTAATTCTTGGGAACTGGGATCTGCTCAATCTCGCTCATGGGCAACAGCAGCGTGTCTTCTATATATTGCCGGGTGGCTTTGGTGACGTAGCAGTCGCTGTTGAGGCATTCGACTAGCAGTTTGTTAGCGTCGTAGTACTGTTGCAACTTTACTTTTTGCGCATCGGTGAACTGCCAATTATGACCAATATTTCGATACTTGATCATCACTTGGCGCAATTGACCAATCCAGCCTACCCCATGCTCCTTCCACCATTGCCAATAAGCATAAGTATCTGAGTCTCGAAAACTGGGCAATTGTGCACTTAACTTATCAATCTGATGCTTTAGTGTCGGATTGCTCTCTGCTGCTATTGTGGCAGTGCTGTTGAGGTCGAGATTGAAGGCACGGGGAAGGGCGCAGTTCAAGTCGCGGAAGAAAGCGAGAGAAGCGAGAGAGAAGATATGGGCACTCGCGTGGGAGAGGGTGCGGGAGAGGGCTCCGTCGAGCGAGAGGGCGAGGGATGGGGCTCCGTCGAGCGAGAGGGCGAGGACGCGGGAGAGGGCGAAGACGCGGGAGAAGTCGAAAACGCGAGAGAGGTAATGCGCTCGGACGGCAGCAGGCTTATAGGAAACACCGACCGACTCAGCCTTTTGCGCTGCCCAGCTCATCAAGGCTTGCAGATCATCGTATTCGGCCAACAATAAATCGACTTGCTGCTTTATTGATATCAATAGCTCATCCGCTTTGGGCAGCATGCTGACGGTGAGCAAAAAGATTTCTCGATAACGCTTTTCGATGGCATGCTTGGCGAGATTCGTGAGGGCTTGGGGGAATTGAGCCGTGGGTCGGGTGATTTGCTTGGCAGTGAAATATTCTTGAAACGTCAGGTGCGAAAAGGAGTAGATGCCCCGTGCCCGCTCCACCAGTAAGCCATGCTGCGCCTCAATAGATTTCAGTACCGCTTCGCTGTCAAGTTGCAGGGCCTCCTCATCTTCCTGGGCTCCCGGCAAATTACGGATGTAGTCGATAATGTGCTGCTCCACCACCGACTGTTTGAAGAAGTAGTCTCCTTTTTCAAAGGTGGCAAAAGCTAGTTGGCTGAGCAGGTCTTCTTTGCGCTTGAGCGACAGCTTTTTGTAGACCTGATCCCGCTCAATGTTGCGCTTGGCGTCCCACTTTTTCAGCAGCACATCCAGCCCTTCTTTATATAGTTCCGCGCGGTTAGCTGGAAAGTCATTCGCCTCACCAAACACCAGACACAGCAGCGTCAACAGCAGCGGGTTGGTCGCCAGTTCTTGAATCGGCTCATTGTCCTCCAGCCGTTGAATCAAGGTTTCGCCCTTTTCTGGGTCTTGCTTGGCGGTGAACCATTTCGTGGCAAATTCTGCGATCTGCTCCTGGTCAAAGTCCGCCACCTCCACTTCGGTAAAGTGCTGAAAGGTATATTCCCTTGCGGCAATGCGACAGGTCATCACAAACTGGCAATCGCGATACTGCCTCGTAAAGTCTTTAATGTCCTGCAAGATGCGGTCATGGTCGGTCTCCTGCACCTCATCCAACCCATCCAGCAAAATCAGCGCTCCACCCGCCCTCAAGATCTGCGCCGACGCCTCGGCGTCTTCAACACCGCAGGCACCCCACTGTTGGCCGATGTAGGTTTGCAAGTCGGGCTGCCCCTTCGCCTCGGCAAACTCCTTCAGCGTCACAAACATGGGCACCCGTCCCGCCTGAAACTCGCCCTGGTTGCACAGCGTCGCCAGCCGCTTCATAAAGGTGGTTTTGCCCGCTCCTGGCTTACCCAGCACCATGAGCTGGCGGTGGCGCTCCACTGCTTCCAAGCCCGGTACCCGCTCATGGCGGATTTGCCCCAGCGAGAAGCGGTCAAAGTTTTCCAGGTCGCAGTCTTGCAGCAGTTCGTTCAGCCCCAGGCGTCGCCGCCCCGACAGCTTTTCAAGGATGTTGACGTTGGTGTAGATGTCACCAATGCCGATAGGCTGCTCCATATCCAGCACCCGCATCGTGCCGCAGCGATGATGGATGTCGGCCCGTACCTGTTGGCGCACGGTTTGCACTAAGGCGTCAATATCCGTCTCAGGGCCATAAACATCCGAGTTGTCCGGCAGTTCCTTCCGATATTGCGCCGATAGAAAATCGTGCAGCCTGCGTAGCTTCCCCGGCCCTTTTCCACCAATGCTGAACTTGCCATACACACCGCTCATGCGATTACGCAAGGCATTGACGCTGATGTGCAATGCCTCCGCATCGTCTTGTTCACTTTGCTGCTCACCCAATCGTTTTATGAGTGCTTCTGTTTGCTCAGGTGACAACTCGTATTGCTTTGCAATAGTTTCCAGAAAGCTTGAAGGCAAAGGTTGCATAGCTCTAGCAGACAAAACTTTGGGTTGCTCAAAGCGTAACTCACTGATCGCGATGAGGGAGGCTCCCTGCTGCGCTCTCGAATGGGTCAATCTGGCAACGATTGGAATTAAGTCAGGCTAAGTCAGGGAAGTCAGGCTGAAGTTAGAGAGAAAACTCCAAATCCCCCTTGCGACAGTAGATACAACCACGCAAGGGAGACTTGATTCTAATGAAAACCGTTCACTTCCAAGCTATCTTTACTGCCGTTTTTTGCTTGACCCTAACCTCGGGCGGGGCCGCGTTTTACCTGGGCAGTCAGCCCACCCTGAGCCCGGCGCAAAATCGGTTGTTTGACGGGGCTAACGCCACCTGGACAATGGGCACTACGACGCTGATCGGCTTGCTCGCCAGCCAGTCCAACGACGATGATGATGAGGCCGATCGCGATGAGCAGTAACGTGCGAAAACAGCGCGATCGCCTCAGTTAGTCCAAGCTAGGGCTGGGGGCGATCTGTCGTGTCTGCCGGGAGCTGGGGCACCAACACCGGGCCGTCTTCAGTGGCCTCAATGCTGTAAAAGATGCGGCTCTCTGCCGAGGCGCAGCACAACGCATCATCCGGCGCATAGCGGTTGAAGAAAGCATCAATCGAGCCATCGTTATACAGCCGCACATCGTACAGGCTGCCATCCGTGCGAGCGTCCATCAAATTGGGGGAGAGTGTGCCCGCAAAATCGCCATCCACAAAGACAAACGCCTGATAGCTAAAGGGGCGACACATGCCATCCGCATTGGCCATGCCCATCACCAAGGTTGTGTCGCCAAAGATGTAAGCCGGGCCAGTCAAAGTCCAGCCAGCGGCCTCCACCAGCGCATCTTCATACAATCGCGGCGAGCGAAAGGTGCGCTCACATTCGGCTAGGTTGGAATATTCCAGTTCCGGGGCCATCGGCATCGCTGCTCCGGGCGTATTCCAATTGGTCTTATCATCTAGCCAGGTGCCGTCTTGCGTCGTTTGAGCGATCGCCCCCGGAGCCAACCAAGCCGTTCCCAACGTCAAGGCCCCAGCCATTGCCATCGTTGATGCAGAAAATCTCATCTAAATCACCTCTCTAAAAATTGGCTGAATTATCGCCACCCTTCAGCAAATCACGATCAGCCCCTCAGCCTGAGGGCATGGCAAAAGATTTAATAAACTCCCAGCAAAGCTTTTGAGACTGCTGGTTTTCGTAGCAAACAAACGGCCTCCTGGCGATACCCCCAACAGATGAGATGTGTGCTCGTTATCTATTCCTGGAGCTCGCTGAATTCTCCAGTCAGACAACCGTTAGGTTAATCTGACGCCGCAAACCCATCAGAATGATGCAGAATAAAGCCTAGTTATTTTGGGGCGATCGATTCCCGATGTTGAGCAACGTTTGGCAAAGTGTGACTCTCAATCGCTTAGCGCTATCACAATGGCGTGAAGTCAGTGTGCTACATCGGTTATTAGGGTTTGCCCGGGTCTGGCGACAGGGTAGTTTTTTGTTGCAGTGGGGCGAGGCGATCGCCCTCGGTATTGTGGCAATTTTGTTCGCCCTCGCCCCCTACGTACCCACATCGCTCATCGGCGTCTTGTTAATTGCCTGTAGCGCCTTTTGGCTACTGCTAACGCTGACGGACAACGCGGGGGAAGGGCTGACACCTATTCACTTAGTCGTCATCGCCTATTGGGGGGTGATGGTCCTGGCGACCGCGTTGTCTCCCGTGCGGGGGGCCGCGATCGCTGGGTTGATCAAACTCACGCTCAATGTCCTGCTATTTCTGCTGATGGCGCGGGTATTGCGACAGCCGCGACTGCGCACCACGTTGATCACGGTGTACCTACTCACTGCCTTAGTGGTCTCCGTGTTTGGACTCCGCCAATGGTTCTTTGGGGCCGATGCCCTGGCCACTTGGGTTGACCCCACCTCGAACTTGGCAGGCACCACGCGGGTTTATAGCTTTCTGGGCAATCCTAACCTGCTAGCGGGCTACCTCATTCCTGCCGTGATGCTGAGTGGGAGTGCGATCTTTGCCTGGCCGCGCTGGACTCCTAAGCTGTTAGCGATGGTGTCGCTGCTGGTCAACATGGCTTGTTTAGTCCTGACGTTTAGCCGGGGCGGTTGGCTCGGCTTTATCGCCGCCGGATTCACCCTATTAGTCTTGCTCGTGCAGTTTTGGAGCCTGCGGTTCAACACATTTTGGCGGCAGTGGGCGATGCCAATCTTGCTGGGCGGCTCAGCGGCGTTTTTGTTTGTCAGCATCGCTGCCCTCGATCCGCTGCGCGATCGCGTCATGAGCATCTTTGCCGGACGCAGCGACAGCAGCAACAACTTTCGGATCAATGTCTGGATGGCCGTGATCGACATGATCAAAGCCCGCCCCATCCTCGGCATTGGCCCTGGCAACGATGCGTTTAATCAGGTTTATCCACTCTTTCAGCGTCCGCGCTACACCGCCCTTAGCGCTTACTCCGTCTTTTTGGAAATTGCGGTAGAAGCGGGCCTGATTGGTTTGGCCTGCTTTGTCTGGCTGCTTGCCGTCACCTTTGGGCAGGGCTGGCGGCGGTTGCAACAACTGCGCGAAACCCAATCTGTGCAGGCTTATTGGCTCATGGCCGCGATCTCGACCATGACGGGGATGCTCGTCCATGGCCTCGTCGACACCATCTGGTTTCGCCCCCAGGTCAGCACCCTGTGGTGGCTCATGTTAGCGATCGTGGCGAGTTACTATCACAACCATCAACAACTCTTTGACCGCAATCAAGCCGCCTTCGAAAGCACTCACCAAGCATGAGGCTGAATTACAAAATGATGAAATTTTCGCAAAGAAGGCTCATCCGTTGGCTCATGTGGCGGTCGAATAGCGACACTATACTCAAGCGTGTAAATGAGCTGGTGCAGGGTTAATCGGCTTCAGCACAATGCACCGAGTCTTGAGAAGCAGGGAGGGATCGATTCATTCAGGTGAAGTTCAGCATTATCACCCTTTCCATTGTTAGTAAAAAACTGTTAGAGCATTAGCAGGTCTTGGGCGAGTGGATAAGTCATTAATTGGCAGCTTCTTTTCAATCACTGACTGGGCAAATGTTATCGATATCAATACAAGGATGCTCTTTAAACCATGTAAAAGCTGATCCTGGCACAGCTTTCAGAACGATTAAAATGTCTGTGAGTTGCCTGGCTCTGCACTGATTTAAAGGCTCTTTAACGTTTCTTTTGTGTAGATAGCTTTAAGGGTGCGATTGCATGTCCCTACAGATTTTAGGTAGCCGATATAGCATTATTCAACCATTGGGGGGAGGAGGATTTGGCCAAACGTTTCTGGCTAACGATCTTCATCTACCTGGACATCCCTGTTGCGTCGTCAAGCGTCTACAGCCCCGCAACACTGATGGCATTTCCCTCGACTCGGCTCGTCGGTTGTTCAACAGTGAAGCGGAAGCCCTGTACACCTTGGGCAATCACGATCAGATTCCCCGATTGCTCGCTCACTTTGAAGAGAATCGGCACTTTTATTTAGCTCAAGAATATATTCAAGGCGACTTATTAACCGAAGAAATTCATCCTGGGGCGCAGCTTTCGGAAACTCAAACCGTTGAAATGATTCAGGACATCCTGACGACCCTCTGCACTGTTCATGATCATGGGGTGATTCATCGCGATATCAAGCCATCCAATTTGATTCGCCGAGCGCGCGATCGCAAAATTGTGCTAATCGATTTTGGCGCGGTCAAGCAAATCAGCAATCAACCCCTGGATGAAGCGACGCCCTACAGCATGACGGTTGCCGTCGGCTCATTGGGGTACATGCCTAACGAACAACTGGCGGGTCAACCTTGCCTGAGTAGTGATATCTACGCGGTCGGGATCTTGGCATTACAAGCCCTCATGGGTCGTGATCCAAAGCGCATTCCCAAAGACCCCACCACCAGTGAACTTATGTGGCGGAATTTGGTCTCAATCAGACCAGAACTCGCCAATGTTTTAGATAAGATGGTGTGCTATGACTATCGCCAGCGCTACGCCAATGCGAGAGCCGCCTTGGCGGCCCTGAATCAAGCAACGGCTCCCTCTCCGGGAACAGCAAACCACCCCAATCCCCAAATTGATCTAACTTCCCAAGCGCTAGAGGCCCATGTGGCCTGGTTAGAACGCGCGGACGAATTGTTTGAACAAAATCGCTTCCATGAAGCGGCGCGCTGTTACGAAAAGGTGGTCAAGGTGCAACCCAATGCCACGACGGCTTGGTTCAAGTTGGGTATGGCCCTCGACCACATCGAGCAATACGCCTTAGCGGTCGAAGCCTATCAGACCGTGACTGAACGCCAGTCTGAAGATTATTTGGCCTGGCTTAAATTGGGCAAAGTGAGAGAGCGCCTAGGGCAGTATGAAGCAGCGCTTGTGGCTTACGATGAAGTGCTTAAACTGCAACCCAAAAACTATTGGGTGTGGGCCGATCGCGGTCAAATTTTGGAAAAAACGGAACGGGTAGAGGAAGCGCTAGCAGCTTACGATCGCGCCATTGAGCTCAAACCTGACTTTCAACTGGCTCAAGAGCGTCGAAAGCAACTCCTCATTACGCTCAAGCGGGTGGACGAACTCTACACCTTGCAGCATTACGACGATGCGATCGCCGCCTGTGATCAGGCGCTCAAAGAAAATCCTCAAGATGCTACCCTGTGGCTGATGCGAGGCATGGCGCTCGAAAATCAACAGGATTTAGCCGCTGCGGCGATCGCTTACAACACCGTCATCCGCTTACAACCGGACGATCACATGGCCTGGTTTCGCCTAGGCACCGTACTCGAAGAACTGGGACATCCCAAGCGGGCGGCCAAGGCCTACGGTAATGTTACCCGCCTACAGCCCCACAACCATTGGGCCTGGTATCAGCGGGGGCGCATGTTAGAACAGCTGGCGGATTATCGCGCCGCGATCGCCGCCTACCAAAAAGCGGCCAAGCTCCAGCCCACCTTCGACTCAGCCCAAACTGCTTGCCAAAGACTGTTGGGAAAGACCCTTTCCCTGAGTAGTGTCCGGTAAACTCAGGGGTACAAATCTCCGGGATCCAGAGCCGTCTGCCATCGCCAGACTTCAAGACGGGTGGGGCGTAGCCGGGGCCGTAGGAGCCACAGGGGGCGCGCTAGACTCCATATTGATAGCCACTTCTTCGGGATTGGCCCAGAGCATGAGCCGCGTCTCTAGGGAACTGTGTAAATAACGATGTCGAGGGAGTAGCCGGAGGGATAAGCCCTGCAAACCACTGGTGACGTACTGCATCTCGGTGGCATATAAGCTTTTGCCATCGGCATCTTGGCCTTGATAGTCCATGGCGATGGCGATGCCCGTATGCATTTCCCCATCCACTTGCACGGTGCCTTGATAAAGTTCGACTAGAACATCTTCCGGGCTTAATTTTCCCAAAGAAATTTTAGCCTGAACATTGAAGGTTTCGTTGACTTGCAGGTCTGACGGCGCAGCAATGTTAATAGCTTGGATTTTCGTGTCATACCAATGCTCATACAGGCGGTTATGCCAGGCGGCGAGTTCTTTGGCGGGGGCGTACTGGTCAGCACTCAACTGGTGCAAGCGATCGCTCACCATGAAGTAAGCGCGCCGGGTATATTCCTTCACCATCCGCGAGGTGTTGAACCGAGGCGTATTGAGGTGGATCGCATCCTTCATTTTGGCGACCCAGCCCCGGGGGGTGTCGTTCTCGTCGCGATCGTAGAAGAGCGGCACCACTTCTTTTTCAATGAGTTCATACAGCGCATTTGCTTCCACTTCATCTTGGTAATCGGGGTCGTCATACTCTTCGCCAGAGCCGATCGCCCACCCGGTTCTGACGTGGTCGGCTTCATCCCACCAACCGTCGAGCACACTTAGATTCAGCAAGCCGTTCATCGCCGCTTTCATGCCGCTGGTGCCCGAGGCTTCACGGGGGCGACGGGGATTGTTGAGCCAGATATCAGCTCCGGCAACCATGGCGCGGGCGGTGTGAATGTCATAGTTGGGCACAAACACAATCGAGCCATCTAGCCCTTCATCCCGCGTGAAGTGGATAATGCTGCGGATGAGTTCTTTGCCGGGAATGTCTTTGGGATGCGCCTTGCCGGCAATGACAAACTGGACGCGCCGATTTCTTTGGCCGCCGCCGGTGATAATTTTACGAATCCGTTCTACGTCGCGGAGAAATAAGGTGGCGCGTTTATAGGTGGCAAACCGCCGCGCAAAGCCAATGGTCAAGACCGAGGGATCTAGGACTTCTGCGGCTTTGGCGACTTCTGTGGGGGCAGCATCGCGCTCCAGCAAACTTTTCTGCAAGTGACTGCGCACATACTTGACTAACTGCGAGCGGCAGAGTTCGTGGTTGCGCCACAGTTCTTCATCAGGAATGGATTTGACTCGCTCCCAGAGGGCATCTTGGGCTCCCGCCTGCGACCAGTTCGGGCCGAGGTAGCGATCGTAAAGCTCTTGAGTCGGCTTAGCGACACAACTGCGGGCATGCACCCCATTGGTGATGGCGGTGATGGGCACTTCCGGTTGAGGCAAATCTTGCCACAGCCCACCAAACATATCGCGTGAGACGGCCCCATGTAACTGACTCACCCCGTTGACAAAGGAAGCCGTTTTAATCGCGAGTACGGCCATGCTAAACGGGGTTGAGAGATTGCCGGTATCTTCGCGCCCCAGGGCGAGAAATTCGTCATCGGCGAGGCCAAATTTGCGGGCGTAGCGACCGAGGTAATACAGAATTTTGTCAGCGCCGAACAGGTCAATGCCAGCCGGTACGGGGGTATGGGTGGTGAAAATTTGGCTAGACGCAGCTACCTGTAAGGCTTCGGCATAAGTTAAGCTATCGCCCTCCATGAAGCGGCGAATCCGCTCTAGGGCCAGGAAGGCGGAATGGCCCTCGTTCATGTGGTAAGCCGTGGGTTTCAGCCCCAATGCCTCCAGCATCCGGACACCGCCAATCCCCAGCATGATTTCTTGGTGAATCCGCATATCAATATCGCCGCCGTAGAGGCGATCGCAGATGTCCTGATCGTATTGATTATTCGGCTCGATGTTGGTGTCGAGTAAATAGAGCGGCACCCTGCCAACCTGCACTCGCCAGACGCGAGCATAGACCGTGCGGCCAGGATATTCCACCGCAATGCGAATTTCGGAGCCTTGGTCATCGCGCTCCAGTTCTAGCGGCATATTGTAAAAGTCATTGACCGGATAGCGCTCCTGCTGCCAGCCATCGGCGTTGAAATATTGGGCAAAATACCCTTCTTGATAGAGCAGCCCCACCCCCACCAGGGGTAACCCCAAATCGCTGGCTGATTTGAGATGGTCGCCTGCCAGTACGCCTAATCCCCCCGAATAAACGGGCATACAAGAAGTCAGCCCAAACTCCATCGAGAAGTAGGCATAGCACTCGCCCGCCTGAGCTCGGTTTCGGTGGTGCCAGGTGCGCTCGCTCAGGTAATCTTCCAGCCGCTGTGCCGCGCGATCGGCTTGGGCGACAAAGCCCTCATCGTCCGCGATCGCCTGCAAGCGTTGCTGGTTCAGCATCCCTAACATCAACACGGGATTGTAGTGGCTCGATTCCCACAGGTCTGGATCTAAGCGGCGAAATAGCTCGATGGTATCGACATCCCAGTCCCACTGCAGGTTATAAGCCAGCTTTTTTAAGCCGGCCAAGCGAGGTGGCAAAGCAGGCGTGACGTTAAAGGTGCGAATTGGGCGCATAGTTCCAAGCTGTCTACAGAGCGTTAATCATGCGATCGCAGTTTATCGAGGTCGTTGGTCCATGGCCTCTGACTACGGCAATAAACGTAATTGTGACGACAAATGGAAGCGACACCAAGCCCCTTAACACTCTTTTGGGGATTGTCATCTCAAAACATTGAGTTATGTACGCAATGTCAGGTCATCTCGCCGGGGAAAAGCTAACTTCACCCTTGGGATTGATGTAAGTAGATAGGCAAAATTATTTCACAAACGGGTTTCGACTCCGCTCAACCCTCAACTTCTGGCCTGCCAAGCAATATCGCTGATTGAGCGGAGTCGAAATCAGCCACCAGGCTATCGTTTAATTAGGCCCAGCTACTTA
>NZ_JACSWC010000157.1 GCF_016888165.1 Halomicronema sp. CCY15110 | reverse complement strand
TCAACTCTCGATACTGGTAGGTTGAGCGAAGTCGAAACCGGATTGAACGGGTACTTTATTTAGTTGCAGATCCCTTAATACTCAACCGTCGCTTTAGACACCCAATACTGAGTCTTGAGTTAGCAAGTCCCATCCATTAAACTCGCTGAATATTGCTTGGCCTTTGGTGAAGCCTCTCCGCAGTGCAGAGACAGGGCATCCGTATCTAGTTCGATCTCATTAATTAGGATTCAACGCTCCATTGCTGCTGCTGCGCAGTGAGTCAAATTTGACTCACTGCGCCTCTCGCTGGACATGCAATCCTAAAGCACTGTGGTTCATGACTCAGCAGTGGCGGCCGTCTTTAAGAAAGGCAGCGTAATCACGAAACGATAACCGGTATCAGCCATGCCCTGTAAACAAAGCTTGCCACCATGGCGCTCGATGAGATGGCGGCTCAGTAATAGAGCCAGGGTTTCGCGAGACTGGATGATTTCAGCTGTTGGCTCAAAGTCCTGAGCCTTGACGGCATTGTTCATCGTGATATCCTCTCTGCCAGTCGCTCTTGCTAGCAGTCGCGTTAGCAGATCAATTTCCTGATCTGGTTGCTCAAGTTTGCGATGCAGCTCGGCGACTAAATTGGGAATACCGTCTCCGAGCCAGGGATGGGTCATTTTGATATTGATAGTCAGGTTGCTATCACGCTCAGCGCTATGCACTAGCAGGGTGCCGCCCTCCCCAGCTAGTTGAATAATGCTAAATAGCAAGTGATAGAGCAAATATCTGATGACATCACGATCCAGCGTCCAAACTCGTGAGCCTGGTTCGACTGTAAAGCGGAGTTCTTGGCTTTTTTCCGCCAGCATGGAAGCGAGCATGCGCTCAATATGCTGGCCAATCATATCAACATCCACGGAGGTAGGTTGTAAGGGCTGCATATGAGCATCTAAGCCACTGAGCTCTAGCACTTCGTTAGCGAGTTCTAACAAGTATTTGCTGCTGGTGTGGACGATATCGGCATACTCTCGCTGCTTTGGCGTCAATGTTCCATAAATTTCGCGGCTGAGCATACTGGCCATGCCGGTAATCGTGGTGAGCGGATTCCGCATGTCTTGGGTCAGTTGACTCATTAAGGTCAACCGCACCGTATCGAGCAAGCTGTCGTTAGTCGTTGCGGTGAGGGAGGCACCCGCAGCAGTGTTAGTTGCCGACTGTGCTAATGCGATCGCAAGTTGATGCCGCTCATACTCACTGACACTCCACCGAGCTAACAATTCCATAAAGGCAATCATCTCTGGAGCAAAGCTGTGCGGAGCCGTATCCATTACCGTAAGCAGGCCCAGGCATTGCCCCTCTGCGGTTAGTAGCGGAATCCCGACGTAAGAACGAATACCGTATTCCTGCACCAGGCAAGACTGAGCATGGGTACTTTCCTCAGAAATGTCTGCCAGGACTAAACTGCGCTGGGTCGATAAAATGGCATCGACCAAACTATCCTGCAAGGGCAAACGGCGTGTTCGCGCAAGTGGATTCATCAAGCCCAATTGCGATAGTCCAACGGCAGCCTTAAGCACTAAAGCCTCAGGTGCAATGAGGCCCATAAAGCTAATTGGAACATTTAAAAAACGGGCTGCTGTTTGAGTCGCTTCTTCAAATAATGGAAAGTCGATGTCAGCCAACTGCTTCCCCAATGATGGTGTACTGAGCAAGCTGGAATGGCTGAGAGATGGCGAAAAATGAGGAGAAACCTGTCTCGGAGCGGTGTAGGTTTCAGTTTCTAGCGAAATAGACTGCTTCATAGATATCACCAAGTGCCCTAGCTTGTCCGAACTTGTATAAAGCATTCCCGGAGATGATCCCTGACTAAACCTAAAAGTAAGAAATATCCTGTTTTTCGGATTACTGCCAAGAAAACTATCGGTTATTACTGACTTCTTATTTCGCAATTGAAGTCTTTCGGGATTTTGCTTGTTATATGCATAAATTGACTCTTTCTGGCTGTACTAGCCAACAGAATTTGTACGGATAAACCTAAGCCTGCTCAGGGCGGTGCTCGGTTTTCTGCGCAAGTTTCCGTAGAGTATGATCTTTCGCCGCGAGGAACGCGATCATTTGGCCAATGCTGAGCGGCAGCGTGCGTAGCACGCATCTATCAGGGGAAGCTCAGAGGCGATAGAAACTAGAATGCCGGTATTGCAACCTAGTTGATGCAGCGAAACCGATGAAATTTTGTGGGGACGTGAAGACCACAAGCGTTTTTTAAGAACACGTGACTGACACGTTCGCCGAGGGGGACAAACCTTGAGAAGTGTTCTCACCTCAAGAGGTGCTTGAGCTGAGCTTACATTTCATCGATCGTGGGCTGCATGGTATAAAGCGAGGCAGCGGTTTGCTTCTTTACAGAGACTGAGTACCTCTTTCGCTATCGATCGCTGGCTGCCGAATCTGGAGCAGACAACAACTCAGTAGGGCATTAGGACGGCTCGATCGCTTCAAGCCGTTGCATCCCAATAGGCCAGGGCAGCGGTGGAGTACTGGTTGATTAGCGGGCGGTTGTCCAAGCCGGATGATTCATCAATGAATCCATGACTCGCACACCACGAAGCTGGTTGGTTAGGGGCAGATGTCCAACGGGGGCAGCCAAGCTCCAGATAAACTCACCGGGATAACGGGTCCAAATATTTTCGTTTTTCCAAGCGATTCTCGGCCAGAACTTTTCCCAGTTTTTGCCGACACCGAGCCAAATTTCTCGCTGTTTAGAAAAGCCAAATCGGCCTTCAGAGTAAATGAGCCAGAGCTGGTCGAGGGTCTGCAAATCAAGGTTGGGGAACTGTGTGACCTCGGTGAAGTAGAGCCATTTGCGCTTGACGGCGTTGTCTCCAGCGAGTGCACACATTTTTTGCAGCGTGAGGCGATCGGCGAGCTCAAAGTCTTGTTGAACGAGTGCGACTTGGATGTCGTCGTAGTCCACCCGGCAATCTGGTGATAAGGTCAGCAGCCCGATAGGAAAGTGTTCGTTGATCAAGGATTGCACGTCGGGATCGTCCACTTTCGCCAACCACTGGAGCGATCGCCCCGCGGCAATGGAGGGCGTTTCCTGGGATTTTGCGGTCTGCAAAAAATCTAGGATGATTTGGTGGCCGGGACTACCCGCCTCAATCAGTTGCGGCAAGGCGGCAAGCTGCTGCTTTAGGGACTTATCCCAAAGCTGGCCTTTTAGGGATTCCAGCAGTTCTAATGAGGCGGACGAATTATTGGCTATAGAACTGCTCATACTCAGATGAAAATCAATGATCCACGGGTGCACTATTAAGTAGATCAACTTTGGCAAAGCGCCAAGAGCAAGCGCAATCTACTTGCAATCTACTTAATAATGATCCTACAACCCAAGCTGCGTGCTAAACCAGGCGTCACGAGAATTTGGAAAATTTCAGGGATGATTCTGGTGTCTTTAGCGGCTGGCTGGCAGATTTCCAGAAAGATTTAAGGGCCGGTCATCCTGGGGATGCGGTCGGCGATCGCCGAGTATCTGTTTAGCGCCAAGCTACTGCTGATCCCCCTCAATCCCCCTTAAAAAGGGGGAAATCTTTGTATCGCAGGAAATCTGGAAGAGCCCCTTTTTCAAGGGGGCGGCGACAGCGGGGGATCTCAAGCCCCACTAAACATATACATCGCCGACCGTATGACACGTTTCCAGTCACAGGGTGGGGCGATCTCATCCCCGCTGCCGCTTCAACTCATCGTTCCGTAGTCCTCAGCACTGAAAAAAATTAGGACTGTCCACAATGTAAGGACTATCGTAAGCTAGCTTTGCTTAATTAATTCCAGCGTAGCGCCCATGTACGAACGCATTACCCCACCCACCACTGGCGAAAAAATCACCTTTAAAGACGGTGAGCCCATCGTTCCCGATATGCCGATCATCCCCTTTATTCGTGGTGATGGGACGGGAGTCGATATCTGGCCGGCGGCGCAAGCCGTTTTTGATGCCGCGATCGCCGCTGCCTATGGCACTCAACGCCGTGTTGTCTGGTTTAGAGTCTATGCCGGTGACGAAGCTTGTGAGCAATACGGTCAGTTCCAATACTTGCCAGAGGATACGCTTCAGGCCATTCGTGACTTTGGCATTGCCATCAAAGGGCCGCTCACGACTCCCGTAGGGGGCGGCATTCGTTCGTTAAACGTGGCGCTGCGGCAAATTAATGACCTATATGCTTGCGTGCGCCCCTGCAAGTACTACGCCGGGACCCCCTCACCGCACAAAAGTCCCGACAAATTAGATGTGATCGTCTACCGGGAGAATACCGAAGACATTTACCTGGGCATTGAGTGGAAAATGGGCGACCCGACCTGCGATCGCCTGATCAAGCTGCTGAACGAAGACTTCATTCCCGGTACGCCGGAGCATGGGAAGAAGCAAATTCGCCTCGATTCTGGCATTGGCATCAAACCCATCAGTAAATTTGGGACTCAGCGTCTGGTGCGCCGCGCGATGAAGCATGCCCTGCGGTTGCCCAAAGACAAGCAGCAGGTCACCTTGGTGCACAAGGGCAACATCATGAAGTACACCGAGGGAGCCTTTCGAGACTGGGGCTATGAACTGGCGACTTCAGAGTTTCGCGATGAGTGCGTGACCGAGCGCGAGTCTTGGGTGCTGAGTAACAAAGAAGCCAACCCCAACATCTCTACCGAAGACAATGCCCGCAAGGTGGAACCCGGTTACGACTCGCTCACCACGAAGAAAAAAGCGGAGGCTTGTCAGGAAGTCGAGGACATTCTCAACAGCATTTGGGAAACCCATGGCAACGGTCAGTGGAAAGACAAGATCATGGTGAACGATCGCATTGCCGACAGCATTTTCCAGCAGATTCAGACCCGCCCCGATGAGTATTCCATTCTGGCGACGATGAACCTGAATGGCGACTATCTCTCAGATGCGGCAGCGGCGATCGTCGGCGGCCTGGGAATGGGGCCAGGCGCTAACATTGGCGATACCTGCGCCATTTTTGAAGCGACCCACGGCACGGCTCCCAAGCACGCTGGCCTCGATCGCATCAATCCGGGTTCGGTGATTCTTTCTGGCGTCATGATGCTGGAATATATGGGCTGGCAAGAGGCTGCTGACCTGATCAAAAAAGGGCTCGGGGCTGCCATTTCTAATCGCGAAGTCACCTATGATCTGGCGCGGATGATGGAGCCTAAAGTCGATACGCCGCTGAAATGTTCTGAGTTTGCTCAAGCCATCATCAAACACTTTGACGATTAGTTTTTGCGCTTCGTCTGATCACCATTCTGAACTTGAGGATATGTTGGCAACGCTGCCCGTATCCTCTTTTTTTGTCTTCGAAATTCGCAGTATCTGCCTTGTATTAGTTAAGTGGCTGCCCTGTAATGTTGGCCTGACTGGAGCATCACTCAGTCGCCGCCATCGCACATGATGGCCTTCTGTTAAGGGCTGTGTCTTTGGCAAAACGCCTGGGCAGACTAGCTATATAGCCGAGCAACCGCACTCTTTTGGGAATAGCGTAATGGGACTCTTTGAAAAGCTGGCGAACGAATTTGTTGACATTATCGAATGGCTAGATCAAAGTAACGACACCATTGCCTATCGGTTTGAGCGCTATCAAAACGAGATCAAAATGGGGGCCAAACTCACGGTGCGCCCTGGGCAAAAAGCGGTTTTCGTTAATGAAGGGCAGGTAGCGGATGCCTTTGAACCCGGCATGTACACCCTCTCCACCCAAAACATGCCGATCTTGAGCACGTTGAAAGGGTTTCCCTACGGTTTCAACTCACCGTTCAAAGCGGAAGTCTATTTCTTCAACACCAAGATTTTCACCAATTTGAAATGGGGTACGTCGAACCCGATCGCTATCAACGTGCCTGATTTAGGTGGCACCGTCCGCATTCGTGCCTATGGCAGCTACAGTATGCGGGTGCAAGATCCGGTGCGCCTATTGGAAGATTTGGTGAGCACCGACGGCTTGTTCCAACTCGACGAAATCAGCGATCAAATTCGCAATATGTTGGTGTCGTCGTTTGCCACTTGGTTGGGACAGTCGGGATTGAATTTTGCTGATTTTGCTGCCAACTATCGCTCCTCGGGCGACACCATTCGCAACGCGATTCAGGCCGACATCGAAGCATTTGGCATTACGCTGCCCCATTTCTTGATTGAAAACATTTCGCTGCCGCCCGAAGTCGAAAAAGCGCTCGATCGCCGCACCTCGATGAATGTCCTCGGCAATATGCAGGAATACACCCAGTATCAGGCGGCGAATGCGATCGAGGCGTCAGCCGAAAATCCCAACGGGGGCAATCAAGCGTTAGATCTGGGCGTTGGGTTGGCCATGGGCCAACAAATTGTGCAGGCCATGGGACAGGCGGCCCCAGCAGCTCCGGCAGCTCCGGCTCCAATGGCAACGGTTGACGCACCGCCTCCGCCCCTGCCCACTCAAACTCAGTGGTACATCACTCGCGACGGTCAAAACTTAGGTCCCTTTGCCGCCAACCAGCTTTTGGCCAATGGGTTGACGCCTCAGTCTTATGTCTGGTGTAACGGCATGTCTGGTTGGCAGCAAGCCGCCAACGTGCCAGAACTGGCTTCTCTATTGGCGGTTCCTCCCCCTCCTCAACGGTAGGTAGACGCGATCGCTGTGCAGGTAGGCCAATAGGTGAGCTATGACGACTTCCACTCAATCCTCTGCTAGTGAAGCATCTATGTGCCCTGGATGTGGTGCGGGTCTAGTGTTTAATCCATCGCTGGGCAAGCTGTCTTGTCCTTATTGCCAGACCGCCAAAACCATCCTCAAAACTCCCGATGGTTTGCAGGAAAATCCGCTGCTGCAGTCACTCGAACAAGCGGTTGAGTCGAGTCACCTGTCGCCCCAAGCCCAACAGGTCGAATGTAACGGCTGCCAGGCCTTAATTACCTTTGAGCCGCCCGATGTCGCCGGTGATTGCCCGTTTTGCGGTACGCATATCACCGCGCAGCCGCAGAGCGCCGACCCGGTGATTACCCCGGGCGGGATTATACCGTTCAAAGTGGGGCGCAAAGCCAGTCGGCAAAAATTAGCGAAATGGCTGTCAACTCGCTGGTTTGCACCCTCTAGTTTGAAGCAACTGGCCCAGCACGAAAGCTTGAAGGGGATTTATTTACCATTTTGGACGTTTGATTGCCAGACTCACACTCGCTACACCGGAGAGCGGGGAACGTATTACTACGTCACCAAAACCCGCCGCGTCAAGGATTCTGACGGGAATTGGAAAACGGAGACCTATGAAGAGCGGCGGACAAGATGGCATTCGGTGTCTGGCAATGTCAATCGCTTTTTTGATGATGTGCTGGTGCCAGCAATTAAGACCGTGGATGTGGAGCGCTTAGCCAAGATTGGGCCGTGGCCCTTGAAGCACTTAGTGGCCTATGACCCCTCGTTTTTACAAGGCTTTAAGGCACAACGGTATCAAGTTAGCCTGCCCGTTGGCTTTAGTCGGGCAAAGCGGGTGATGAGCTCACACATTACTTCTGATATCCGGTCTGATATCGGTGGCGATGAGCAGCGTATTCACTCGCAGGATACGTCTTATCGGGACGAAACCTTTAAGCACATCTTGTTACCTGTGTGGATGGCGACCTACCGATTTAAGAACAAGCCGTATCAGGTGATGATCAACGGTGAAAGCGGCAAAGTGGTGGGCGATCGCCCCTACTGCCCATTCAAGATTGCCGGGGCGATTACGGGCGTGATCGTGGCGCTGGGCACCATTTGGGGCGGCTACACCTATGCCGAAGGTGAATGGCGGTTCCCCACCTGGTTAACCAACCCCAGCGAGTTGTTGCCCCAGCTGCCTTCGCGGCCTGCTGCCGAGACCGAATCGCCCAGCCAGTCGTCACCACCGCCAGCATCAGAGACGACGCCAGCGCCAGCGGCCCCACCCACTACCCCACCAGTCGCTGAGCCGAGTCCAGCGTTTGCTGAGGGTCTGAGCTTTGCCTCTGAAGCGGCGACCAAGACCCAGGCCGCCCAGAGCAAGCCAGAATGGCAGGAAGTTAGCAACCTGTGGGAGCAGGCGATTGTGACGCTGCTAAAGGTGCCAGCAGATGATCCGAATGCCGCGATCGCTCAGCAAAAAATTCAGGATTATCAGCGCAATCTGAACTACGCCCGTGAGCGGTTGGCTAAAGCACCTTAGGCGCGGCGCAATTGACGATTGCACTAGAGAAGTCGAGAGATGATCAGGAGTGTGAACGCTCACCTGCCAGAGACCTCTTTGATGTCGGTTCAGCCTTGAGACGGCAATGACTTCTGTGAAAATTGACGAAAGTTATGGTTGACATAAGCTCATTAAAGACACTCACAAAACACTCAAAGGCTTTGGCTGAAGTCGGTTTCAGCGATCGCCGCCACGATCACACAAATTTCAACAATCATTCATCTTAAGGTTGAGTTACTTGGGGTTTTGTTGTGTTAAATTGCTTCACTGAGATGGCAATACTGTCGTTGACCTTGCTCAATTTCTTTTCTTGATTGCTGAGGATTGATCTGCGATGGATTCGATGACTGCACTCGGAATCGTGGCTGGCTCGCTGACCACTTTGGCCTACTTGCCTCAAGTTTTGAAGACTTGGCGATCGCGCTCGGCGGATGGCATGTCTTGGAGCATGTTGATCATTCTGTGTCTGGGGATTGCGCTTTGGCTGGTTTACGGCGTGTACGTTCACGACATGCCCTTGATCATGGCTAATTTGCTCACCCTAGTGTTTTCGTCTGCCATTTTGGGGATCAAAATTCGCTACGAGGCCATGCCGAAACTGCGGTCACCGCGTCAGTTGTTCGTGCCTGGTGCGGCCACTTTACAATCTTCGATATCGCAAAACTGGCAGATTGAAACTGAAGTGACGTTTACCCAGCCTGAGCCGGAGTCGTCTTCGCCCGTTGCTTAAAGCTTGCAAAATCGATAATTTGGGAAGTCTCAGCGGCTGTCCAAATATCTTGAATGACGGTATTTAGCGGCGGCAACACCATCAACATGAGTTGGCCGAGGCCGTCGCCGTCGCGATCGGCGACTTTCATGACTTGGGGCATGTTGGACCAGTCGGGGGCGACTAAAAAGACTTCGTTGGGGGTCGTGACCAGGTGCTTGTCGTGCAAGGTCGCATCGAGGCCGTGTTCATCTAAAAAGGCCACGAGTTTACGCACCATTTGTAGGGAAATTTGTTTGCGTAGGTTGGCGATCGCCCGAATTTCCAGAACTTGTTCCCAGCTATAAATCACCGTCGGCTTTTTGGGGTTGCCGTACTTTTGCGGCACGATGACGCCGGTGCGGTCAAGGTAGGCCAAGCGGCTGGACGTGGTTTGGGTGAGCGCCAAGGTTTCTTGACGGGTGAAGCCTTCCATCATGAATGCCGAAAATTGGGGACGATGGGGGAACTGACTGCGGCCTGGAGTGTGCGGGTTTCAACTGGAGCGTGATCAAGCTCGACTCAACATGCCATCCCTAATTTAACGTACGTACACATTGAGAAACGTTGTGCTATCTTGTAGACGACTTTTCGGGGGGCGTTGCCTAGCCTCTACGGATAGCGTAAATTTTGCTTTAGATCGCCACAAGCCCCTAGATGTGACTTATGATATGGGCTCATCAGGGACGAGGCGTGGCCTCATTGTCCGCGTCAATTCAGCCGCGTAAATTGATCGAACTGCTCCCATTCATCGTCGTAAGGACTTAGGTTTCATGGTTCAAGAACTTCCCCGTGTCCGGCTTCAAGGGTCGTTTCCTGAAACGGCTACCACGGCATATCCCGTGTTTTACCGCACCTACAGCCGCAAGGACGAGCGGGAAGACGGTGAACGGGAAACCTGGCAGGAAGTGTGCGATCGCACCCTGGGGGGCCTGGCCGAACTCGGGAAGTTGACCGCCGACGAACGCCAACTCATTGCCCGAATGATGCAGCAAGTCAAGGCCCTGCCTTCGGGGCGGTGGCTGTGGGTGGGCGGCACCGAGTGGAGCAAACGACCCGAAAATTTTTCGGGCGCGTATAACTGCACCAGCACCAACGTCGTGGACTGGCGAGCCTTTGGCCTGATGATGGATCTGGCGATGATGGGCTGCGGCACGGGGGCCGTGCTGGAACCTCAATACATTGATCAGTTGCCCGCTATTCGCAATCAATTAAATGTGCGGCAGGAAGGGGCGATCGGTACGACCCCTGCCGACCAGCGCCGCGAAGAAACTGAAGTGGTGGTGAACGGCAATGAGGTGCGCGTTCACGTGGGCGACAGTCGCCAGGGTTGGGTGAAGTCGTATCAGACGATTTTGGAACTTTCTAGTGACGATCGCTTCACCGATACCGTCGAGGTGATTGTCGATTTGGGCGATGTGCGGGCGGCGGGCGAAAAGCTCAAGGGCTTTGGCGGGGTGGCAAATCCGGTGAAGCTGCCGACTTTGTATGAACGCTGCGCCAATATTTTGAATAAGGCGATCGGGCGACAGCTTAATTCGGTGGAGTGCTGCCTGCTGATTGATGAAGCGGCGGCCTGTGTCGTGGCGGGCAACATTCGCCGCAGTGCGGGCATGCGGCAATTTGCCAGTGATGACACCCTAGCCACCAACGCTAAAGACAACCTGTGGCAGCAAGACGCCGCCGGAAACTGGCGCATCGATCCCGAGCGGGATGCTCTGCGCATGGCGAACCACACTCGCGTGTTTCACCACAAGCCCAGCCCGGAAGAGACGGCAGCGGCGGTGCGCAAGCAGTTTTATTCCGGCGAAGGCGCGATTCAGTGGGCGGGAGAAGCTGAGCGGCGGGCTCAAGGGAAGGGGCGCTATGGCCTGAACCCCTGCGGCGAAATTATCGGTCAGGATTTCCACTGCAACCTGGCGGAAATTCACCTGAACCAGATTGACCCCACCAATGAGCAGGATCAGGAAGATGCGTTCAAAGCGGGGGCGTTGGCGGTTGCGAGTTTGTTGAACCACAAGTTTGTCGAAGATCGCTATCGTCAGTCCCGTGAGGAAGATCCCATTGTGGGGGTGTCCTTTACCGGCCTGTTTGACTTCTTTGTGCAGGCGTTTGGCGTCGAGTGGCTGAAATGGTGGGAAGCGGGGCGGCCCGACACGATGCAGGGCGTCGAGTTTAAGCAGCAGGAGGCGGCATACCTGAGCCGTTGGAAGGCGATCGTGCATGAAACCGTGGGGGAATATTGCGATCGCCACGGCATCAAACGCCCCAACCGCTGCACCACGGTGCAACCCGCTGGCACCAAGTCGCTGCTCACGGGCGCGAGCCCTGGCTGGCATCCCCCCAAGTCGCAGCGCTACATCCGTCGCATCACCTTCCGCAAAAACGACCCGGTGGCGATGGCTTGCATCGACTATGGCTACTCGGTGATTCCTTCCCAGTCGGACAAGGACGAGAACGGTAACCTGCTGGATGATCCGTTTGATCCGCGCTGTACGGAGTGGCTGGTGGAAATGCCCGTGGAAGTGTCTTGGGCGAATGTGCCGGGGGCCGATGCGATCGCCATTGAGAAATTCACCGCCCTGGCCCAGTTCGACTTTTACATGCAGGTGCAAAAGCACTACACGGCTCACAACACCTCCGCCACTATCGAACTGCGGGAACCGGAAATCGACGGCCTGAGCCAGCGCATCTCCGATGCTATCCAAAACGATGAAGGCTACATTTCCGCCGCCCTCCTCGCTCGGTTTGACAACCTGCAAACCTTTCCCCGGCTGCCCTTTGAGCCGATCGATAAGGCGACCTATGACGAGATGGTGGAGCAGGTGAAGGCGCGGCGTGGCATTGATGATTTCCACACGGCGTTGTCTCGTTATGATCGCGGCGACCTCATCGAAGCTGGCCCCGCCGGTTGCGACTCCGACAAGTGTCTCTTGCCTGAACAAAAGCCTGATTAAACTCTAAATGTCCTTGTCGGTTAGATTGACTGACCGACAAGGACAGAGAGCATTTCCATATCAACAAGACTGTCATAATACGAATGATTTAGATCTACTAATCAAATATGGTGACCTTCAAAGATCCCGAAGAAGTATTCACGCCTCGTTCACCAAAAGTCAATGAGGTTATGTACATCAGTAGACCAGATTTGGAAGAGTCTTTAATTGGGGTTTTAAGAGGAACAAAGCATTTAATTGTTCATGGAGAAAGCGGCAGTGGAAAGTCGTGGCTATACAAAAAAGTCTTAAAAGATAAAGGCATTAAATATGAAGTGATTAATTTGGCAAATGCTGCTCGTAGAGGAAGTATCAATCAAGCTTTCCAGGATTTCTTGGATAGTCAGACAGAAACTGTTAGAACTGGTTACTCTGAAAGCAAAAATGTGACTCTGGGAATTCTCGGTGCTAACTCCCAGCTAGATCATACAAATCATTTTACGAGTCCTCCAAAAGAACCTTTCGAGGAACTCTTAAAGAGACTGAATAGTATTTCAAAAAACAAAAAATCAATTTTAGTACTAGATAACCTTGAAAGCATTCTTGATGACAAGACTCTATTAAGTGAGCTAGCGAATTTAGTTACGCTGCTTGACGATGAGATATATTCCCAATATAAGGTTAGATTTATTATCGTAGGGGTGCCAAATGACATAGGACGGTATTTTTCTGCTACACCTAGCTTCACGACAGTCGATAACAGGCTCAGTGAGGTAAAGGAAGTTTTTAGGTTTACTGAAAGGCAAACGAAAGAATTAGTTTTCAAGGGGTTTGTTCAAGAGTTAGGGCTTATTCAGGCAAAGGATCCCTTCATAGAAGAGGTGTCAGAGCATGTAGTCTGGGTCACAGATAGAATTCCCCAGAGGATCCACGAATATTGTGCTCAATTAGCTTGGGAAGCTGTTGACAAGAAGAGAGATTTGATGAAATCGGATTTAAAGGTTGCAGATAGAAAATGGCTTGAAGCTTCACTCAATAAAGCTTATTTGACTGTAGCGGCTTCAATGAATGAAAAGGTCACTAAAGTTCAAAGAAAAAATCAAGTTATATATACCTTAGGTCAGACTACAAAAAGTGGATTCAGGTATAGCGATATTGAAGCAGAATTAAAACAATACTTTCCTAGATCTACTGAAGATACTCAGCTAAATATAAGTGGAGTGCTGTCCTCTCTAGCCGCTCAAGAGCATCCGTTAATTCGAAGATCTCCGAAAGGAGATGTGTATGTTTTTTCTAATCCTGTTTATAAGATGTGTATTCGTTGCATGCTGAAAATTAGTGATAAGGATGAGAAAATCATTCAAAGAGAGTTGCACACTCTTAATGACTTAGATGAATATCTTTATTGAGTCTTTTGTTTCGGGCGAAACGAAGTAGCACTCAACGCCACTCGTTGCCGATTTTAGGGTGAGCGATAACGTTCCAAAATCTTCGGATTACAAGTCCCATTTGAAATGATTTTGGGAGCCAGAGTTAAGCTAATCTTTTGGGGCTGTGACTAAGTTGTGTTCGACAGGTTGGGCAAAATTTTTTCCATAGCGGATTTGATATTCCCAAGAACGGCGTGGCCAAACCGCCTGCTCCCCTTGCTGCTTGATGCGATATCGCGAAGTTGAGACCCATGCATCAATGTCAACAGGACTGGCCGTTGGCTGATCGGGACAGAGATCGCTTTGCGGGTGTAGTGTTTTGGGGGGGCGATCGCGATCGCTCAACAGAGAGACTACAGTATGGGATAAACGCGCGATCGGCCCCAGCCATGAAGCACCCGCAATGCAACACCATCCTAGAAAGCGTGAAGCAGTATCTTCAGACACTTTACGGTGAGCAACTGAAAGCGGTAATCCTTTACGGTTCACAAGCAAGAGAAGACGCCCACGAGTTCTCAGACATCGATATTCTCGTGGTCTTAGACACCCCGATTAATCCCTATCGAGAGATCGATCGCACCAGTGAATTCATTGCCCAACTTTGCTTGGACAACAATGTCGTCATCTCCACTCACTTCATTTCATCCGAGAAGTTTCAGAACGCCAACAATCCTTTCCTTCAAAATATTCGCAATGAAGGCATCCTGGTATGAGTTCTGAGGTTCAGGCGTTTATCGCAAAGGCTCATGAGAGTTTAGCCGCATCCAGGCTGTTGACAGCAAACGGGCTGCATGATTTTGCGGCTTCACGAGCTTATTACACAATGTTTTATATCGCAGAAGCTTTTCTATGGAGTAAAGGATTATCTTTCTCAAGCCACGCTGCTGTAGTTTCTGCCTTTGGTCGAGAAATCGCTAAGCCAGGAATTGTCCCCGTTCAATTACACCGTCATCTGATAGCTGCTCAAAATAAAAGAACTCAAGCCGACTACGAAATTGATGCAGACGCTAATACCAATTCCCTATGAGGTGAAGCAGAATATAGGAGTACTGATTTCAAGCACAAAAGATGGCTCGTCCACTCA
>NZ_JACSWC010000156.1 GCF_016888165.1 Halomicronema sp. CCY15110 | reverse complement strand
GCCCTTTAAATGGAACTATTCGGGCAAGCCTTTGACCTCATAATGGCTATGGTTATTTATGCCGTCGAGTACTAGTGGGTAGAGATAGATTTGACATCCATCTTTCTGTTCCTCTGGTTTTAGAGTACGAAGATGTTTTACTCAGGGAACTTCCCAACCTCGCCATTGACGCTACCGATGTACAGGACTTTATTGACTTCCACTGCACTGTTGCCACCCATCATCAAATTTTCTTCCTCTGGCGGCCCTACTTAAAAGATCCCAAAGACGACATGATTTTGGAGCTAGCAGTCAAAGCTGAGTGTGATAGCGTAGCGACATATAACACTCGTGATTTTGCTGGCATTGAGCGGTTTGGCATCAGTGCGGTTACCCCAGCAGTCTTTTTGAAATCTATCGGAGCGTTGCCATGAGTAGCCTCAGCATTCAGCTACCAGATTCCTTGTATAAAAGCCTGCAAAAACTCGCTGAGCAAGATGGCGTTTCGTTAGATCAGTTTATTGCGCTGGCCGTCGCTGAAAAGATTGCCGCGTTAACCACTGAAGGATATTTACAGGAACGCGCCAGCCAGGGCAGTCGGGCAAGCTATGAGGCGGTGTTAGCGAAAGTCCCTGATGTTGAGCCAGAGCCCGGTGATCAGTTGCCGCCAGCATCACAATCCTAGTGCATTGGGAACAGTCTGAAACTGGTCAGTAATGGGGCACAGCAATCCAGGGCGATCGCCCTCCACACCCCGGCGCGATCTGCTTCTGCACAAAACACTCAGCCTCACGCTACGGTTCGGCAGGAGTTGGCACTTCCCGCTGGGTGACTGGGCCTCGGCTGATGAGGGCTCCTTGCTTGAACAGAAAGCAGGGCAACGTTTCATCATTGAGCACAAACAACGTCCAAGTAGCCTCGTCTTCACCAGTCACGCCATCATCGTCGGGCATGGGCAAATTACGGTAAACGTAGCCTTCGGGGAGCACGGTGCGATCGGCAGGCTGGTCGAGGAAGATCAACGATTTGTCTCGCCAAAACACCCGCATTTGATACGCCGCCGCGTCGTTGTCGGCGGGGCTCTCGCGATAGACGTTGATGGCATATTCGGTCAAATCACAATAGGCCACTGTTTCATCAGCTTGGGCGGGGCGGGCGGGTAGCAGCGGAGCGATCGCTGCGCCGATCAGCAGCCAGGCCGCCAAGACAGTGGCTCGATATCGTTTGTACATGGAGAGCTTGCCAAAGAGTGCTCCTATCTTAGGCCCACCGGGACTTTGGCGGCGTCAGTACAGGGCTGTGGTCAGTCGGTATCGCGAGGGCGATCGCCAGAAGCCCTGAACCGTTTGCCGATCAATGATCAATTAGGACAATGAGGGGGGCGTTAATCTAGGCTCATAGAGGATAAGCCCGCTTGCCGGAGCATTGGCCTCGATGCGGTGTGCCGATGGTAAAAGCTTGTTCGTTAGCGTTGCCTGCATTTTTTAGTTGATCATATGCGTCTGTTCCGTTTGACCAGGCTGTCTCGTGACGCCAATAAGCTACTCGTCCGGCGCTTTCTGGCCTGGTCGCATCGCCGCCGTTGGGTTTGGGCCATCTGGGGATTGGTCTTGGTGTGCTTGCTGCAAAGTCTGCCATCGGGGCAAGCAGCCTCGGCAACCGCCATCAAGATGGGACGCCCCACGTGGGATACGGGTTGGTTTCAAGCCGAGGTCTATCGGGCGCTATTGATCGACCTGGGGTATCGGGTCGATGTGCCCCAGACCCTGAGCAATGATGATTTCTACACGCAAGCGGCAGCGGGCGAGGTGGATTTGTGGGCCAGCGGTTGGTTTCCCTTGCACAATCGCTATCTGGAACAACCAGAGATTCTGGGCAAAGTTGAACCCGTCGGGTTTGAGGTACCGGGCGGTGCGTTGCAAGGCTATCTGGTGGATAAAGCCACGGCGGAACGGCTGAATATTCTGACGTTGGCGGATCTGCTGCGGCCAGAAGTTATTGAGGCGTTCGATCGCGACCAAGACGGGCGCGCTGACTTGCTTGGGTGCAATCAAGACTGGGCCTGTGCTGAGGTGATCGATTATCACCTGCGAGAATATGGCCTGAGCGAAACAGTGGAGCATATTCAAGGCGATTACGCGCCGCTCATGGAGGCCATCGTCGAGCGACAACGCCAGGGCGAATCCGTTTTGTTCTACACTTGGACGCCGAATTGGACGGTCAACGCTCTCGTACCGGATGAGGATGTGGTTTGGCTGGAGGTGCCCTACCCCAGTTTGCCCCTGGGACAAAAGAGCCTTGAAAGTGAAACAACCATGACCGGGATCACTGGCTGCGTAGCGGATCCCTGTACCTTGGGCTTCCCGCGCAATGACATTCGCGCTGTGGCCAATCGTGAATTTTTGGCGACCAATCCAGCGGTGCGATCGCTGCTCGAACAAGTCACCATCCCCCTGGCGGACATCACCACCCAAAATGCCAAAATGCTGGCGGGTGAGGGCGATGAAACCGATCTTCAAGATCAGGCCCAAGCGTGGATTGAGGCCAATCGCGAGTTGGTCAACAGTTGGCTGATGCAGGCCCGGGCGATCGCCGACATTCCGCCCATTGATGTCGCGGCAGAGGCCGCAGCGACGGCAGCCGCCGCGATCCCCTTGTCGACGACGCCCCTGCGAGTTGTAACCCAGCGATTTGAGCCCTTCGTGATCTACGAAGATCAGCAATACCAGGGCTTTAGCATTGACCTGTGGGAGGCGATCGCCGATGAATTGCAGCTCTCCTATGACTTGGTCGGGGTCAACTCCGTCGCCAAACTGCTGGATGAAGTGGAACGCGGGGCCGCCGATCTTGCGATCGCGGGGATTGGCATTACCTCCCAACGCGAAGAACGCCTCGACTTCTCCTATCCCTATTACGAATCGGGGCTGCAAGTCTTGGTGCCCAGCGACCAAAGTGAATTGAGCAAGTTGCTGAGTGTGGTCGGGGCGGTGTTGCGATCGCCCCGGCTTTATTACGGCGTGGGCATTCTCGTCGTCATCTTACTCATCGTGGCGCATATTTTGTGGTGGTCAGAACGCACTCACAACGACGAATTTCCCGAAACCTATTGGCACGGCATTTGGGAAGCGTTTTGGTGGGCCGCCGTCACGGTGACGACAGTCGGCTACGGCGACAAAGTGCCGCAAAAGCCTGCCGGTCGAGTGTTTGGACTGTTGTGGATGTTCTCCGGCTATTTTGTCTTTGCCTACTTCACGGCCAGTATTGCCACTACATTTACCGTGCAGGAATTGCAGGGCGTCATTACCGGGCTCGAAGACCTGCCGGGCAAACGGGTGGCCACCGTCGCCGAAAGTGCGGCGGCGGAATTTCTCGACCAGCAGACTAATCTGCTCTTTCAGGATTTCCCCACCCTGGAAGCGTTATACACCGCCGTCGAGACAGAGCAAACCGTGGATGCCGTGGTCTACGATGCTCCCGTGCTGCAATATTTTGTCTCTCATCAAGGCCAGGGCAAATATCAGGTCGTCGGGGAGGTGTTCCAATCCCTCAACTACGGGATCGCGCTACAGCCAGACAGTCCCTACCGCGAAGCCATCAACGCCACCCTTCTCAAGCTCTATGAAGCGGGACGATACGAAGAGATCTACCAGGAATGGTTTGGCTAGCGCCAAACGGATATGCAAAGGGGCCATGATTACAGCGATAGGGTAGCCCAGGCCGCTGATTTCAAGGTCAAGGTATGCTCGGCGGCAGGATCCGGTTTGGCTGAGAGTTTGCCACTCGCCCCATGCAAATCGTGCAGTAGCGCTTGAGTGACCGCTAGGGGATCAGAGATCACTGCCCAGCGATCGCTCTGGTACCTAAAGCCCGTGGTGCGAATCGCTTTCCAGGTTTTGAGCAAGGGCTCAGTGCAGGCGATCGCAAACACCTCCGTTGTTTTCAACGGCTGGAGGGCAAACGAGGTTTCAGACATTTTCGGGTACTTAATCGCCGTATCGCCCGGTAAGACACTTTCGGTGGCAATGACCTGGCTGGTTTGTTCGCTCCCCTCGGCCATATTGAACGGGGGGCAATAAACCGACAGCCGACTTTTATCGACCATGCTGATCAACAAGTAATACACGGTCTCTGCGCCCGCATTCCGCAAGCGAATTTGGTATTTTTCGGGGCGGTTGCGGGTTAAGCTGCCAAACGTCAGCCGCTCCGACTGGCTCAAATTGTTGCCGTTGAGCTGGCGCGATCGCAAGGTTTCTTCCAGCAATAGCAGTTGGCTATCAGGGGCTTGCGTTTCTAATACGAGCCGGACAGGCAACCGCGATGACACGGGATTCAGGGTTAACCGCAGCAGTTTGACCGCCAGCAGACTGTGTAACGTCCCAGTCAGCCGCGTAATCGCCGTTTTCACCGCTTCTTCTTCTTCCGCCGTCGTGCCAGCAATGAGGGATCCATCCGGTGTGAACAAGCCATACCCCGGCGGCACGGTGGACTGTTCAGCGGCTAATTCCTCAGCTTCCAAGGGCATCGATTTCGCCACGGGTGAAGGGGCCGTTGCACTCAAGAGGGAACGACTTTTGCCAAACAAACAATCCGCCACCCCTTCACCGGGGGCCATGGTCGTAATAAAAGGCAGCCCTGAGAGGGCACTGGTGGCATCGACCCGCTCAATTCTCTCCAGGGCCGGATCCAAGGCGACGGTCAGAGCGATCTCTTTCGGGAAGCGGCGCTCCACCTCAATGATCGGTGTGCCAATCGGCAGATCGGCGAGATTCTTGCAGGTCGTCTTGGCGCGGAGTCCATCTAAAGTTTTGACTCGGAGGGTACCCTCCGGGACGGCGGTGAGTCCTGGCAACGTCGGTAGCGGTTGCAACTGTAACCCCAACTCGCAGTAGGGGAGCAGGCCCGACGGCAAGCCCCCGAGCCACACGGTGGCGCTGTGGTCAGCCCGGTTAATGGTTTTGATGACCCCATCGGCGGCGGGCTGCGGCAGTCGGCCTGACAACAGGGGAATGCCAGGGCGCTGAGAAATCGCTTTGCCAAATAGCTCTGAGGTCTGATCGGTGCCCGTCCAAGCAGAAAGTTTGCGGTCAATGCGGCGCATGAACCATTGCTGACGCTGGGCAGGCATACTCATCCAAATCTGCTGGGTCAGCGCGTAGGTAAAGAGTCCCGCACTAAAATCCAGCCAGTTACCTTCGAGGGCGACGCCGTTACCCAGGCGGGGTTGCAGTAAAATACCGGGCCAGTCAGCGGTGAGTTGTTGCCAAGTTCTGATCGGTTTCGTCAGGGGCATCGACGCCGGCGATTGCCATTCCCCTTGCACCGTGGTCGGGCGCGATCGCACCCGAAAGTTCCCCCGTCGCAACGTGGGCGGCAAGGTCGAGCTGGCATCCACCACCGTCAAGACATTGACCCCGCGCAGCTTAGCCAACAGCTGCATCAGGCTTTCAGTAAATAAGTCATGGACGACGGGCACAGTTTCATCGGGCCAGTGGCTGTCGGCGGCGACCAAAGTGGGCAATACCGGGCCGTCCGATTGGCCGGAGAGAGTGGCCTGACTCCCCAAGCCACTGAAGTGCAGAATCACGGTGTCGCCCGGCTTGGCTTGCTCCACCAAGTGGCTTTGTACCGTCGTTAAAATTTGGTTGACCGTAGCCTCGGCATTCGTCAGGGTGACGATGTTTTGCGGATCGACCCCCAAGCGATTCATCAGCAACTCGCGCTGGAACTCGATGTCAGTGACGGCTCCCTGCAAAAATCGCTCCGTGTCGATATCGGCGGGCGATCGCCAAACATTCTTAGGGTAAGCATCAATCCCGACCAGCAGGGCAAAGCGCTGATTAGACTCGGCAAAAGCTGACTGGTAGGCTCCCACCGAACCAGCCAGCCAGCTATCCGTGACCCCCAGAGCAGCCAGGACGGCGCTTAAACGCTGCAAAAAATCTCTTCGTCCCAGCGTCACAGTCGGGGCACCCCTTTGTTTCTAGACTTCTTGAGCCATGCGCATGGCTCGTGCCAACTCTGCTGCCACTTCCGGACGAGAAAATTCGGGCGGGGGGAGTTCTCCCCGGCGCAACATTTCACGCACTTTGGTGCCAGACAAGTGAACCCGCTCTTCCGGCGAACTGGGACTCGTTTTGGTCGTGGCCATCGTGCTGGTGCGAGTGCAGTAGAAAGCATGCTCAAACTTCAACGGCATAATGCCAAGCTCATCTGGCGCGAACTCTTCAAAAATATGCTGAGCATCGTAAGTGCCGTAGTAGTCACCGACACCCGCGTGGTCGCGGCCCACAATAAAGTGCGTACAGCCGTAGTTTTTCCGCACTAGCGCATGAAAAATGGCTTCTCTAGGGCCAGCGTACCGCATTGCTGAGGGGTTAATCGCTAAAATCACGCGATTTTGTGGAAAATAGTGCTCCATCATGATCTCGTAGCACCGCATCCGCACATCCGCTGGGATGTCATCTTTTTTGGTCGCGCCCACCAGGGGATGCAGAAAGAGACCATCCACGATTTCGAGGGCGCACTTTTGAATATATTCGTGGGCGCGATGGATGGGGTTGCGGGTCTGAAAACCCACCACCGTTTTCCAGCCACGTTCGGCAAACATCACCCGCGAGACGGCGGGATCAATCTGATAGCTCGGGAACAGGGAATGGGGATCACGCTCTAGCAGCCAGATCGGGCCAGCCAGGTTGACCTCGCCCTGGTCGTAAACAACTTTCACACCGGGATGTTTTTCTTCATCGGTGCGATAGACGTTGATGGCTTCTTTTTGCTTGTCGTAAGCGTATTTTTCGGTGAGTTCCAAGACGCCGACAAACCGACCCGCGCTGTCATCTAGCCGAATTTGATGGCCTTCGGTGAGCGATTCGGCGATCGCCGCTTCGACCGATAGCGTCACGGGGATCGCCCAGGGCAACCCATTCGCCAGCCGCATATCGGTGACGACGGTGTCGTAGTCAGCGCGTCCTAAAAACCCTTCTAAAGGACTAAAGCCGCCAATCGCAATCATCACCAAATCAGAGACGGCCCGCTCATCCAGCGTCAGGCGCGGCATGGTCTCACTCGCTTCTAGAAAAGCTTGCCGTTGTTCTGGTGTGGCGATGCGATGCACCAAGGTGCCACCGTGGGCGGCATTAATGTCCAGGGATGTAGTCAAAATATGAGCCTCTCAAACTGCTAAATGGCCTTGTTCAGTATTCCCACTCAAGCGCGTGGAGTCCGGTTACCAGGGAAAAATTCTGGGATCGGGGCAGGGCTAGGTGGGGGCACTGGCTTGAGCCAGTGCGGCATCCACGCGAGATTGCACTGGCAGTGGCTCAATAATGCCCCCACCAAGGACGCGATCGCCGTCATACCAGACGGCAGCCTGCCCCGGCGTGACGCCAAATTGCGCCTCGGCAAATACCAGTTGCACCCGTGATCCAGAGGTCTCCAGGGACGCATCCAAGGGCACCAAGGTCGCGGGCACCGCAGTTGAGCGATAACGAATCTGCACCATGACTGAGAGGGGCTCCGTGGGGGGCGCTGCCGATACCCAGTTGACGCGGTGAACGGTGCAGTCTGGGTAATGGACGCTAGCGCGATCGCCCACAATCACCTGGTTGCGACCCACATCGAGGGCGACGACGTAAAGGGGGTGTGCCGCAGCCACGCCCAACCCCTTCCGTTGCCCAATCGTGTAGTTATGCACCCCCGTGTGGCGGCCCAAAACCCGACCTTGGGTATCGACGATATCGCCGGGTTTTGGGGCCAAATACTTTTCTAAAAACTGTCCCATCGAGCCGTGATGCTCAATCAGGCACAGATCCTGACTTTCTGGCTTGGTCGCAGTGTGTAGACCAAACTGCTCGGCCATTTGGCGCGTCTCAGCTTTGGTCTGTTCTCCCAATGGAAAGTGCAGCGATCCCAGCATTTCTTGAGTTAAATCGTAAAGAAAGTAGGACTGATCCTTATTGCGATCCACCGCCCGCAGCAATTCGTAACGCTGGGTGTTGTCGTTGAAGCGGACCCGCGCGTAGTGCCCCGTCGCGATCGCCTCAGCCCCCAACTCACGCCGAGCGTAGTCCAGCATGGGACCAAACTTGACCGTGCGATTGCATTGGGAACAGGGCAGCGGCGTGATCCCCGCCTGATAGCCTGCCACTAAATAATCCACAATGTTGGCTTGAAAGGTATCGCGACTGTCGACAATGTGATGAGGCACGCCCAACTCTTCGCAGAGCTGCGCCGCATCCACCATCCCTTCCGAACAACATTGTCCCTTGCCCTTCATCAGCCACAGGGTCAGTCCAACCACCTCATGACCTTGATGATGCAATGTTGCGGCGGCCACTGAACTATCGACCCCACCGGAGAGGCCCACAACAATTTTGCTCATCTTCAAAAAAGTCTGGAATTTTTCTATGAATGTAACTATCCTAGGCTAGCATTCGCCTCGACTGTTCGTAGGAAGGCCGAGGTCAGCTCATGGCTTATCTGTGACATTGCCCTCTAGCCCTCAGCTCTTAGCTGATCACGTCTTATGAAATCACATTCTGCTCATTGGTCAAATGCAACGGTTGTCTCCATGCCACCGCCCAAGCGCTGGCCGAGTCTGGCTCAACTGCAACGGGCCTGTTGGATAGGCGGCTGCCTGGGGGTAGCGATCGCCTTACCCAGCCCCGCAGTTGCAGCGACTTTGACGGTATCGGATCCGGTGCCTGAGGGCGCGATCGCCCAAGCGTTGCCGACCCCCCTCCCGCCGTTACCCTCCACCAGCGGGGCGGCTCCCGCCAGTGGAGAGCAATATTTAGTCCTCGTCAACGGCAGCAGCGATGTACTGTTGCAGCAGGTGCGTCAGGTCGAGCCCGGCGCGTTTGTGAATTATGTGAATGGCTATTCGGTGATTCAAGCGGGGCGCTTCAGTTCTTATGAAAACGCCCAATATCGCGCGGATGAGTTAGCCAGTCTCGGCCTGAGTGCCGACGTGCAAAGCACCGACTATGCCAGTGCCCCCATCGCCATCACTCCGCCATCTGACTACAGCTTGGCTTACCCAGCCACGGGGCAAGGCGCTACCCCCACTTTCCCCAGCAACACAGTAGCGGCGACGCCTTCAACGATTGAATTTGGTCAAGCGGCCCCGTTTGGCTCCGCGACTTCGACTTCGGCCGCCTTTCCACCCCCATCGCCCAATACCAGTTATCCTGCCCGGCCGGTCGCTCCCAGCGGCGCGACCCCGCCGCCCCTCACGACACCTGCCGTCGTCCAAGGCAATTTGGCCTCGGGTTACTACGTCGTGGTGCCAGGCAGTACGTTCGAACTACAACAACTAGCGAGTCAAATTGTGTCTTTGGGCGCACCCAGCGTACTGGTGCAACCGCGCAGCGCACCACGCGGCCCCCATGTGGCGGTCGGACCGTATGGCGACTATGGCATCGCTCAAGAATGGAATAACTATCTGCGAGATTCGGGCGTTGCCGGGGCGCGGGTACATTTTCAGTAGCTAGTAGTCGCGTGATATCGGTCTGTCTGCCAGCCCGCATGCTTGATCAGCACGACGGAACTCGGACACCCGAAAGTTGGCCTAAGACCTCGCAATGGATAGGGCTGCTCATACCAGTCCCACAGGTCAATATAAGAAAGGCTCTATAGCGCTGATGCTCATAGAGTCTTTCGTTTTTTTAGTGTTATCAGTCCGGAAAGATGTCGCCAGCAGGTTGATGACAACATGCCGCCAGGGCTCACGCCTGTGTGCCCTGCCAACCAATCGTTATATGTCAATCACCATGATGCCCCCCCTAGGGAATGAAGAACTGAAGTTGGCCACCTCGGTGGTCGTCACGGCGCAGCAAATGCAAGCGGTGGAAGCGGCGATCTTTGCCGCGGGGATGCCGATCGCAGCGTTGATGGAAAAGGTGGCGGGCAAAATTACGCGGTGGATTGTGCAGCACTTTCCCCGCGATCGCACCCCCAGGGTCGGGATCATCGTGGGGCCGGGACACAATGGGGGCGATGCCCTGGTGGTCGCCCGCGAGCTGCACCACCGTGGCTATCAAATTCTGCTGTGGTGTCCATTTGATCACGTCAAAGATCTCACCAGCCAACATCAAGCCTATGGGGACTATTTGGGCCTCCGCTCCACTCGAACCGTTGACGAGCTGAGCTGTTGCGATCTGATTATCGACGGGGGCTTTGGTCTGGGGCTGGCGCGGCCTTTGACGGGCGACCTGGCAGCGGGCATTCGCACCTTGAATACTGGGACGGTGCCCGTAGTCAGCATCGACCTGCCATCGGGTTTGGATAGCAATACGGGGGAAGTCTTAGGCATTGCGGTGCAGGCCACCCACACCCTGTGTTTGGGACTCTGGAAGCTAGGCTTACTGCAAGATCGGGCGCAACCCTGGGTGGGGCAGTGCCACTTGATCCCCTTTGATGTGCCCCTGACGGCGCTCCAGCCAGTATTGCTGGATCAGCCCCCACCGTGCTGCTTGACGGCGACGGCGGCGATCGCCCGCCTGCCCCTACCGCGATCGCCCATCGCCCATAAATACACCGTGGGCCATGCCTTGCTAATTGCGGGATCACGCCAGTATGCGGGGGCGGCCCTATTGGCGGCTCAAGGGGCGATCGCGAGCGGGGTCGGGATGCTCACTATCGTCGTGCCCGAGAGTTTGCGGCTGATGGTCGTGAGCCATCTGCCGGACGCCTTAGTCATTGGGGCGGCTGAAACCCCGAGTGGGGCGATCGCGGCGCTGCCGGCTGAGTGGGACTGGGATCGCTATGATGTGGTGGCCTGTGGGCCGGGACTGACCGCCGATGCCGCTACGGTGGTTGACGCGGTGGTGCAGAGCGATCGCCCCTTGGTACTCGATGCCGATGGCCTAAATTACTTGGCACAGGATGATCCCGAGGGACGACTATCGACCCGCTCGGCCCCCACCCTGCTCACGCCGCATGTGGGCGAATTTCGGCGGCTCTTTCCGCAGCATTGGCAAACGGCTGAGTCGCCTAGTGGGGCCGCGAGTCAGGCCGCGATCGCGGCCAACTGTACGATTGTTTTGAAAGGTGCGATGAGCGCGATCGCCCATGCTGACGGCCAGTTGTGGTTCAACACCGCCAGCAGCCCCGCTTTGGCGCGGGGGGGCAGCGGCGATGTCTTGACGGGATTGGTGATGGGGATCGCCGCCCAGCTAGCGCCGATAGCCGTGACGGACACGATGATGCTGGATGCGGCGATCGCGGCGGTGTGGTGGCACGCGCAAACGGGCCGCGCCATAGCGGCCCAAAATACGGATCTCGGGTGCCCTGCCAGCCGTTTGGCCCAACAGTTACCCCGGGTGCTCGCCCAACAACTCAACCGCGCTCATGCCTCTCGCTCCCAGGCTGAGTCAGTGTCAGGTTAGCCTCACGAGGCATGACGCCCTTGGGGATCACGGAGCTAGCAGAATTAAATATGACCACCCACTGTCAGTATCCTGGCGCTCATTGGATCGGTATGGTGAGGGCCTGATGCCCCTCAGCTCAGGGGCGAAATCCCTAACGGATGGGGCGATTTGCTCAATAGCAACGATTAGTTCAAGTTTTCTCAAACAATAGATTTTCCGGACGAGGCTTGTGCTAAAAGTAATACATATTTAAGTTGCCCGAATCAGCCACCCCTCAACTGATTCTGATTGTTTGCGTCAGCAATCGACTGCGCGGTCAGCCTTGGTTTAAGACTCCGACCGACTCGCGAGTCCACCATGGTGAAGAGCATGGGTGTAACCCACAGATGAACCAATTGCACTGACTGGTTTATCTGCATTAAACCGCACTCTCACCGACTGCTTCAGACAATGCTTCTGACGATCACGATCCTGACAGCTAGGCCCGCACTGGCGGCTAATTGAGGGGAGCACTGATGAGGTGCGGGACGTTGAGTTTAGGCACGGGGAGCAATTGCCTCAGCGTGGAACTCCCAGGCCAATTTTGACGCATTGGCGATCATCGTCGAGCCATCTGTTTGCAGCGTGTTACCGGATGGGTAACCACTGTCTGGTGGATCAACCGCGATCGCTGAATTAGCAGCATCCCCAGCTGATGCGAGCAACTTCACTTCCCTGAGTTTTGCCCACAACTTCGGCAACTCAGTATTCGTCAACTGACCTAATCTGTAGCCGTCCCTGGCGCTACAGCTAGGGCACTAAGGATTCATCAGATGCAGACAGGATTTTCGTTATCAAACTTCGGGGTTGCCGGCCTGTTAATCGGTAGCCTGGGACTCGTCGGCTGTCCGTCGCCGCAATCACTCGCGTCGTCCTCGCCCTCGGAGCAGGCGTTGCCAGTGGTGCAGTCGGCACCACCCCAAGTGGCGATCGCGACCGTTCCCCCAGTGGCGGTTGCCTACGACGTCTGCGGCGAAATTGACGACTGGCAGCGGCCCAGCCTAGAAGCGCAAACCGAGGCTCTGATGGCCAATCCCCGCTACGGCGAGGCATTGGCGACCGAACCGTTGCAAAGCCTGTTTGAAAAATTTTGGCAGGAATCACTAATCACCTTTACCACTTATGGCTTGAGCGCCCGCACCGAACCGGTCTATCTCAGTGGTGTCTGGACGGGGATCGAAGCGATGGAGGCGTGTTATGAGGGCGATCGCCCCCTCGCGATCAACGCGGGTGAACGGGCCGAAATGTGGCTGATCGGCTATCAAGTAGTCGATTTCACCTGGACGGGCGAAACCTACCAGATGACCGTGGAACCCACCACGACGGGACTGCGCTTTCTCCAGTTTGAACGGGTTGAAAGTGGAGACACGTTACCGCTCGTAGTGCTGGAGAGCACGGGGCAGGCACTCACGGTTGCCACTGGCGATTGGTAAATGGCGGCGGATCGGGTACTCATAGCGCAAGAAATTGGAGACCTCTATCGCTTAGCGCTTGTCAGACCCGCGTCCCTTTGTGAAAGTACAGGGGTGGCTCAAGGAGCCATGTCGTAATTTCAAGGGAGCTATGTTGAAGGTTCTATTTTCTCGCTTAACGCGGCTGTTGCTGGTTGCGATCGCTGGCCTGAGCCTGCTGTTGGGATCAGTCGCTTGCAACACAACGACTCCAGAAGATCTGCCCCAACTCGAATCGGTCACTGACAATCTGCACGAGCCGCAAGAGTTAGATCTCACCGACGCCGCGAGCGTTGAGGCCGCTGAAGATACCCTGGAAACCCTAAGTGATGACACCGCTGAGTCTGCGGCAGAGGGCACCAAAGCACTAGAAGAGACGGCGACTGAAGTGACTGAAACGGTTGAAGAGGTCACTGCCGCAGTTAAAGACAGTGTGGAAGCGACTGCCAGGAAACCAGCACCACCGGAAGAGCTGAAGGATGCGGTTACCGACCAAACCTCTGAGCTGAGGCAAACGGTGAAAGACACCGTGAAAATCACAGAAGAGTCGCTGGAACAACAGCTAGAGGACGAAAAAGCCTCGATCCAGAAAAAGTTGGAAGCCGCCAATGAAGAGGCGGCTGAAGCCCTAGAGGCAGAACTGGAGCGAGCCGCCGCCGCCTTTGACGAAGAACTTGACAAGGCCGAGTCGCAATTGCCATCAGCCACTAAAGAGGTAGCGGATAGCGCCTCTGACCAATCGGATACAGTTGAGGCGATCGGTGATGAATAGATTGGCCGGCTTGGGGGCAAGGGACGGCCTTATATGAGCGAAGCCTCAGGATGCAGCGATACGGCGCGACCGGCTAGGGTCTGCAACTAAATAAAGTACTCGTTCAATCCGGTTTCGACTTCGCTCAACCTACCAGTATCGAGAGTTGAGCGGAGTCGAAACTCGGTCCATGGGGCTCTTTTTTCGCGCAAGTCCTTTAATTCCAGTCCCCGAAGGGGAGAGCGGCGGAAAACATGCCGCGAGGCTCACGGTGGGCAGTGAGGTGAGATCGCCCGACCCAACGATAATTTGATCGCCTGGTTTTCGCCCGCTTGCCCCAATCTCCCGACCAGCGCGAGCATGGCTTCAAATCCTGACATTCCCTAAACCCGTCCTGGCAGCCAGAGCCGACAATGCTCATGCTTGGCTGGTCATCGAACTCTCGTGGATAAAATGGGAGATTTTTATTTCTTCAGGGATTTCGTTGTCGCAATTGGACTTTGTTCGCTATACTACAAAAACCGTCGCGGGGTAGAGCAGTCTGGTAGCTCGTCGGGCTCATAACCCGAAGGTCCATGGTTCAAATCCATGCCCCGCCACCAATAAAACGAAAAGCCCAGCGATAAATCTCGCTGGGCTTTTTGCTGTCTGATGTTTCGATAGCCTGCTGACGCTGTTCAAGGGGGGCAGTCCCCCCCCCAACGGCCAACACTAATCCGCAGCGGCTGAACGCATTTTGGACATCTGGCCCTGCATGAGCTTGACGATCGCTTGCTTTTCTAGCAGGCCCACCAGCTGACCATTGTCGCGAATGACCGCGAGCACCGACAGCTTTTTCTCATCTAAGGTACGCATCACCTCTAGCAGCGGCTGGTTCGAGGCAATCGTGGTCAGTGGGATGTCGGTTGACATCACCTCGGCGACGCGGGTCGTTGCCCAGCGATCGCGGGGCAGCGCTTGCAGCGTATCCACCGAAACTGTGCCCACGAGCTCACCCGTGTCATCGACCACTAAGAACTTGCGCCAGTTACCCATGGTATTCAGCAAGACTTCATCCGCAAAAGTGCGAAGAGAGACGTCTTGCGCCACGATGGGACTGTCACCATCTATGGCATCGGCTGCGGTCAACCCTTCTAACCGTTGCTGTACAGTCGCCGACTGGGCCGAGCGATTAGCATTGCTTAGCAAAAACCAGCCGATTAACAGCGTCCACACGTTACCGACCGGGCTGATCCCGGCGATGGCCGCCGCACCGATCGCAATCGCCAACCAACCGAGTACCTGACCCGCTCGACTCGCAAATGCTAGGCCCTTGTTGGGATCACCCGTAATGCGCCAGACAATCGCCTTCACCACGTTGCCGCCATCGAGGGGCAAGCCGGGCAGCAGATTAAAGACGCCTAATGCCAAGTTGATGTAGGCCAGCAGGGAAACAATCGCGCCAACCGGGCCACTGAGCGCCAAAACTTGACCCACAGTGGAAAGCGTGACAAACAGCAGCAGACTCACCACCGGACCAGCGATCGCGACCTTAAAGGCACCGCCAGGACTATCAGATTCTTTTTCCAACGCGGCCAGCCCCCCAAAGAGGAACAGGGTGATGGAATTGACGCCGATGCCTTGACGCAGCGCCGCGAAACTGTGACCGAGTTCGTGGGCCAGCACCGAGCTAAAGAGCAGCAGGGCGGCGAACAAACCCAGTAACCAGGGAGTCGTACCAGGCAGGGCTGGAAAGGCTTCGGCCAAACCGCTGCCGTAACTCCAAGTCACCAGGGCTAACACCAAAAACCAGGACACATTGAGATAGAAGGGTATCCCGAACAGGTTGCCCACCCGTATATTGCCGTTCATATGGGGCACCTCAAAAAATTCGTCAGTGCGGCACAACCCCATCAATTAATCCGAAGTCATTCCGCGTTTATGAACTTATTGTAACGAAAGGTTACAGGGCATTCCTCCTCCTGAGGCGGTAAAGTCCGAAGCGAACAGTACGGTTATCTGCAGTACGGTTCTCTACGATGCGGGAGCGGCAGTCACCCAAGCGGCGGTACTTAGCCAAACTGGGACTGCGCTGGTCGGTCTCAGCCCTCATGTAGCGGCGGATGTGGAACCGAGCGGAAGTTTTACGGTGACGGTGGTGCCGGACTCAGCTGTGGAGGTGAACTCGATCGCGCCGCCGTGGGCCTCGACAATGCGGCGGGTAATGGCGAGGCCGAGGCCGTTGCCGGTGGCTTTGGTGGTAAAAAAGGGCTGCATCAACTGCGGCAAGATTTCCGGCGGAATGGGATCGCCGCCATTGTGCACCTGAATGTTGACGGTGGTGGCATTCACGCATAGCGCACAGGTGATGCGATCGCCCTCGGGACTGGCCTCACAAGCATTGCTCAGCAGATTGATGAAAACTTGTTTGAGCCGATCGCGATCGCCGCTCACGCGCGCGGTCTGCTCCAGCCCGACCGTGTGGAGCAGTCGATTTTGCGCCACGGGCTGATGACCAAATTCGGCCTGCAACGTGTGTAAAAACGGCCCCAGTTCCAGCGGTTCGAGCTCTAAAGGCTGCTCGCGGGCGTACAGCAAAATTTCGTTGAGCAGGCGTTGCAGGCGGGCTGATTCTTCCAGGGCGAAGGCGAGGCGGTGTTGCGATCGCTCCGACAACTCCAATTGTTGCAGTGAGTTAAGCCCCAGCAAAATCGTCGTTAGCGGATTGCGCACTTCATGCACAATCATCGCAGCGAGTTCCCCAATTTCGGCCAGCCGGGCTTGGGCTTGCTCCATGGCTTTGCGGGCGGTGATGTCGCGGGCTAATGCCAACAGCACTGGCTTGCCGCCGATGTCAATCCGGCCGATGCGCACCTCCACGGGAAACTGGCTGCCATCCTGGCGCTGATGCAGGCCCTCACGAGTGACGGCTTGTCCCGGGGAGAGATGCCAGTCTTGGGCCAGCGCGGCCATCGACACTGACTTTTGCACATCGGGCACCGAGCGTTGCAGCAGTTCGGCGCGGGTATAGCCGAGGGTGTGGCAGGCTTCTTGGTTGACATCGATGAGACGACCATCGGTATCCACCACAAAGAGGGCATCCGTCGCTTGTTCCACCAGGGTCCGAAACCGCTGTTCACTCTCGCTGAGGGCAGTTTCGGCGGCTTTGCGTTCGGTAATGTCATTCGAAACTGACAGAATGCACTGCTGCCCGTTCAGCTGGACCGTCTCGGCGGAATAGAGCACGGTGCGGATGGTGCCTTGCGCGGAACCAAAACGATATTCTTGGTTGCGAATGTAGCCTTGCTGCCGCAGAATGCTGAGCATTTCAGCACGATCGCTGAACTCGGCCCACAGCTTCAGGCTGGCGGCAGTTTTACCAATCACGGCGGCCCGCTCTGCCCCATACAGCGCCAAAAAGCTGTCGTTGACATCCAGCAGTTCCCCCGTGTCAAGGACGCTCAAGCTCATGGGGTTGGGGCTGGCGTAAAAGGATTTGGAAAACTTTTCTTCGGACAGGCGCAGATCGGCTTCGGCTTGGTCGCGCTCGGCGATCGCGTCCCCTATCTGATTGACCATTTCTTCGAAGGCCAGGATCACGTCGCCAAGTTCGTCGGGACGCGGGGTATCGGGCCGCACTGACTCAAAGGGGAGCGATCGCGCGTCTTGATTGTGGCGCAGGGTTTGCCCGGCCCGCTGCAAGTCTCGCCGCAGGGCCAGTACCGAGGCAATCACCAACCGATCGAGCACGATCATGGTGGCCCCCGTGACAAATACGGAAATGATCAGCACGAGGCCGATAATGCGACCAATAAAGTAGTAAAACTCGCGACCGACCCAGGCGGCATCGTGGCGAATAATCAGCTCATAGCGTCCGGCTAAGGGCGACATTTCCCACACAGCGTCGTAGCGCTGGGTGCGGCGGTTGTAGCGATCGCGCTCCACCAAAATCTGTGGCAGGCCCTCCGGGGTGGGGGCTGCCAGTTCGGGCATTTCCCCAAAGCTGCCGACCTGAGTGCCATCCGCGCGATAGAGCGTGCCACCCAGAATCACATCATTGTTGAGCAACGTTTCCAGACTGGTCAGCACGGCTTGGTCACTGATGGTCATCAAGTCCCTTTGGCTGCTCAGGATGCCTTCGGCTTGGGCCGTTGAGAGCGATCGCAAATAGTCCAACAACTCGCGCTCGCGCCGCATCACCGACGGCACCAAAATAATGGCCTCAATCACCACAATGCTGAGAAAGACCCAGAACACAATGCGTCGCGATAGCCGCGATCGCCACAAATTGGCTAGCGACTTCAGTTGACCGGAACTCGACGGCATAAATCCCGCTGCACAGTTGTGGACACAATTGTAGTGGCTGGAGTCCAATCAAGTGAGCGGCGTCCCATCCGCTCCCATCCGCTTACTGCCCTCGTCTGTTGGCCTGGCCTCGCTCACCCAGGGCAGAAAGCGCCCATTGATTAATCCTGAAGAATGAGAATCACATCACATCACATCCAAATTGTTAGGGCAGGCATCTTGCCTGTCTGGAAACAGCCGAGACGGCTATCCCAACTGATTCAATTCTCATTCCTTAGCTGATTCGTACAGGGTGATTTTCTCGCGGGTTTTGTACGAGTAGGCATCAAAATCACCGACGAAGGCAGTGTGCGTGATCAACCCGGTGCCCTCATGCCAGAGATGCAGATGGTAGCCCGGCGGTTCCATGACCAGGGCGGGCGGCTGATCGGCAGCGAGTTGGAGGGCGACTTGATGGGCGGGACTGGGGGCGACGGTGCACAGCGTTCCCGCCCACAGGGTTTGAATTGAACGATGTAGATGTCCACAGGCGACACGCTGCACGTTGGGATATTGCTGAATGAGTTGGGCCAGGGCCACATCCCCCCGGCAGCGCAGGCGATCCATGCCATACAGGCCACTTTCAAACGGGGGATGGTGCATGAAGATGACGGTGGGTTGGTCGGGCGCTTCGGCGAGGCGATCGCCTAACCAGGTCAGGCGATCGCGATCAATGTTGCCGTAACCTTCGCCCGCGACCAGGGTATCGAGCATGATCAGCCGCAGCGGCCAGTCCTCCACCACATACTGCACAAAGCCCTCAGCGGGGACGTAAAACAAGTCGGGAAACACCTGACGAAAGGCGGCGCGATCGTCATGGTTGCCCATCACCAAATACAAAGGGGCATTGAGCGGAGCCAGGAGGGCTTGGAGCTGTTGGTATTCTTCGAGGCTGCCCTGATCAACCAAGTCACCCGTCGCCACCACCAGATCGGGCTGAGGTGACAGCCGATTGATCTGCTGAACGGCGGCTTGCAGGTGACGATTGGTATCGACAATGCCGTAGGCTCGCTCGCCAGCGGGCTGCACATGCAGGTCAGAGATTTGGGCAATAATCATAGGGTTTAGGGATGCTGCAACGCTGACTCTGCCAGCTTAGTGGTGCAGAAAAGTCCTGAGAGTATTGATGTAGCTAGATTCTCAGATTGAGAAGGGGAGCCATCTGTGAG
>NZ_JACSWC010000155.1 GCF_016888165.1 Halomicronema sp. CCY15110 | reverse complement strand
ATCGAAGCTTGAAACACTTGATATACAATTGTTTCAAGAGATGTGGCCCATTTTTACACGAATCGGTGCCATACCCCATGAGCGTCCGCCAAACTTCAAGACACGTCTCAGTTGTGGCTGAGGTTTGGTGTGATTGCAAAGACCCGCCTCGCGACTTTAGGGCCGACTCTGCGTAAAACTGCTGAATGCCGAAGGGTGTCAGGAGAGCCATTAGGATCTCAATGGCTTGGTCTTCATGGGGTGCCAGGACATAAGCTAGCACGTCCCCAGTTCGATGGTCGATCGCGTGCCACAGCCATCGCTGTTGTCGCTTGGATTGCACAAAGCTCCACATTTCGTTCATTTCCGCTGCCTCTACTTGAACAACCATCGCCGCGGTAGGCGGCGTTTCCATGGACTCTCGGAGAGGGCGATTGACCACCTCAAGCTGGCAATGTTTTTTTGAGTTCCTCAATTACTGTAGTGGGGCTGATGTGCAGCATCCGGGCGGTATCCCGAATTCCGCTACCATTCATGGCTATATCGGCGCTTTGCTGCTTCACCGCCGGCAAGTATCCCCGATAGCTGTAGTTCAGGATAAATGAGGCGCGCGGACACTCGGTGTTACGACAGCGATAGCACTGTTTACCTTCAGCGCTTTGACCATTTTTGACCACATCCGTCGTGTGACAGTGAGGGCAACAGACCGGTTCCAATACCATTGTGAGCAGACCTGATAGACACCATGATTATCTCGATTCATCACACAGGTCTATAACATCACCCGCATTTTTGAGAGACCTAAGAGTCTTCCAAGAAGACTAGCTTTGGGCTTTACAAGTCTCATAAAAAGACTTTAGATGACTTTTCAGTGCGAGGCAGCAAAGCTTGGACTTTTCCTTGTGGGGTGTGCCGCTACTTTTGACTGCTGCTGTCTCTTTATGAGACTCAAAAAGCCAAGATTCAGTCTTCAATAAATTTCTTTGGGTCTCAAGGAGAGATATGCGTACTCTGTTTGGCTGGGTGCTCATGCAGGGCTAATGTCGCAGTTCATGCTGATCTCACGCCTGACTGATTTGAAGGTCTCCCTTGAGAAAATGTTGGTGGCTGATAACGACAGTTGATTTTGAATGATGATGGTTAGTCAGTGAATCTCGATGCCGCATTCTTGTGCTTGGTTTATGAACCAAGACTTGCTCCAAGCTGCTGTGTAAATTGTCAGGCTCGGAATGCCCCCTTTGAATCACGCTATCCACTCAGTTTCAAAAACCATTTCCTCTGAGGTCAGCAACGTCGTCACTGCATCTACCTCTGCCCAGAAGATTTAGGCGATCGCCCTAGCACTCACAAAGTCTTGTTCCGAAAGGGGTAGGCTCACCGAGCAAGGATAATGCGACCTCAACAAATCTGTGATGTGATTTTGCGAATCGCCGAGAGAAGTGAGCTCTCAAGCAATTGTCAAGCGCTATAATTTGCCCTACGGCCTCCTCCTTAGGCCGCCAAGCGCCTCTTGGCAAGCGTTACATCCATTTCCGCGATCGCTATTACATCCCTTCGAGAAATAGTCCAAAAATAGTCCACTCGCCAAATATTAGCTCTGGATCTCCCTTCCAAAAAGGTTTTTAGGCTTTCGAGTAGTTGCGGTATACGCAACTACTCGAGAAAATGAGGGGAATAGAGCGCCCAGGAGTTTGTCGCTCAATTGCCATTGCATGACCGACTAGAATGACGCTTTGTACGCCTGAGCTGCATGCTAGTCAGCGCACAAGAGTAGTTGAATTAGGGTGAAAGTCTCATAAAGAGTCTCAGGAAAATTTATAAGGGACCCAAAATGCAGTTGACGAGTCTCAGTGTGAGTATTTGCTGGTGATTGTCACCTTCCCTGCTCTCGTTGGTGAGGTTGTTGTTGGTGTTGAAGGTGCTAGGTGAAGAGAATTTGCCAGGCCACGATCGCGATCGCCAAATCGGCCCAAGCGTGACTGATATAGCAAGCCCAAAGTGATTGATAACGCAGATAGCATGCCGACCAGGTGGCTCCGGCAACAAAAACCCCGATTGAGCCCAAGCTGGTGACGACCCAATTTTCGGTAAAACCAAACAGCGACACCACATGATGCAAGGTGAAACACAGCGCCGCCAAAGCAACTGCCCCACCACCAGGCACCAGAACCTCGCATTTGCGATACACAAACCACCGCCAGATATACTCTTCGACCAAGGCATTTACAAAAGTGAAGTAGATCGCAAATGCCGCAAAAATCCAAGGATTTAGCAACCCCACTGCCGTTGCCTGCGATCGCGTCACCTCCACATCAATCCACCGCTGCCCCAGCAGCACATACGCGCCATAAATCACCCCAAACATCGCGAGGCCAAGCCATCCGCCCACCCACCATTCCTGACGGGTGGGCCAACCCAGCGATAGCGATTGCCGATCGATCCGCCACACCCAAAGCAGCGGCAGCACCAAAATCCACACGCGAGTGGCCACAAACAAGGCTTGCCCACCAGCCCCCTGGCCATACAAACGCGCCACAATACCGAGATTTGCCGCTCCTACTACCAGCACCAAAGCGATGAACGCCGCCAGACGTGGAGAAGACTTGAACATAGCGTTTAGCGAAACCTCCGGCAATCAATTTACTGGGCAGAGTGAGATTCGCCAAAGACGCAGGGACTCCGGGGCATCCTGCCTTATTCCCAACCCACCGCGATCGCACTCACCAACCAAAACCATTCCCTGAAGCGCCTATCTATATAGCAATCCTGGTGCCGCCTGCAGACAAAGCCGCTGATCCGTTAAAGCATCAACGACCAACTCCCTTTCTCCTTGTGCTTCAGAGATGTAAATCACGCCCTGCCGCCACTCCCAAGTCCCCAAAATTTCATCAAAGCCACAGGCTGGGGCAATGATCCACCGAGTAAACGTCCCCGCTCGATCAAACCTCATCCTTGCCCGTCCTCTAGAAGGCGGCAAAGGATAACTCTCTGAGTAAAAAACCATTAACTCACGCGAGGATTCCTCTTGGGCATAAACCCAGGTTTGGCAAAGCACTGCTGAACTTGGCGGCATATCTTTATCTCTACCATTTTCAGAAAAACGAGCCATTCCCTCTTCTCTCCCAACCGACAAGATCAACGAGCAAACGCCATTTTCCCTAGGCTTACCATGCTATTGCCAATTTTCTCAGTTGAAACTAACTGCCCGATTGCCTACAAAAAGAGGCTGACGAGCTGCGTTACCCTCCGGGTTTCACCGTCCCAGACTGGTAAATTACTAAGCCTCTACTTGCGCAAAATGTCCCGCTTCAGCATGGCGATCGCGCTGCTGCGAAATCATGCCCTTCAGCCTCATGACATGCAGGCCACCGTCGGCGAACACGCAGGCACCTTACACATTTTGCTCGAAAGTCAGACAATGTCAGCTTAAGCAACCTATAGCAAAATCATTTCCCAAGGACTTCAAAAGCTCGCGATCGCCACCCTCGACAAAGCTCATATTTATGGCCGAACTGGCAATCGCGAGTTTGCCTGGAAGGCGGTCGTCTCCTTGCGAGAACAGACCATCCTCGGCCAAAGCCAGTTCACCCTGTCATCGTCACGATTTGCATCGCTGGAACCGTCTCAAACGCGGTTTCCCACCCCCCAAAGCGTACCGATACAAAAGCAGCAGTGCGGATGGCGGTTTTGCCTAAGGGGGCTAATAGAGCTGTTGTGAATTAGCCTTCAAAATCCTTGTAACCTTTGCATGTAAAGCATTTCAGTGAATTGCGCTAGGAAT
>NZ_JACSWC010000154.1 GCF_016888165.1 Halomicronema sp. CCY15110 | reverse complement strand
CGCGAGAGGGTTGAACCCTCGGCAATCCAGAGGGCGCTGAAGGGCGCTGACCAGCTGGGCTCAGTCCCCACGACAACAGGCTGAGGATGCGCTTGCATCCGGTTGACCACTTGATGAAACATCTCAAGGAACAACGCCGCCGGGAGTGTCCTTAAACGCTCAGAGACGGCTTGTTTAGTGACCGATAGCGCGGGCACCCACAACACCCCCTCCGGCTCCAGCAAGCGCACAATGTCTGACAAATAGCGCACTTGGCGATAGACCAGACTGACCACTAGCGCCGCCATTACCGATAGCGTTAGCGTCCGATCTCGAAGCTGACGTCCGTTGTCGTTGACGGTCTTGAGGTTGGCAAAGGTGCCG
>NZ_JACSWC010000153.1 GCF_016888165.1 Halomicronema sp. CCY15110 | reverse complement strand
GGTTGTCTGCCTTTGAGGCGATTTCCCGCGTCCTTACCTCACAACAAGCTGATTGGCTACTGGGTTGAGCAATTACGCGTAAACTAGAGAAAAGCCATTAGTGCTCTGTCAGTGCTTGATTTTAGGGTGACGCACACTCGCCAACATCCTATGCCCTACGGGCAGGCACGGCCGACGACAAACTCAGGATGAGCAGGATCTGGGCGTTCGGGCTGGGCTTGTCGTTCACGCAGTGGCTCCCTTCAGGAGCAAGCCCTAAGTTTTAGTCCTGACGCTGCACTAGCTCTAGGCCAAACAACTTTCCATCGCAGGTCTGGATGGCTCTAGATGTATCAGCTAAAGACGGAACTTGCTGATTGAGAGCGTACTTGATGCCACAGGGTAAAGCAGTAAATCGGAGACAGTGTCAATCGTGACCTCAGAGAAAAGCGATCGCGAATTAAAAGCAGAATTGCAGCGCCTGATGGCGGAGATCGAAACCGACGTACCACCTACAGCCAGATATTCATCTGAGCCAGCTGCTCCTCCAGCGAAAGCGTCTAATCAAAGTGGGACATTGGCCCAAATCAAAGACAACTTCTTTGTGCCCCTATGGATTTTGGCAATTCCCTGGGCTCAAGAAATCATTGATCAATTATTTTTTGGTGGACAGTGGAATTTGGTACTGCATCCCCGCAGCCTAGACGGAATTCCGGGTATCTTTTTATCTGCTTTTTCCCACAGTGGGTTCATCCACCTAATTAGCAACACCATCGGGTTTGCCATCTTTAGCTGGCTGATTTTAGCCAAAAATCGCAGGGATTATTGGACGGTTTTTCTGATTGGCTGGCTGGGCGGCGGCGCAATTTCCTGGCTTATTGGTCCTACCAGCGTCCATGGTCTGAGCGGAGTCGTTTATACCCTGTTTGGCTATTTGCTAGTCATCGGCTGGCTAGAGCGGCGCATCATTCCTTTGCTCATCTCAGTCTTTGTTTTGCTCAATTACAGTGCAACTTTATGGGGGGTATTGCCCACAAATCCGATGGTGGCTTGGTGGGGACATTTAATTGGGCTGGTATTGGGCATATTTGCCGCTTACGGTGTCTATCGTGATCCCAAAAAGCGTTCCTAAATTTTAAGGACGCCTCAATTCATGTTTTTGAGGGGCAGCTAGCCACCCTTGCGATCGCCTCGCCGTGCGGGGGGAGACACTGTAAAATCAGTATCGACAAAATCCTCAATATTACCTGCCCTTAGAGGGTGTTTTAAAAGTTTGAGTTGGTCAAATTTCATGCCAAACGCCTGACCATGATGCGGATCATGGCGAGGTAGATGAAGGCCTCCGAGGTCTCTGGCAACTGCTCGTAATCGCGCACCAGACGTCGACAATGCATTAACCAGCCAAAGGTGCGCTCCACCACCCAGCGCTTTTTGAGCACCTGAAAGCCTTTCGTCTGTTTGGGTCGCAGCACGACCTGTAGCACCCAACGGCAGGTGTCCAT
>NZ_JACSWC010000152.1 GCF_016888165.1 Halomicronema sp. CCY15110 | reverse complement strand
CCCTAAACATCCTCACGTTTCAACGGCAAAGCTGTTAGAGGAAAAGCAGAACAAACGTTCACCTTAACAGGGGTAGTCCCTTGGAGTAAACTCTAGAAAGTGAAATCTCTGATTATTTCTCCAATATTTTCTTTTTTCTGATGATATCGAATCATAGTCTACATCCCCTTGTAAACCAAAATATTCTAAAATTATTTTTCTCGATTCCGACTCTCCCTTTGGAAAAATCGAGAAATCAGGTCTATAGCTTCTCCCATTCCAGAGATATTCTTTTTCATAGAGATATGGCAAGTTATGCTCAAATAGAAAATTGGCAATTGTCTTCTCACCAAATGACTTATAGTGCCTTCCGTCTAATGCAAGCTTGGGTAGAGATCGTCGATACCTTAAAAATTCCTTTGGCTCTTTATTGAACCCGCCTTTTTCTATTGTTTCCCAGTCCCTCTTAAACCTAGCCATCATCAGCTTTTTAATTCGTTCATATATTTGAGGATCACGAAGGTGATCGTAAATTACCTTCTGTATTAACCGACTTTGCTCTTGCCCGCCATCCGGATTGTCGTAACAAAGCTCACCAGTCTTTGTTGCTATTGCGTAGGCTAACGCATGAAATGTCATGACGTGCGGAAGAGTATCTGTAAGCTGTTCCTTTAAATCTTCTTCTATTTTCTGGCTAGCAGAGCGGTTAAATGCAAGAAGCAAAATGTCGTTTGGAGAAACTCCACAGTGTTTTTGGAGAAACAGGGCACGACTCACTAGTGTCGTTGTTTTACCACTGCCCGCCCTCGCCACAACTTGAACATTCTTGTTCAGAGTACAGATAGCTTCTGACTGCTGTAGATCGGGATTATCTTTAATATTCGTTCGATTTTGGATGTAGTTCTGGATGAATTTGACTTTTAGATCACGGTATTCTCGCTTTGAAATAAACCTTCTATGATGTCGCTCATAAAACAAGTCTGAAGACAAGAAATCCTGTGATAACTTCTCTTCTAATAAATGAACAGATTTGCCGCGTTCTCTGGACACATACAACAAAACCCACTGAGATACTTTATCTTGTAGCTCTTCTTGTTCCTCCAGAGTCGTGTTCTTGATTATCTTTATGAAAACATCAATGGCTTCATGATTGGGATTTTCCTCTGTTCCCATCAGATGCTGGATTTTATCTAGATTTCTGAGCTGAAACTTTACATTAAAAAGGTAGAAAATTTTAGGATGAAATTTAACTTTATCCGATATATCTCTGAGAAACTCGTAGTTACCCTTTGGTAGTCGATCTAGTAGGTTTTTGATCTCATCAATACAGGCACTATCCTTTCCATCATACGTGTGGGACAGATGTAGAACCCTTTCTCTAACTTGTTCAACATTCAATTCCATATCACTAAACCAAAAAAATGACAGAACGTGAGCCTGGATGAGCTATTGGATAAGCTTCTTAGGTGCTAAAAATGTGATCGCCAGGGGAAATAAACGAGCAGTTGGATTGGCAAATCGCGCTCGAATCGCTGCGGTTTCCTGCTCAATTTCGTCAGGAATCTGGTCTAAGCGAGCTTGCAGGCTGGAGCGGTTGCGATCGTACTGAGCCCGCTCAGTATCGCTAAAAATGCTGAGCTGTTGAGGTTTTTCCGCTTCCGTTAACTCCGCCAAAATGCTCTGCCGCAGCTCATTCATAATCGCGGTGATATCAGCCACCTCCTTCTCACAGCGCTCCTGTAAAGCCTTTTCCAGAGAAGCCGTTCGCTCCGCCTGCCGCACCTCCAGGCTTTGCATCAGTGAGTCGGCATAGTTATCCCAGATATCGACTAATTGCTGCTTCATGCGATCGGGTACCGGATCAGGCAGCACCGCATCGAGAGCCTGCCGCATCGCTAGCAAACTCTTGAATCGGCTAAAGCGTCCCTCGCGCAAGACCCCACCGGCAGTAATCACTTCCTCATGGAGGCGCTGCTGATCGCCGCCCAAGACCAGCAACCGTCCATAGGCCACCACCGCCGGAGTCTCCAATACCGAGCTTTCCACCACTCGCGCCGTTACCCGATGCAGGGATTTGTTCACCCCACTGGCCCAAACCTCTGCCCGCAACAGCCGCAGACACATCTGCACTAGCCGATGATTCAGGTGAACCAGCACCACATCATCCCGGCCGCGCGCCCGATCTGGATCAAATACCAAAGGCCGAATTTCGCCCGTGTGGGGATGGGCCAAGCCCTGACCGCAGGCCGCCCAACTCCCCTGCATTGGGGGTAAGTGGTAAACGCCTGGTTGATTCACAACGGCTTGCAATGGTGGCTGCTGCGCGACCTCTAGACCGACTCGCACCACTGACTCAATGTGGTCCGGCGTCAGCCGCAAATTAGTGCGCGTCTCTTGGAGCTGCTCCTTCAGTTTCTCAATCTGCTCCCGCACCTTACGCTCAAACTTCAGCAAACGTCGAATGGGCTCACTCTCTTGCTCTGCTTGAGTCGTATCCAGCGTAGTACGTCGGCCCAGCATGGCTTCTTCCACCTGAGCGGCAATCACTGGACCCACCTTACCCAGGTCTTCGCGAATGGTATTCACCTTCAGCGCGGCCCGCAGCAAAAATTCCAGATCGCCATCTAAATCGCCAGGGCGAACTCCCTGAGCATCTTGCTTCGCGTAGGACTTACCAACAAAATGGTAAATCATCACCGCATCCGCTTTCTGCCCGTGGCGATCGATCCGGCCATTGCGCTGCTCCATGCGGTTGGGATTCCAGGGAATTTCGTAATGAATGAGGTTGGAGCAGTAGTTCTGTAAGTCCAGGCCCTCAGAAGCCGCGTCGGTTGCCAGCAGAATCCGCACATTGGAAATATCCGGACCTGCCTGGAAGGCCGCTTTGACCTGTTCCCGATCGTCAGAGTTCATCCCCCCATAGAGAATCATCAGGCGGTCATCTTGGACCAAACCGCGTCCCCCCAGTAGGTCAAACAGCCACTTCTGGGTCGTGCGGTACTCCGTGAAGATGATCACCCGCTGCTCAGACCACTCACCGTTAGGGCGAATATGGGTATCAATCCAGTCCAGCAAGGTCTGAGCCTTCGCATCAGGGCGGCGTGATGCCTGCTCGGCCCACTGCTGCATTTTGCTTAGCAGCGCTTGCTCCCCGTCACTCAACGGTCTGAACAGACGCGAGCTAGAATCCACCACATCATTTGTGGACTCTTCATAGATGTCGTCGTCGGCAAAGTCTTCCTCAATCTGGTCCAGCTGACGACGCAAGATGGAAACCGATGGTTTAGAGAGTTGTCGTTGCGATCGCGACTTGCCCGCCTTCAAAGTCTTCTCATGTTGCTGGAGTGTGGTGAGAAATGCCTGTGGTGAGGAGAAGAGACGCTTCTTCAACAGCTTCAGCACGAATTCGGTGGCAGTCAGCTCCACCTTGTCATCCTTGGCACCGCTGCACCGCAGCTCTGTGTAGCGTTTCAGGTCTGCATTCACCGCCTGCTCTTCAGTGGTATAGTCCACGGTCAGCGCTTCCAGCTTACGCACCGGGAACCGGGGCTTGCCGTCCCAGCGCGGCGGTAGTTCCTGCTTCAATCGACGAATCATGACCACCTGGAGCTGCTTGCGATCGGGGTCTACCCCACGGGCAAAGCGCTGGGAGTCCAGAATCTCCAGCAGGGCGGTAAAGCTCTCGGAATAACCATTGTGGGGCGTGGCGGTCAGAAAGAGCTTGTGCTCAAAATGAGGAGCCAGTAGCCGAATGGCCGCTGTCCGCTGAGAATCCACGGCATAGTTCCCCCCTGCCGAAGGCGCAATATTGTGGGCCTCATCCACAATCAGCAGGTCAAACCGACGCGGATAGATGGCTTCCCCCTCTGCCGGAAGCACCTCTCGCATCAGCCGTAGGGGGCGATCGCGCTTCAGAAAGTCGATGGAGGTAATTAGTCGCGGATAGTGCGTCCAGGGATTGACATGCAGTCCTCGACTGCGCCGCAGCTGCCGCAGCAGGTCGCTGTTAACAATGCGAAAATCCAGCCCAAACTTATCTCGCATCTGGTCTCGCCACTGCACCTACAATGACGAAGGGCAGACCACCAAAATCCGCCGCACCCGCTGCCGCAGAATCAACTCCTGGGCCACCAGTCCGGTCTCAATGGTTTTTCCTAAGCCCACATCATCAGCAATCAGCAGGTTAACCCGAGGCATTTGAATGGCCCGCACCACCGGGTCAAGCTGATAGTCCTCAATATCAATGCCGCTGCGGAAAGGGGACTGCACGTTGCGCACATCAGCGCTGGAGGCTGCCCCCCAGCGCACCGCATCGAGAAAAGCATCGAGGCGATCGGGCGCGTCAAACCCATCTGGGTAAGGCAGCTCCCGCGCTTCAAAAATCGAAGCTCCCGGTTCTAGCTCCCAAACTACTTGGAGTTCTTCTCCCAGAGCGTCATCTTCCACAGACGACAGACTTACCAGATGCTGAACGGTTTCCTGGCCGCCCAATACCGGGCTCATGGGGGACGCAGAGATGCGAATATCCGTTACCGCGAAGCGCTGCCCCCGCACCTCGACCAACTGCCCCTGCTCCGGAATCCCGCGAATCGCTTCTGCTGTCGTCATCTTCTCTTTAAGTGCTTATTCCTGTTTTTCAGTATTCCCACTCATTACCTGCGGTGCTACGACTTTAGGGCGGATAAGTTTGATTGCTCTATAGTGTGATGAATCATTCTGTTGATTTGAGGCGGCACAGCAGCGATCGTGATTCTGCCGCGGCAGAATTTTCAGGGCTTGGCTGCCGAAGATGTTCCCTCTACATTGATCCGTTGCTGATGCGTGTTCAGATTGGTCATCGTTCATTCCTTTGCACACGCATCATTCAGCCCCATGACGACAGCTTTGAGGCTACCCCTTGAAGCTCATTCTCACTTTCGCTAAGGTATTTTAAGTTAGGGAAATTAGAGCCTAATCGCAGAGCTTGGCAGCAAATTAAATAGTCTTTGAGGAAAGGGGGCCATCGTGTCCCCTTTTTTCATGGGCGTTGCCAGGGCTGTGCTGAGACCGGCTCCCTTCCATCAACCCAAATGGCCTCGCCACAGGGGCACGCCACAACTCTGAATATCACCGCAAACCCTTGTTCCTGTTTGGCTGACGCGATCGCCACCGGGACGAGGGTTTTTGCTTGCCCGCAGTTTTGACTTTTCCACAACTCAATAAAGGAGTCACTCCACCATGCCGGAAACCAAAGTTCCCGCAGGTCAACCCACTCCGGCTACTGGCTACGCCTCTCCCGAGGCGTTAGCTGGGGCTGGCTTACGACTTGTGACCAAACACGAGGCCGCCAACATGCTGGCAATGAGCCACGAGACGCTGAAAAAGCTGCGGCTCCGACCAGACTCGCCACTGATTCGGAATGTCCACTACTTCAAGCTGAACTCCCGCACCATCCGCTATAACGCGCCCCTCCTAATGGATTGGGCGATTAATCGCGATCACCCGGCGGCCCATCAGCGCACCATCGAGCAGTTCCTCGCAGCGATACCGGCTAACCAGCCGAAGAAACGGGGCCGAAAACCCGCTCGTTCTTGATGCATGTGGGCTTTCGTCGTGTGCTTCTCAATTAAACACGCATCCAACTAATTCATTTTTTACAACTCAATACTGCCCTAGCGAACCATGCTTCAGCGTTCTACTCAGCGATACCAGACGCTCAAAGCGATGCAGGCTGAACTGCAAGCGGAAATTCATCGCCTCCAGTCTCAGCTTTACTATCTCGATGCTTGGATTGACAGCAGTAAGCCAGGGGGGAATGCACGGGGGAGCCCTGCGCCTCAATATCGGCTCCGTTCTCGCCAGCCCATCTTCAACGGGCGAAAATCTCGCTATCTACGCCCTGCCGAAGTTGCCGAAGTCAGAGCCGCCATCGCCAGGGGGCGATCGCTCCAGCAACACACCCAAGCTCTGGAGCAAATAGCAGTCGAAATTCAGCAAATCGAGCACTTGGCAAAAGCCACTGGCCTCGCACTGCCTAAGCTCAACAGCTTCCAAGCTTTGACCCAGAGCAAGTCCAACGAGTGGTACACCAAACCGCGCTATATCGAACTGGCCAGAACGGTGCTGGGCGCGATCGACCTCGACCCGGCTACCTGTCCCACCGCCCAAAAGTGGATTCAAGCCACCACCTTTTACACCCAAGAAGATGACGGCTTCAATCGCTCCTGGTTTGGCTGCATGTGGCTCAACCCTCCCTACGGAGCAAAGGCTGGGACGTGGATGTTGAAAGCCATTGCCGAATATGAATCCGGCAATGTTCAAGCGGCGATTCTGCTGGTGCGAGGCGATAGCAAGGGCATGAAAGCACTCAAGGCTCAGTTCCCTTGCTGCGAACCCAATCACCGCCTCTGTTTCATCGATGCCAGTGGTCAGGAAGGCAAACGCCCTATTCCTGGCTACCACTTCTTTTACCTGGGGCCAGACGTTGACCGCTTCAAACAGGTGTTCTCCGCGATCGGCATGATCACCCAACCTGCCTAGCAACCATACAGTCTCATCCCCCTCCACATACTTGCCCTCTATCCGCTTCTAGCCAGTGATGGAGGGCTTTTCAGTCTTCTCTTTACTCAATTTCCAAAAATGAATACGCAACTGCTTATGGAATTGGTGCAGACCTGGGGTCAAGGAGGTGAGCGATGAATGCGATCGCGATCTCCCAATCCTCAAGAAAACCCTGTCCGTCATTGTCCCAAGACGAGACAGATTTCCTAGCACTGTTCACTCAAGATGGCCCACTGTTTGGAGCGATTCATGGCCCGATTCTTGCCAATGGCAAAGTTGACTGGACTTCTAGCAATACTAAATGGAAGCTCAGCCGCACAAAATTTATCGAGTGGTGGCAAGACTCTTACTATGTCATTGGCAAACGCTTCAGGTGGCTGACATCCTATGTCGTGCTCGATATCGACAAAGTTAGCCAGTACCATCCCACACATGATGAAACTGCCTTGGACAGGTTACTCAAGACCCTGGAGGATATTGGCTTAGTTCGTTCCCTCATTGTGCGCAGCAGCCAGTCAGAAGGGATTCACGTCTACTTTCCCTTTGAGAAACCCGTCAATAGCCTCCACGCGGCCAAAGTATTGGCTTCACATTTGACCCAATCAGGTTTTCAGATTCAGAATGGGCAACTCGAAATTTTCCCCAATGTCCGTCAGAGCAAAAACTTTAACGGGATTCGATTGCCACTTCAGGCCGGAAGCTATCTTCTCAATCCCATCACTCTTCAGCCTGAAACCAACAGCGCCAGAATATTCGTGCAGCAATGGCAGTGCGCGGCCAAAGGCAATGATGTTGAGACATTTATCCGGGCTCCCTGGCGTACTAAGCAAGCCCCAAGTGCATCTCTGAAATCGTCAGCGAGTCCAGTGAAACAAGGTAATAGCGTGCCTCCATTTGCTTTCACAGGATGTGGGCAAACCAACGATATTTTGGGACGGTTAACCAATTGGGGTATCGAGAAACTTAATCTGTGGGATGAGGCATTTCTAGCCCAGTGGATGAAAGGTGCTGTTCAAGCCCTTCCGGGATATGTCGAATTTGCATCACCCGACTCTAAGGAAGATATCGAACGAGGTGATTGGTGCGATCGCTGGGCCAAATGTGGGGTGGACTATCACAAGTCCTACGGTTGGCAGTATCGCCAGAAGAATCACCAACAAACAGGCCCGGTGCAAAGCTGGAACGATTATCAGCATGAGCAATCTACCACTCGTTTGCAGCGAATACTGTCAACACTCCAAGCAGAAATTGAGGCTGGCACCAGATCTGCTTATTACTCAATCTCACCCGCGATCGCTGACATTATTGACTACGCCAAAGCAACTACAGGAACAGGCTTTAGCAAAAAGACTTTGTATGCCCATAAAACTGCAACTGAAATCAAGGCCGCGATCGTTCGCCCCTTAGCTCAATCAGAGTTCAATACTCCTCCCCCCACAGTTGAAAACAACGCGACCAGGGTGTACCGACTGCCTCATAAGGATTTGAATGCGGTACACCCTAAAAATGATGCTGCTAAAAAGCCCCCTATTTCCGAAGAACAGAAACTGCCGATGGCAAATAAAACCGCTGTAGCAGGGGGAGTGATAGCCGCAAAGGCCGATGGTGAGCCTTATAGACAGCCTTCAAACCTTAGTCCAGAACAGCTCAACACTGAACTGGCTGGCTCAGTTGAAGAAAACGCCCAATCCCTTACATACAGGAGATCAGACATGACTAAACCCATTGATGAACTGGTCCAGCAACGGATCAAAAAAGATCTAGCCGCCAAAAACGGCACCCAAGCAGAAATTGCCGAGCGCCACGGTGTCTCTATCAGCACCGTCAAGCGGATCGCCAAATCGATTAGGCCCGTGACTCAGGTGGCTGAGAACATTTCAGGCGCGATCGCCCAAGGAGCCTTAGGTCAAGGAGAGGTCAGTGAACTGAACTATGGCCAGATTCTGACCCAAGTAATTATCAAGTTGGAGGCATCAATTGCTCTAGCGGAACCCAAATCCCTAGAAGCGGTGGCTTCCTGCTTAATGAAGGCATTGATATTACACCGTGAGTTCATGACTACACGGCAAGCAGTGGACTGGATTTTAGACCTTCCAGATTTCGACCCAAGGGAATTTACACGAATTCTGAAAGAAGAATACGGCAACCGCCGAGCACGACAATCAATTTGAGCATTCTGCCGCGTCAGAATTTATCGGTGCTGTTTTGCCTGCCAAATTGAGAAATAAAACCGAGGTATGAGAAATTATGCGCACGTTTGATCCGGAAAGGGCTGCAATGGCCCTAATTGATGCCCAAATGATGGGAGATAAGAAAGCTGCGGATAAATGGCATGTAACGTCTAGAACCCTTGCTAACTGGCGAAAGCGACTGAGTGAGGATTCGATATTTGCCGTTTATTTCCAGAAAAAAAAGGAGATCTGGGAAAAAGAATGGGCTAAGAGCATTCCTCCAGTCATCCATGCTGCCCTGGAATTTCTCTTGGAGGCGTTTGCTCAGGCTGACCGCACCGACCCACAGGTAATTCAAGCGGTTAACAAAGCTCTGTCCACTCTCGTAGAAGTCGAAATCACCAAGCAGGTAATTGACTTACGGTTTCAGGGATATGGCGATCGCTAGATAAGCTCCTCACCTGTAACTCACTAAATTCTGGTGTCTGAGTGTACTTAGGTGGGTGGCATTAGAACCAATCATTCGTGGCGAGTTACTACCCTCCTTAAGAATGCGCAAGGTATCCTCTTCGAAGCAATTTCGAAGCAATAAGCTATTGCCTCAATCCCTGGGTCTCAGTTGCGATAGCTTAAGCCTGTCTGCATAGTTCTTATCGATCATCTGGGTTGAAGTATCATACCATTTAGCAATCACACTGCTGGAGACACCCTTGATCAATTGAGTTGTGATGAAGGTGTCCCGACATGAATATGGAGTCGTAGCAGGTTTGATCGGATCAGCAATGGCCTTCCATGCACGTCTTGAGAAATTCCGGTAACTGATGGAATCCCCATCACTAGACTGAAAGACCAACATTTCCGGTCCAACCGCATCAGGCTTGATGGACTTGAGTAATTGTTGAACACGTTTCGATACCGCAATCTTGCGAGTGCGATTGTTCTTACTGCCCTGAGTCCTTACCCGACGATTACGAATCTGCACCAATGCCCCCTCAAAACGAATCGTTCCACAGTCATCAGAAACATGCTGCCATTGCAACCCAACGGCTTCTGATGGTCGGCAACCTGTGAAAAATAGAAACTCAGCAAAGGGAGCATAGCGACGATAATTCATCCCACTGCGATCGTCATTTTTGAAGGCATCAATCACCGCATCCCTTTCTTCCTCAGTAAAGGCATTGGGTTGAGGATCAACTTGGTATCGATGTTTAGGCATCTCATTTGCCATGCCCTCAAAGTAGTTGGCCGATACCAAGTTATGCTTCATGCCCCACTTGCAAGCCGCTGAGAGATACATCAGCGCATCCTTGGTACGGGAAAGGGTCGTCACCTGTTCCAACCGTTGTTTGACTATGAGCGGTTGATCAATAGTCACATCCCCTAACTTCTCAAACAGGGCAGTCAAATTGTCATACTTTTCACAGGTCTTTGCTTTCAGGCTGGGCTTCTTGTGATCAGCAAACTGCGTCCACAATCCCAAAACCCTCATGCTCTGAGCTTGTAGCGCTTCCACTGCCCTCAAATGAGCAGATTTAGCCTTGCCATACTTAACTAACGTGGCGTCGAACCGCTCAAAGGCAATGTCACTCTCAATCACCTTGGCTTTCGCCTCCGCTGCTTTGCGATTAGTCGATGTATCCGGCAACCCCAAAGATAGATATTTCTGCTTGCCATCAAATAGCTGTCTCGGCAACCGCAACCGCAGCCTTCCCTGATATGCCTCAATTCCGACGGTTCCCTTGGCTTTCCGAGATGTGCTTTGCATCTGACTGTGACTAAAACATCAGTTCGCATTCAATAGTCAAATCATAGTCAAACTACCCCGGAAGATACCCAACATGCCCCAATGTTCATCAGAACTTATAGAAGTAGACACACTCAAAAAGCAAGCTCTGAAAGTGTTGTAGACCTTTCAGAGCTTGCTGTGTGTACGTTTTCAGAACGATGGGCGATACTGGGTTCGAACCAGTGACCTCTTCCGTGTGAAGGAAGCGCGCTACCACTGTGCTAATCGCCCTTGATTTTATGAAGATAGCACGTTAGACCATCTTTTGCTCGATGCCTTGGCAAGCAAGAGTCGTTTTCAGGCTGAGAACGACTCTTGCAGTGGCCGCACTGGCAAGGCTTAAAGTGTCGTTTTTCGCGCCTAACACATGCTTTATGGATGCGATTATCAGCGCAAAAATGCCAGAAAATTCAACATGTAAATTGCTTGGCAACAGAAAGAAGTGACGCGATCGCCCCACCCATTACCTCCCTTGCCCCAGCCATTTAGATTAAGACTAACGCTAACCAATATTGGCATTAGGGTCGGACATGCCTTGTGCGGCTTGCAAGTGGGCCTGCACCTTTGCTTGAAATTCTTGTTTATGGATCTCCGTGCCCTGGCGTAAATTACCCGGCGTGTCAAAAAAGACCATGCTGTCTAAACTTTTGAGCGCCAACATCTGAAACAGGATGTGGGTTACGGGCGTCGGAATCGCCATGATCTGGGGATTCTTGGCCGTATTAGGATCCGATGCCGCATCTTTGAGGGTGGCAAAACCATAGAGCACGTTTTTGCGCACATTCGGTTCTAATCGGTTGCTCAAGGTCGTCATCACCCAGCTCTTACTCAGGTTTTGCAGGATGTAGTACTGTCGGTGCTTGAGGCGTTCGGCAAAGGTGAGCAGCACAGGCGCGATCGCCTCCAGCGTCGGCCCAGTCACCCCATCATTCGGCGCATTTTGCACCAGTGTTTGAATTTGCTTTTGTAAGTCTTCCATACACGCAAGGATTAAAAATCAAGCAGTGTCATGCTAAGCATGACGCAAACTAACTTAATGGTCTGGGGCGATATCACCGCTATCCCAATGTCAGCGCCCATTCATGCTATTACACTCTGCTCCTTGTGTGAGCCTTTCCCCGGTAGCTGATGGGTAGATAGTGATTTTACGTAAGTTTTCGGGCAGTCTGGAACAGAATCATTACCATTAGCCAACTACCACCCGTGTCGAAATGGCACATCAGCAGCGCACAGAATCAGCCTGTGGCAAGGGGTAACCTACCATTGCCCCATCCCAAAGCTCCTGTGTTAATGTTTGAGGGATCATCTGCATCGGGGTAGTTCTTCCGAAGCGTGGAAGTACTTTTAGAAAAAATTCACCAAGAGCTTAAGCAAGCCACACGGGCATCTGACAACAATAGTCGGACGATCGCTAAGCGTTTAACCAATGAGGTACAGCGGATCTGTACCCAAAGCCAGCGCATTCAAGATTCTGGCGAGGTTGACACGTGGGCACATAACCTCGCGATGCACCGATTCAACCAGTGTCTTAAGTATTACCGCCTGGGCTCGATCAAAGGCCGGGTAGAGCTCCACAGTACCCTAAGTGCGATCGTCTACCGATACATCTCTCTGCCCCACGCCCAGGCCAGTTATCAAGCTCGGCTCAATTTGATCGAAGACTTTCTGCAAAATTTTTATCTAGAATCGCTCAATGCCTTCCGGCGAGAAAATGAAACGGCACCGGATTACCAACCTCGCACCCTGTTAGAACTCGCCGAGTACATGGCCTTTACCGAACGCTATGGTAAACGCCGCATTCCGCTGCCGGGTCGGCGCAGCCAGCAACTGATCATTTTGCGGGCGCAAACCTTTGCCAAACAGCAGCCCCCCGAAGCCACCCTAGATATCGAAAAAGCGGCAGAAGGCGGCAGTCACGACACCGATGAAGTCCGGGATAGCCTGCCCACCAAACGCTTGCGTGAAAAACTGGTAGCCCAGCAAGATAGCCTGCCCGAAGAAGTCTTGCGAAATCGCGTCATTGAAGCCTTGCTCACCTATCTCAAGGAACGCAACCAAGAAGATTGTGCGGATTATTTCGCGCTACGGCTGCTGGATTTACCCACGACTGAAATTGAGTCGATGTTGCAGTTAACGCCGCGACAGCGTGATTATTTGCAGCAGCGCTTTAAGTATCATTTGGTACGCTTTGCGTTGTCGCACCATTGGGATATCGTCCACGAATGGCTGGAGGCCGACCTAGAGCGCAATTTAGGGTTAGCTCCCCAGCAATGGGAAGCCTTGCAGCAAGCCATCAGCGCCACTCAAGTCAAGTTGCTACAGCTCAAGCAAGATGGGTTGACCGATGCGGTAATTGCTCAGAAATTAGGCATCACCCCAACGCAGTTGCAAAAACAGTGGACCAAACTCTTGGAACAAGCTTGGGAAATCCGTAACCTTTAACTTGTCAGTCTTGATTTGAACTTGTTAGCTCAGTTTTGATTTGTCAGCTTTGATTTGAATTGTCCGGAAGGGAGTCTACCAGTAATGAAAAGTGACGCAGATACGATTCGAAGCTTTCTAATTGGGCTCTTAGAACACTTTAGCCGACTAGATGCTTCGCCATCAGGGCAGGTTGATGAGAGAACTGACACCGCTGCGCAGCCTGGGTTGGCCCCCAACTCACCAACGGCTGCGGAGATGGCATCGGCTAGTGCCTCTGATCCAGCGGTAGGGGATGCTTCGCTCGCCTCTAATCAATTTTCATCACCTGAAGTTCCCCCGATTTCTGAACTTGGAGAGTTACCTTCCGTGCAAGATCATTTTCAGACTGTGTTAAAACGCCGTCTCCAGATTGAAATTAGTCAAAATCCACCTCGGTTTCCTTGGGAGTCCCGGGTGGTGGACTACCCTGTAGAGCTGTCTGAAGCTAACACCTATCCGTGGTTAGTGCAGTTGCGATCGCTCTCTCTGCCCACCCCCTTGCCCGATGACATATTGACAGGGTTGTTAAACCGCTGCCAAGAGCTCATTACGGAGTCGCTGCAGCCCGGAGTGCAACTCGTAAAAGCAGTCGAAAATTTGTTTCCCGACCAGCCGCAGGCGATGGATCAAATTGCGGGGCTGGTGCTGGCGAATGCAACCGCGCGGAGTAGCACCGCTACCCGTGACCTGACCGCCCTGCAAGCCGCTTTCCCAGACGGGTATGATGGCGCTAATCCGCAGCAGCAAGTCACCTTAACCATGTTGGCGGCCAAAGACATTTTGGCGACGTTGACCCTGGCGTTGACCCCTCAGCAGCCGATGCAGCAGCGCCACTGGCAAACCTCCGAGGGAGCCGTCGCCATCACCGCCCAGTATGAAATGGGGACGCCGCACCAAATTAGGTTAGCGGTGGAAATGCCTTGTGCCAGTCAAATGACAATGCCGACCTTGGGGCAAACTGTCTCCCAAACGAGTCCTGGTGTCCTGAATTTGACGCTATCGGAACCGATCGCCGATACCACTTATCCGGTCGAGGTCCATTTCAGCGGCACCGAAACCGCCCCCCTCACCTTTGCGATTCGCTGGAGCAGTCCGGCTTAACGAAGTTGGTGCCAACTGTTAACTTTATCCACCGACCTGTCGTCTACGAGGGGTCGGTTTTATCATCATTGAGGGATCAAAAGGGTTGGCGAATGGTGGTGCAGAAAACTTGCCAAGATGGCCTTACTAGGGCTCGATCATGGGGCATGAGCGCGATCGCTCTTGACCTTTTGGGTGAGCTGGGATACACCTATGGCGTGGATTGCCAAAACGCATCATGAAAGCATTATTTCTGGGCATAACAAAATTGACGTTGGGGGTCTTTTTGGCCTTCATTTTGATGTCTTTGGCAGGCGTTGCCACCGCCCGTTACTTTATGGCCAAGCTTTCAGTTTTGCCGCCCAAACCAGTGTATGAAAATGATGTCGCGCTCCAGGTCGAAGCGGCTAATGCCCAGCCTGAGGCACCGCCCGCCCCTGTCGAGACGCCCCCAGTGGTCGCCCCCGCTGAGGAGCTGCCGCCTGACGCCTATTTGGCCGTGGTCGTGCAGCCGATTGGTTTGGTGGTGCGCTCTGGCCCCGGGGCAGAGAATCCCCAACTTGCCGGAGTTGATTATCAGGATCAAGTCATTGTGCTAGAAACCGATGACTCGGACAGCTGGCTCAGAGTTCGCGTACAGGCAACCGGGCAAGAGGGCTGGGTCAAAGCAGGCAACACCGAAGCCGTGAATGAGCCGCCCCCATAAGGAATGGGTTGGGCCATCACACCCTGGTGACGGTCGTGAATGAGTCGCCGGGGGCATGGGGCACGGCGTCAGTTCCGCGTCGGGGATATGACAAAAATGGAAAATTGCCGGGCGAGGTTTATAGAACGCCCAAACTCCAAGCTTTCTGAGCCTTGAAGAACGCTCGCAAAATGGAATTAGCTTTGCTTAAAATGAGGCCCTGTTCTGGGCTGGGCTGGTGGTTACGGCCAGTTATTTTGAGCTTGTTGCCAAACGTATTCGGCCAGTTGATCAATTTCGGCAGTGGTGAGGCGATCGCGATATGCCGACATGGCCCCTTTGCCATTCGTGATCAGGTCAGCGATCGCGGCAACCGAGTCCACCCCGTTGCGTTGCAAAGCTCGCTGCTTCAGCGTTTTGCGGCGTCGCACAATGTTGCCCCCACCGACGTGACAGCCTGCACAATTAGCTTCAAACAGCGCGGGGGCCGAGACCTCCGCCACATTTTCGACAGGCGTAGCCGTGGCTAAGGGCATCCATAGCAGCCAACTACACAGCAGACTGAGTAGCCAGAGTCCGAGTCGGGACCGCGATCGCACCATCATGATTCCACTTCGTTACGCCAGTTGACTGTCTGTATTGTAATGAGGCCAGTGCCGATGTAAAAACGTTGTCATCGCCCGACTGCTCAAGGGACGACTAAACCAATAGCCCTGCATCTGTTGACAGCCTAAGCTACTCAGGTAATCAGCTTGGGCGGCGGTTTCGACGCCTTCGGCCACCAGCCCCAATTGCAGAGCCTGTCCCAGGGCCACCACCGCCTTCAGCATCGCCATATCTTGCGCATCGTCGGGAATATCCTTGACGAAAGATCGATCGATTTTCAACCCGTGAAACGGCAGCATCTTCAAATAATTGAGCGACGAATAGCCTGTGCCAAAGTCATCCATCACCAAACGGATCCCCAATTGACGCAGTTGTTTCAGCGTCGCGATGGAAACCTCCAAGTTCGATAAGGCCGCCGTTTCAGTCACCTCTAGCTCCAGCGACTGCGGGGCGAGGTCAAAGGCCATCAGCACCTGTTCCACGTCTTGCACCAGGGTCGCATGGTGGAGCTGCCGCGCCGATAAATTGACAGCGATTTCAAGATCTGGAAAGCCTTGCTCTTGCCAGATTTTCAGCTGACAGCAGGCTTGCTTCAGCACCCAGTCGCCGAGGGGAACAATCAGGCCGATTTCCTCCGCGACCGGAATAAACTGATTCGGCATCACATCCCCTAGTTCTGGGCTGTGCCAGCGGAGCAACGCCTCAATCCGGCAAATGCGACCCTGGCCAACATCGATCTGGGGTTGAAAACAGAGACGAAACTCTTCGCGCTGTAGCGCTTGGTGTAAGTGTTTTTCGAGGAGGAGCTGCTGCGAGGCGTGGGAACTCAGGATCGATGTGTAGAAGCGATGGGTATTACGACCGTCGGCTTTGGCCGCGTACATGGCGGCATCGGCGTTTTGCAAGAGGGTGGTGACGCTGTCGCCATCTTGCGGAAAGACCGCGATCCCGATACTGCCGGTCACGTAAAGTTCGTGCTGCTCAATCAGAAAGGGGGGTTTGAGGTTTTGGGCCAGACGCTCTGCGACTCGACTGGCTTCGTCCAGACTGTCAATGCTCGGCAAAATTAGCGTGAATTCGTCGCCGCCCCAGCGGGCCAGTAAATCTTCGTGACGCAGACCGTCGCTTAATCGTTGGGTGGCCTGCACCAGGAGTTGATCGCCGATCGCATGGCCGAGGGTGTCATTGATATTTTTGAACCGATCGAGGTCTAAAAACATGACGGCGGCCATGGTTTGGCGACGGCGGGCGGTGGCAATGATGAGCGGCAGTTCTTGGTTAAAGGCGGTGCGATTAGGCAAGCCCGTGAGGGGATCATGAAATGCCTGATACCGCATCTGGGCTTCCGTGTGCTGGCGCTTCAAGGCTCCGCCGATACTGGCGGCGATCGTCACCAGTATCGATTCTTCACTCGGGCTCCAGTCACGATCAGGATGGCAAGCGTCGAAACCGATGTAGCCCCATAGGTCTTGATCGATAAAAATCGGCACCATCAAAATTGAGGCGATCGCATCCCGTCCCAGCAAGGCTTGCTCTGGGGCGGGCAACGTGCTGACCTGCCCCCGAATGGCTTGCCCCGCCTGAAAGGCGCGATACCAGCGAATGAGTCCATGCTCGCTATAGCGTTGGTTTTGCCAGTGGGGTTGACCAATGCTGGGGGCAATATTTCCCTGCGTCCATTCATAGCGCATGCTCATGCAGGGCTCTCCCGACACCGGATGGGCATGATTTTCGTAAATGTAGACGCGATCGGCAGCGGCGGCCTGTCCCAGGGTGGCCAGCATTTTATCGATCGATTCTTCTAAGTTGAAATTGGTGAGCAGTTGTTGGCTAGCTTGCGCCACGCCCTGCAGCAGGCGATCTCGCCGATGCAGTTCAATTTCCGCCTGCTTGCGCTGGGTGATGTCTTCGACGGTGCCCTCAAACCCAATGATCTGTCCTCGGGCGTCACAAATCGTGCGGGCTGATTCCGAAATCCAGATAATGCTGCCGTCTTTTTTGTACACTGCCGACTCATAGCCAATCACCGCGCCGTCACTGACCATGTGCTCGACAAAGGTGTGCCGCTGTTGAGCATCCACATAGAGCTCGGTTTCAATGTCGGTCAGACTCGTGATCAAGTCGGTGGGAGAGTCATAGCCGTAGATCTTGGCCAACATCGGGTTGACCGTAGTGTAGTGACCATCCGTCGTGGTTTGAAAAATGCCTTCAACAGCGTTTTCAAAAATGCTGCGATATTTGCTTTCGGCCTGTTGCCGGGACTGCTCCGCTTGTAGGCGCTCCATCGCCACCGCGATCGCGTTCGCCGCGACCCGCAGCAACGTCACCTCTGACGGCGACCACTTGCGGGCCACTTGGCAATTACTAAACCCAACGAAGCCATTGAAGCGACCCTGTATCATCAACGGCAGCAACAAAATCGATTGCACATTCGACGGGGCAACCCCTAACACCGCACGCATAGCGGCCGGAAATTCATCCACCGTCTGATTGATGCAATCGCCCTGTTCCAATTCAGCAGCCCAGCTAGCCAAGGCTCCATCTCGATCAAACACGGCCACTTGGGGATCGCCAAATGTGGAGGGCGTCTTGGCATCCGTCCACTGCGCCGTTTGCAGTAAACGGCGCAGGTCGTGGTCATCGACGATATAAAGGATGCAGCGATTCGCCCCGGTGGCGGTGGCCAACGGTTCTAGGGTGGCCTCAAACCGCTCATGGTTCCAAGTGTCGTCTAAATCGAGTAGCTGTCGCTGTAACTCGACGAGGGCGGTTAAATATTGTTCGCGACGGTTGAGACTTTGCTGAAACTCGATGCGATCGCTCACATCTTCTAAACTGCCCAACACCCCCACAACCTGCTGCTCAGCATTGTGGATGGGAAATTTGCTGACATTGATCCAGCGGGTTGTGGTGTTCCGTGTCTGCTGTTCCAAGACATTCAGCTCGGGCCAATTACTCGCCATTACCTGACGATCTTGTTGCTGAAAGGCTTGGGCCTCTTGGGATGAGTAAGGGGGTAGCTCAAAATCTGTGTTGCCAATGACATCCGCCGGGGTAGCCAGCCCCAAACTCTCGGCAAAAGCCTGGTTGCAGCCCAGATAGACACAATTTTGGTCTTTCCAAAACAATCTTTGCGGAATGCTATCGAGCACCAAATTGAGCAACTTTTCTCGGTTGATCAGAGCCGCTTCAGCCTCAACGGTTTGCGTCACGTCACGAGATACGGCGATAACCTGTGCCGCCTCATGACAGCTGGGCTGATCCACCATGCAGCTAATCGTTTCAAACCAGCGATAGGAGCCATTGCAATGCCGCATCCGAAACCGCAGAGGCTGCACGGTTTGGCGGCATAAAAACTGGCGGTAGTAACGCCTGACCCGCCGATGATCCTGCGGATGCACCAGCCAGATCGGGGACTGACCCACCAGGTCCGCAGCGGCATATCCCAGCAAATTACGACAGCCGGAAGAGAGGTACTGAATGGTGCCGTTCAGGTCGTGTTGTGAAATGAGGTCAAGGGAGCGCTCGGCCAGCATGCGGTAGCGCGTTTCACTCTCACGCAAAGCCGCTTCGGTTTGCTTCAGGGTAGAAATATCGATGATGAACCCCTCTAAGCCAATCGGGTGCCCCTGACTGTCAAAGGTGCCCTGCCCTTTCTCCCAAACCCACTTGATGTCGCCGTTGCGGGTGAGGAGACGATATTCGACCTCGTAAAATTGCTCAGCCGAAAGCGCCTGCTGGATGGTTTCCAGGACCCGAGGCAGGTCGTCGGGATGGGTGATGTCGTTGTAGGTGATCTGCCCGGCGTCGGTGGTGAGGTCGGCGTGGTGATAGCCGGTGAGGCGTAGACAACCGTCGCTCAGCGATCGCATCGTCCAATCCGGTGGCCCTTTGGCGGTAAACACGATTCCCGGCAAGGTATTCATCAACCGCTGCAGGTATTGCTGGTGGGTCAATAGTTCCGCTTCGGTGCGCTTGAGCCGCAAGATGGCTCCCAAATGGGCGGCAACCGCTTCGACTAAATGAATCTGGAGGCGATCGCAGTCCCGCGCCTCACTCATCAAAAACACCAGCACCATGAGGGTGTCATCGTCCAGCGTGACGGGAACACCCACCGCCGCCCTCAAGCCACATGCCGCCGCCGCCTCGCGCCGTTGAAACAAGTGCAACGAAGTATCCGAAACATCAGCGATCCACTCCGTCTGTCCCGAGTGATAAACGCGCCCTGGCAGACCTACCCCCGGCCCAAACGTCCACGCCGTACTCGCTTGGCTGAAGACATGGTATTTCTGATGTGATGCAAACCAGACCCCACTATGCCGCAGCGATGTGGGGCCTGAGGGCAACCACACCTCCCCATAAACCCACTCCGTATGGCTACAAACCAGCTCTAACAAGCAAGTCAACGCCGATTCGAAATCCGTGGCTTTACTAACCTCAACTGAAATCAGTTGTAACAGGGTCAAGGCTTCTGGATTGATGGCCAGAAAGTTGTTTGGTGACGGCAGAGGTGATGTTGCGCGGGAGGAATGAGCCATCTAAAGATTCAGAAAAGAACAGCAAATACCAATGAGAGGGCAACACATGTTGAAACCAGATGTCAGAGGATCGACGCCCTGCAACTGGATCGATGTTTGCTGTTGAAATGACCGGGAGCGATCGCCGCGAACGTCGCTGCTGACGACAGCTCCCCCGATTGCTCCAATTCTATCTAACAGAGATTTCTATGACTAACATGCCCAAACCAACGCCCGTTTGCTTCGTTATGGTTCGGGGTCGACCGTCCCCGCTGGTGAGCCTCGCGCAGCGGTTCTCTTTTCACCTGATGCGATCGCCCTCGGGGAGAATTTGCCCTCAGGGCTGAATGCAAACTGAGAATCGCTGAGGTTTTTCTCTCGACCAGACTTTTACAACTCAAACGTGGCAGGATAACAACAAAGTCGCCGATTACTGCCGAATGTCTTGCTGATGAAAAAGTCATTTCGCCGCATATTAGGCATTGTCGTCGGCTTCATTAGTGTTCTTCTCGTTCCTGTAATGGCCCAAGCCACCTGGCAACACCCCCCCAAGCCCATCGCCGCCATGTTGGATACACCTTGGTATCCCGGCGTGATCATTTCCCCCAATCAGCAATGGCTCGCCCGTCTGCATCGCCCTGCTTTGACGCCGCTGGCTGAGTTGGCCCAACCCCGGCTAGCGTTGGCGGGATTGCAGCTCAACCCAACCTTGAGGGCTCCTGCCCAAGCCTATGGATTTGTGGGCTTAACCGTCCAAACGCTGGCCACGGGAGCGCAAACCGCGATCGCCTTGCCGCAGTCCGAGGGCATCCGCAACTTTAGCTGGTCACCCACCGGCAATTTGCTGGCCTTTACTCTCGATCAGTCCAGCGGCGTGGCGCTGTGGGTCGCCGACATGGCATCAGCCAAAGCCTGGCAACTCACCGAGCCCCGCCTCAACAACACCTACGGTGCCCCCTGCCGCTGGCTGGCGGACGATGCGGGACTGCTTTGCAAAATGGTGCCCGCTGATCTGGGGCCAGCCCCGATCGCCAGTCCAGTGCCCACAGGACCGCGCATTGAAGAAAATCTGGGTCGCACCGCCCCGGTACGCACCTACACCAACTTGCTTGAGTCGCCCGCCGACGAAGCTCTGTTTGAGCATTACCTCACGTCGGAGCTGGTGCGCGTCGATTTGCAGGGCGATCGCACGATCCTGACCGCGCCCCAACTCATCGCCTCAGCCGCCCCCTCGCCCGATGGCCAGTGGATTCTGTTGCGTACCTTGCAGCGCCCGTTTTCCTACCAGGTGCCTGCTCGCCTCTTTCCCAAACGCATTAGCGTGCTGAATCAGGCCGGTGAGGCAGTGTATCGCGTCGATGACCTGCCCCTAGCCGATGATATTCCCGTCACCTTTGATTCCGTCCGGACGGGGCGACGCACTACGGGCTGGCGCAGCGATCGCCCCGCGACCCTGTACTGGGTGGAAGCTCTGGACGGCGGTGATGCCAGCGCCGAAGTGGAGTATCGCGATGCCGTCTTTCAACTCCCCGCCCCATTTCAGCAGGAGCCTGAACTGTTGTGGCAAACCCGTCTCCGCTACAACGACATACTCTGGGGCAACGATACCTTAGCCCTCGGCATCGAAGCCTGGTATGACAGCCGTCGTGTCCGAGTTTGGCAGCTCCATCCTGCGGCCCCAGAGCAAGCGCCAGTGCTCTTGGATGACCGCGATTATCAAGACCGCTACAACGATCCCGGCCAACCGCTGACCACCCCTGGCCCTTTCCAGCGCCGGGTGCTGCGGCTATCACCTGACCAACAGAGTCTCTATCTGCGGGGGCGCGGGGCCTCGTCCGCAGGCGTGTATCCCTTTTTGGATCGCTGGCATCTCGCCACCCAGGAAAAAACGCGCCTGTGGCAAGCCGCTGACCCCTATTACGAATCCGTCGTGGCGTTGCTGAATGACCAAGCCACCCAAATCATTACCCATCGCGAATCAACGGCGGAAACCCCCAATTACTGGCGGCACGATTTGGTCACCGGGCAGACAACCGCGCTGACCGACTTTGCCGATCCCCGCCCCTGGTATCGCGACTTGGTGCCGCAGGTAATCCGCTATGAACGGGCCGATGGGGTGCTGCTGTCGGCGACGGTGTACCTGCCACCGGGACACGATCCGGCGGTGGATGGCCCACTGCCGACCCTCCTCTGGGCTTATCCCGAAGAGTTCAAAAGCCGGGATGCGGCCTCACAGGTCACTACGGCGGAAAATGCGTTTCGCCGTCCCTATGCCTATGATCCCCGCTTTTTGTTGACCCAGGGCTATGTGGTGGTGATGGGGCCAACCATGCCGATCATTGGCGAAGGCGACGCCGAGCCGAATGACACCTACGTGCAACAACTGACGCAAAGCGCTGAAGCGATAGTGAATTACCTGGTCGAACAAGGCATCAGCCAGCGCGATCAACTCGCGATCGGCGGCCATTCCTACGGGGCGTTTACTGCCGCTAACCTGCTGGCCCATACTGATTTATTCCAAGCCGGGATTGCCAATAGCGGGGCCTACAACCGCAGCCTGACGCCCTTTGGCTTTCAGGGCGAGCAGCGCACCTTCTGGAACGCGATCGACACGTATTTGAACATGTCGCCCTTTACCCATGCGGCAAAGATTAATGAACCGCTGCTCTTAATTCACGGGGCCAATGACGAAAATGCGGGTACCTATCCGATTCAGAGTGAACGGCTGTATGGCGCGATGAAAGGGCTAGGAGGCACCGTCCGCTGGGTCGAGTTGCCCTTAGAGGGACACGGCTACCAATCGCGAGAAGCGGTCGGCCATGTGCTGTGGGAGATGGATCGGTGGTTGGCGACGTATCTCAAACTGGGCGATCGCCCCCAAACTACTCCGGATCAAACGGGTCAACCCGAGGCGATCGCGCCCTGATTGACCGCGTAATATTCCGTACAGGCTGGAAACATGTCGGCATGTCGAACTACAATGCCTCACAGGTTAGACAGTCAGGCGAATCAGCGCTGGAAGTTTGCGCCTCGCAACTCACCTGACTAAACCACAGGATGCCACTGCTAGCGAACCGTTCCCTTTTTTGATATGAGTGCAGGAGTGTGACAGAAGCCGCAACGTCTGCTCAGGAAGTGTCTCCACCTGGTGGAGACGATCACAAAATCATTGCCGATCTAAAAGTGAGTTCGGCTGACCGCATCTTGTTTTACCTAGCCATCAGCGTGATGAAGCTAGGCGGGCATCGCTATGGCTCGTTTCTCGAAGCCGCCAATACCGCTGCCAAGTTGGCCATTTACTCGTCCTATTTAGAACAGGGCAACAACATTCGCAAAACCAGCTTTTTGCATCATGTTGAACCGAAGCGGGTGCGGGCGATCATCAAAGAGGTCGAAGCCCTCAAAGCCGCTGGCAAATCCCTCACGAGCCTCAGTGATCAAGAGCCCTACTACCTCATTGGGCTTCCCTTTCTCTGGCAAGAAAAATATCCCTGGGCAGCAGGGCAATGCCGCCTGAATAATCACCATCTCAGCGCCAAAGAGCATGAAACCTTATATGCTCAATTGCCTGCGGATTTGCCCTCAGCCCGGTTTTTAGACCTGCTGGAGTTCTTAGATCTCATCAAGCTACTGCACGAAAAGTCGCAAGTGGAATATCCCCCGGGTCGTCAGATGCCGCTGAGTGAGGCGCTTACTGAGCACATTAAGTTTCGGCTGCTGCATTCTGGCACCGTCACCCAGGTGGATATCCCCTTTTTATCGATCCCCATTTTTGCGCTGACTCGCACCCACTACGCTCCCAAAGGTCAACGGGAACGGGTCTTCACCATGATTGATGACCTGGCTCGCTTTGGGAAGCTCATGCAAGATTGGGTTGTCGAACAGCCTGATGTGCTGCGGGGCCTAGAAGTATTTGATGTCGCCCCAGAGCAGCGAGAACAAGCCCTCGCGGAACTCGACGCTATGCTCAAAGCCTGGGCTGATAAATATCACCATGAGGGCGGTCACCCGATGATTTTGCAACTCGCTGCCGGTACCCGCGATCCTGGCGAGGCCTAAACTTGACCACGACTCATCGAAGCCAACTTCATTAACTCGGTTTCGTTACCTCCTGGGACCAGCCCTCTAAAGGTGTTTTCAATACCGCTTAATAATTGCTGTCACTCAGCCCGAGAGGAAGACGGAGCTAGTG
>NZ_JACSWC010000151.1 GCF_016888165.1 Halomicronema sp. CCY15110 | reverse complement strand
AACCTGAACGGTTTCAACTTCAACCAGTCCGTCCTCGACTCTCAGGGTCGCGTGATTGGCACCTGGGCGGATGTGATCAACCGGGCCAACCTGGGTATGGAAGTGATGCACGAGCGGAATGCTCACAACTTCCCCCTCGACTTGGCGGCAGCGACGGCTCCCGAAATCATCGGTTAGGCTTCACCTGCTCAGCTAGTTTGAGTTAGAACTTAAGGCGCTTCTCTTCGGAGGAGCGCCTTTTTGCGTGTAGAAGCGTCGGGGACGCCAACAGTCCTAATGGTCAGCATCTAGCATCGATAGAATGCGCAGCCGATATACGAGTTGCTGCTGCTCTTCTAAAGTGAGTTGATGAAAGCGTTTACCCGTAAAGTGTTCAGCAATATAGGCGTCGCGCTGTTGTTTGGGCCAGCGCAGCTTAAACACACACTGCCGATAAACCTCTTTCATCTCATGGGCAGCCCGTTCCTCCGGCGATGCCGTGGAGGGTAAAGCGGGCAAAGGCTGATATTCCTGCAGATGAACAGTTGATAGGGCCACCGACGCCCACCGCCCACTGTTTTGTGCAGGGTACGATCGCGGCGATCGCGACCAATACGCCCCAGACCCTATTTACCGATGAGGTTCGCACTCCCGCCTCGGTATTTGATGTCATCCAAGGCTTGCACTTGCTCCTCGACCGAGGGGGATCTGGGATCTGGCATTTGGGCGGACCGCATCTCATCAATCGCTATGAGCTAGGGTGCTTAATTGCCGAGAGTTTTGGTCTCTCCAACACCATGCTTCAGCCAGCGTTACAGTCGTCAGTCCCTTTGTCTACCCCTCGCTCCCCAGACGTTTCCCTCAATAGTCAAAAAGCGTTTGCCCTGGGCTATGCTCCCCAGCCACCACAAGTTGCGTTAACCGCGATCGCCCAAGCAGCCAGCCAATAGCAAAATTCGGCTGCGATGGGTCACCGCTACCAGTCCTTTGCCGAGTGGATATCGCGGTAGCTGGGGGCCGCGTCTTTGCAATAGAAGATATGTCGCTTCTGGCATCCGATCGGGGATTAATTGAGAAGTAGCGACTTAGAAACATTCTCCAATGACAACGCTGCCCCCAGCTCAGATAACTCGCAAACTTGCCCGTAAGGCCAGTCGAACTTTACAGCACTCTACTGAAGACGTCTGGCGTTTGCTGACAGGCAATTTTCAAGAGCGGGCGATCGCTAACAAGAAAGAACTACGCATTATTGGTTTACGCCGGACTGGCAATCACACGGTTGCGGAATGGATTAAAGCTCAAGAACCAGGAGCGATCGAGCATTTGAACAATCTCGAAGTCCGATGTAATCCTTATCGCTACAAGTATGAAATGCTCATTGATCACTACCCTGAACACCACAACTGGGCATATAAGCACTATCAGCCACTCGCAAAAGGTCGCTTTCCAGAAATTGACTGTCTGATTTGTGGCTATGAAGATCATCCACTTGGCAGCATTGCCGATCCATTATTTGAACAATTACATGATGCCTATGTCGGCAAGAGTGCAAAAAGATTCGATATTCTGGTCCTGAGAGATCCCTTCAATTTATTTGCTAGTCGATTGAAGAGCAACATGATTCCGGTTAAGTCGGCTAAGTTTACTGCGGTCGATTTGTGGATTCAATATGCCAAAGAATTTTTGGGAGAAACTCAATATTTGAACCACAATAGAATCGCTGTGAACTATAACCAATGGGTCACTGATGTTGACTATCGCCAGCAGTTAGCCGCTCAACTGGGGCTGGAATTTTCAGATACTGGAATCAAGAAAGTTGCGAGTCTTGGCGGTGGCAGCTCATTTGATGGTTCTGCCATGGATGGCAAGGGCGATCAGATGGCGGTGCTAGAACGTTGGCAGCACTTCAAGGATGATGAAGCGTACCGGGCGCTCTTTAAAAATCGACAGTTATTGGAATATTCCCAAAAGATCTTTGGCGATATGCCCAACACCGATATTCTCTTTGACGACTAAGTTGCATCCCTGGTTGGCAATTTCACCCTTGGTGGAGGGCGCGTCCTTGGCTCAAGAACGAGAGCCTCAAACAACTTGGGCAATACTCAGCATGACCTCAAGAGCATGACCTCAAGAGCATGACCTCAAGAACCCCTTTTGCCGCTAGGTTTAGCGTGGGACAGCGACTTGTTGGAGTAGTGAGGTAATGACGGTGTCGGTGGTGAGGCCGTCGAGTTGGGCTTCGGGGCCGAGAATAAGGCGGTGGCGTAGGAGGGGCGGCGCGATCGCCTTTACATTGTCAGGGGTGACATAGTCTTGGCCTTGCAGCCAGGCGTGGGCTTTGCTGGCCTGCAACCAACTTACCGACGAACGGGGTGAAGCGCCGAGGGATAGGTCGCGGGACTGGCGCGTTTTTTGGGTGAGGGCAAGCAGATAGTCCAAGATTTGCTCTTCGACTTTAATTTGTTTGACGGCCTGCCGGGCTGCAAGAATGGCCTTTTCGCTGACGATCGCTTTGAGATTTTGAATGTTGATGCGTCGGGCCTCAAAGCCAGCCTGGATATTTTTCAGCATCTGCTTCTCGGCTTGCGGGTCGGGATAGTTGACCAGTAGCTTGAAGAGAAAGCGATCTAGTTGGGCCTCGGGCAGGGGATAGGTGCCTTCGAATTCGAGGGAATTTTGGGTGGCGATGACCCAGAAGAGATCGGGGAGGGGATGTCCGGTGCCGTCGAGGGTGACCTGTTGCTCTTCCATCGCTTCCAGCAGCGCGGCTTGGGTTTTCGGGGGGGTGCGGTTGACCTCGTCGGCGAGTAAGACTTGAGTGAAAATGGGGCCTTTTTTGAGGGTGAAGTCGCGAGTGTTGAGGTCAAAGACGTTGGTGCCCAGGATGTCGGAGGGTAGGATGTCGGGGGTGAGCTGAATGCGACAAAAGTCGGCCTGAATCAGCCGTGCCAACACTTTGACCATGAGGGTTTTGCCCGTACCAGGGACGCCTTCTAAAATGACGTGGCCACCCGAGAGGAGGGCAACCAGGAGTTGATCAATAACTTCGGTTTGCCCCACCACCACTTGACTCAGGGTGTGGCCAATTTGACGAATTTGTCCTTGGAGTTCATTCATAAGGTTGGCCTGAGTGGAGACAATTGATTGTAATCGGTACGGCTAGCGAATGGGCGTTTGGCGAAGGCGCTGCAAGGTTTCGAGCCAGCGCTTGAGGGCGGTGTCTGCGCCTTTGGTGGGTGGGGGCGGTGCCGTCAATGGGGTCAGCATTTCTGGCGATTGCCCGGTTTGCTGGGTCCAGGCGTCTTGCAGGGTGCGGTCGTCAATATTGGCCGTGTGAAAGCCGAGGGCCGCTTGCAGGCGCGATCGCTCGGCTTTGGTCAGCATGTCGACTAAGAAAGGCGTACTTTCGGCCTTATGCAGTACCGCCGCCAATGCGTCGATATAGGCTTGGCTGTTATCCACTTTAGCCTGCTTGACCGTCGAGAGATTACCCAATCGCCGATTTTGGGCAAGCAAAAAGATAGCTAACAAAATGGCAATTTGAATTAACGCAATTTTGACGGGCGTGCGGGCCAAGTAAGCACCCCAGGTGTTGACGGTTTCTTCAACGATGACATCCGCTGCTTTAAAACCGTGTAGATATTCATCGACCCAGATGGGGCCACCTGCCTGCGCTGCTAGATCAGCCAAAAAGGCGTAGTTGCCCGGTTCCGCTTGGTAGGCATTCGCTGCCAAGTGGGGGGTCAGTGCCACCACAAAACGTCCGCTTTCAGAATCAGTCCGTTCCCACATGACAGCGCCGTATGCATCGCCCAGCAGGTTGCGATCGCTATTCATTGCCAGATTCGTACGCCGCCGGGTTTTGATCACCACCTCACCAAAATCGCTCGCCAATCGCGACGTAAACGGCGCATCCACAATCGCGGCATCGAGCCCTAGTTCAATCAAGGTATTGCCCGCCGCCAGCCAAGGATCGAGCCAGCTTCGATCCCCGGCTTGGTAGGCGTTCACCATGCCGGGATAAATGCGGATTAACGTTTGCGGTGCGCCCGCTTGCGGCTGCTCTAACAATTCCGCCACCGGGCGTCGCCAGCGCTGCACCGGGGTGCCCTGGGTTTCCATGTAGGCATACCAGCCTAGATAGCCCTCGGGAGCACGGTTATAGGTTGAGCCGCTGGTCTTCTGGCCGGTGCTGGGAGCTAGTAACACCAGGCCGATAAATAGCAACGCCAATGCCACTACAGCCAAGCGCACATAGCGATTTTTGAGCAAGGGGACAGAGTTCATCGCTGGGCCATCTCCTCATAGGCTTGGCGACAGCGCTGGACATTATCCGCCGCGAGGGCCTCACCGCCAAATAGCGATCGCTCGTGGGTGCGAATCAGCATTTGTAGCGGGCGGGCCCGTGGCAACGTTTGAATAGTTTGCAGATACTCGCCATCGGTGCGACTCGGTTGATGCGGAATCCACTCGCGATCGTGGAGCAGTTGCAACGCGGCCATATACCAAGCTCGACAAGCCCCACGCCAGTTACCATCTCGCTCCAACTGCTGGGCGCGACGCAGCCAGGCCGCCACAGTATGGTGTTCTGGCGGGACAATGAAGTCGACTTGGGGTTGGGCTCGACGTTCGGGGCGCTGGCCAAGATAGTTATCCCACAACTGTACGATCAGCCATGCCAACCAACCGATCACGCCAATGACCAATAGCCAAAATAGGAATTGCCCTAGCCAAACCGGAAATTCAAAATTTGGCGGAGCATCAGGAGCTGGCGGCTCCCATTGAGCCAGCCGTAATTGAATCCATTCCGACAAATTTTTGCCAACCTGCCGCAACTGCCACGGCAAACTACTTTGCTGGATGGAGGACGCCTCTGCCATTATTTACCCGCCAAACAACGTCTTACCCAATGTACTCAACGATTCGAGCGATCGCGAGACCCATCCCGCCACCATCGCCGCACAGTAATGAACCGTAACGTCAGACTGTCGACCTGGGGATAGCCGCCACCCCGCTACCCTGTCACCCACTCACCCTCCACCCAACCATCCTGCTACCCACTCACTCTGCTACGTAACGTTCGGACATCTCACCGCTCGTGCCACAATAATGTGAACTAGGCTATAAACAGCCTTCAGCGCGATCGCCCGTCACCAATTGGGCCTGCGCCTGGGGCATTGCGTCGCGATCAGACGCCCGCCGTGGCATGAGGACAGTAGCGTGTATCCACAAGGTTCAAAGAATTACCAAATCAACTTTTCTGGGCTGGGCTGCTGGCTCACCGTGCTGGCTGTGGTGTGGCTGCTCAGCGCGATCGGTCTGGGCTGGATTGTGAAATCAATTGCCTTCATCGTGGTGCTGATTTTGGCCACACCCGTGTTGGCGTATTTGGGCTTTCGCTGGTGGCTCAAGCGCAACCTGATCGAAGGCAACTGTCCTGTCTGTGAGACCCAGTTGGCTGGCCTCAAGAATGCGCCAACCGTTTGTCCGAATTGCCGTACCCAACTGCAAGTGACGCCGCAAGGGTTTGTCCGGTTTACTCCTGAAGGGACGGTCGAAGTGAATGCTGTGGATGTGACCGCAGGCGATCGCTCAGGGGATGCCGTGGATGTCTCAGTTGAGGTGCTGCCCCCGGTGGACGATGAGCGTTAATTGGCAAACTTGTGACTCACGTCTACGAAACTAGCGATTTGTCCGCACAATATAATTCTGAGCGTTCAACCTTTCAGAGATCGGCGGCGGTGGTCGCATCTGCCAACCCTCGCCAATGAAAAAGCTGATGTGAAAAGTTGATGTGAAAAGTTGATGCTGATAGATAGCGCCCGTTAGTTTCAACACCGATACGCCCGCCCTCATCCCTCAAATCGTGGACTCGATATCTGATGATGATTGATTTACGCAGCGACACCGTGACTCAGCCGACACCAGCCATGCGTCGAGCGATCGCTGAAGCCCCCGTCGGCGATGACGTATTGGGCGATGACCCCACTGTCAACGAATTAGAAGAAACGGTGGCGGCCCTACTGGGCAAAGAAGCCGCCGTCTATATGCCCTCGGGCACCATGACCAATCAAGTGGCGCTCCGCACCCACACCGAACCCGGCGACGAAATCATTCTGGAAAGCCAGGCGCACATTTATTTTTATGAGGCGGGGGGGCCAGCGGCGCTGTCTGGCGTGATGTGCAAACTCATTGCGGGCGATCGCGGCCTCTTCACCGCTGCCGATTTGCAAGCAGCCCTGCGCCCCTGGAATGAGCACTACCCCCGCACCAAACTCGTTTGCCTGGAAAATACCCATAATCGCGGCGGTGGCAGCATTTTTCCCCTGGCCGAAATTCAGGCGATTGCCCAAGTCTGTCGGGCTAACGAACTGCGGTTGCATCTTGACGGTGCCCGCTTTTGGAATGCTTGTGTAGCCATTGGAATTTCTGAAGCTGACTACGCCGCCCCCTTTGACACCGTCAGCGTTTGCTTTTCTAAAGGATTAGGTGCCCCCGTCGGCTCAGCGCTCGTCGGTTCTCAGGAGCTGATGCAGCGGGCGCGACGGTTTCGGAAAATGTTTGGCGGCGGTATGCGCCAAGCGGGCATTATTGCGGCGGGAGCGCTGTATGCTCTCCAGCATCACCGCGATCGCCTGGCAGATGATCACGCCCATGCTCAACGTCTGGCTCAGGGATTGCAGACCATTGACGGCATCCGCGTCAATCTCGACGCAGTAGAAACCAACCTTGTCTACTTTCACACTCCTCCTGATCTGCCTGCTACCGCGCTGGCTGAAAAACTCGCCGCTGTAGGAGTCGGTGTTTTACCTACCGCGTCTCATACTCTCCGCGCCGTTACCAACCTGATGGTCGACCAAGCCGGCATTGACACCGCGCTAGAACACATTGCTGCAGCCATGGCGCAACTGAGATCGCAGCCGCACCCTTCCAGCACCGTAGTGGCACCAACCGTTACCCAATACTGAGCAACCCCCGGCGGCTCGAAGAAAATCACGCCCCGTTTTGCTGCAGGCAAACCAATCACACTAGATTGGATGCCCCAGTTACAGACCATAACCGGACAAAAACGGGGGACTAATCTTAGCCCCCCGCCTCTCAAACGTTCGTGATCGTCGGCTCAGCGTCACCCAGTATATCTATGCTCCTCGTTGCCGACGCGCAAAACCCAGCCCAGCAATTGCCAGCAACCCAGCAGCAGCAGCCGGTTCAGGCACATCTTGAGCAGGCACCCCACTCATCCGAAAGTTGACGCCATCGCCAGTCCCACTCGCTCGATCCAGTCCGAGCTTAAGGTCTAGAGAGCTGATGTTGAAAAAGGTTTGAGAAACCACATTGCCATCTTTGCCCTTCGCCACGTAATCAGGGTTTTCAAGATCCACACCGTTGATAGCGACAACCCCAGTTGAGTCCCAAGACTCGGTATCAAAAAAGTCAATTGTGAGTTCGGCCAAAGTCTGGGCAAAGTTGAAGCGGAAGGTGCCGACCTCTAGCTGACCGGTTTCCTCATTCCCACCGCCGACCGATCTTTCCGATGGCCGCAGCCAATATCCCATTGAATTCGTTCCGGCATCTTTCGTCTTAAACTGAACTCTGTCGTTACCGCTGCCGTAAGTCACAACATTGTCACCCGCTCCGAAATAATCAACGAACAAGCGACTTTGGGTGCCTGATGTGTCGTCAACCAAAGATTCGATGCTGGCAAAAATCGGGTCGAGTTCCAGACAAGACACGGCCCCATCCAAACAGCCCAATCCAACGTTGATTTCACCCTGTTGTTGTGGCACGAAGTTACTAGCGGCAGCAGTTGTGTCCATCCCAGCCAGACAAGCGGTTGAAGCGGCGAAAGCCCCTAGAGAACACAAGATTTGACGTGGAAGAGCCATAACGATTCACTGTTTCAATTCAACAAGTCAATCATAGTCAGTAAGTATCCAAGGAAACATAAAGTCCCCCGTCCCGTAGATTGAGATTTGATGTTTTGTTAGCATAAAAATCTGTAATATTATGCGAGTTTCTTCGGAGCTTTTTTCGGTAAATCAAAAAAATGTGCACAGAAAATATTACATTAGCGAATTTTTCCGCAGATTCACGAATACATAAAAATATTTCAAGAGGTGTCCTCCTCAAGGTGTCGGTAAATTCCTACATCGCAATCTAATTAAGGCTTACGAGTGTTTGATCGGCAAAATGCAGATATTTTTAGGATAGAAATGGGCTCAACCAAGACACTTCAATGCTGTAGAAAGTGAACTTTCTCTGAGTTCTCACCTAGATAGAAATGCTGAGTACCCGGACATTTAGATTACTTTTATTTTGCTAAAGCAGATATTTCAAAGCAGCCCTTAAAGCGGTCTTTAGACAAAAGGTGAGTATCCCAGTATCTGCAAACATGCTGCTAGGAACTGGAATGATGGCTCAATGCTTGCCTTAGTGGTGCAGAAAAGTCCTGAGAGTATTGATGTAGCTAGATTCTCAGATTGAGAAGGGGAGCCATCTGTGAG
>NZ_JACSWC010000150.1 GCF_016888165.1 Halomicronema sp. CCY15110 | reverse complement strand
TGGTGGAGTGGGTCAGCTGAGCCACTCCACCAACCATGTTCAACATTTGTTTTAGGGGAATTGCATGACGGTTGCACGTACGGTTGAATTGTTCTCAAAGGTGCCTGATGGCAAAAGGTTCCAGGCGGGAGAGACCGTTTTCAGCGAGGGTGACGCGGGCACAGAGATGTACGGCATCATTGAGGGCACTGTCGCCATGCAAGTGGATGGCAAAACAGTGGAGACCATCAAGGCGGGCGATGTCTTTGGCGAGGGGGCACTGGTGAACCCTGACAAACTGCGCCGCTCGACGGCCCTGGCGCTAACGGATTGTCAGTTAGCGGTGCTAGACGAAGAGCGTTTCAAATTTTTGATTACCAACACGCCAATGTTTGCACTCGAGGTCATGCGCAGCTATTCCGATCGCCTCCGCCATTTCAAGCATCCCCAGGGCAATTAACCCTATACGGCCCAGCCCAGCTGGGGCCAGCTTGTCAGCTCGATGGGGCAAGCCTTGACCGACTTTGCCTGGGGCGACGCTACTGGGAGCGATCGCCCACTCAACAAAAAGAAGGGGTTTTGAGAAAAGCGCGTACCGCCTCTAAATAAAGCTGCGGGGCTTCCAACATGGGAAAATGCCCTGTGTTCTCAATTTCCACATACTGAATCGTGTCTGGATTCAGGGCTGCGGCTTCTTTGCCCAGTTTGGCGGGGGTAATTTGGTCATACTGACCCGAAACCAAGAGGGTCGGCACACTGAGTTGTGCAAACGCCGAGGGCATAATCTCGGTGGCCCGCTTACTCACCGCAGTGTAGATGGTGCCCAAAGCCACATCACCATCCGCCTCCAGATAATCCTCTAAAAAGGCATAGCGCTCTGCCGCCGGAATGGGACTACTCAAAAATCGTGCCATAAAGATTCTGGGCATTAGCGGAATTTGCTTCAGCCAATGGGGCCGGAAGCCGACGACGTAGCCGCCAAATTTATAGAACGCCTCAAATGCCTTTTTGTCATACTCAAACACGCCATTGCAGGTGAGAATCGATTGCTTGACGCGATCGCCGTACTGATTGCTAAATAACACCGCCACGGACGCCCCCGTGGAATGGGAATTGAGCCACACCTGATCCAGACCCAGCACATTCAGCAGTTCAACCAGATCATCAGCAAAGGTGTCCAATTCATAACCGCGAGCTAAGACCGCTGCACGATTTTCAGGGGCAATAACTGAACGCCCAAACCCTCGCATGTCGTATAGCAAGCAGTCAAACTCACTGCTGAGCGCTTGAGCTGTCGAATGCCAATACCGACATGAACCGCCCCACCCGTGGATAAACACCATGACGGGCTTATCACCTTGAGGCGCATCACCGGATTCAGTGAGCCACTCGTAATAGTGATTGACGCCAAAGATTTCCGCGTAAGCCATATTGCCAGACCTTATGCCGATTCAGGCTTCGGCAACGAAGACGGATGCACTAATAATTCAGCCGTCGAGCGTTGTTCCACCATTTCGCGAGTAATGGTGCAGCGTTTCAAATCTTTCCGAGAGGGCAACTCATACATGACGTCGAGCATCAGTTCTTCGACGATGCCCCGCAGCGCCCGAGCGCCAGTCTTACGCCGATAAGCTTCCCGCGCGATCGCACGAATCGCATCGGGCTTAAACTCTAGCTGCACATTGTCCATGCCCATCAGCTTCTGGAACTGCTTAATCAGCGCATTTTTCGGCTCGGTCATAATCTCGACCAGCATTTCTTCGTCCAGCGGATCCACCACCGTAATCGCCGGAATCCGACCGATGAATTCAGGAATCAGGCCATATTTCACCAGATCCTGCGGCTCCATTTGCTTCAGCACATCAGCCGTGCGCTTTTCACGAGTGGCCTGCGTATCACCAGGCTGAATAAAGCCCATAGACTTCTTGCCAGCCCGCTGCTCAACTAATTTCTCAAGACCGACAAAAGCACCACCACAGATGAACAAGATATTGCTCGTATCAATCTGGATGCAGTCTTGATAAGGGTGCTTGCGGCCTCCCTGCGGAGGGACGTTGGCTACCGTGCCTTCCAGCATCTTCAGAAGCGCCTGCTGTACCCCCTCACCAGAGACATCGCGGGTAATCGAAGGGTTTTCGCTCTTACGAGCAATCTTGTCAATCTCATCGATGTAAATAATGCCGCGTTGCGCTTCCTCAACGTCTAAATCCGCCACTTGCAGCAAACGCAACAAAATATTTTCCACGTCTTCGCCAACGTAGCCCGCTTCGGTCAAGGTCGTCGCATCAGCCACCGCAAACGGCACGTCCAGGACACGCGCTAAGGTCTGCGCCAGCAGCGTTTTCCCAGAACCCGTGGGGCCAATCAGCAAAATATTGGCTTTTTGAATTTCGATACTTTCTTCAGCGTTGTCGCCCTGACTTTGTAGATGGCTGAGACGCTTGTAGTGGTTGTACACCGCTACAGATAAGACTTTTTTCGCTTCATCCTGGCCGATCACGTGCTCATCTAAGTAGCTCTTGATCTCACGCGGCTTAGGCACTTGGCTGAAGGAAATTCGAGAAGGTGCCCGCCGCCGTTCGGGAGCTTGCTCCCGCCGAGGCACTGACTGCGGCACCGTGGCCCCCGAGTCAAATAATTCCTCATCCAAAATTTCATTGCATAGGTCAACGCATTCATCGCAAATGTAGACTCCAGGCCCAGCAATGAGCTTGCGTACCTGCTCTTGTGATTTGCCACAAAAAGAACATTTGAGATGGGAGTCGTACTTAGACATGGTGTACCCCTATTGCGATGCAGCAGCTGTGGTAGCAGTTGTCAGTGAGTCTTGTGCCAAAACCTGGTCAATTAAACCGTACTTTTTGGCTTCTTCCGCAGACATGTAAAAGTCGCGTTCGGTGTCAGCTTCAATACGCTCGAGCGATTGCCCACTGTGATGAGCAATAAGTTCATTTAACCGCTGCTTGTGGTACAGAATCTCCTTGGCTTGAATCTCAATATCCACAGCTTGTCCTTGAGCGCCGCCCAAAGGCTGGTGAATCATGATGCGCGCACTTGGGAGCGATAATCGCTTGCCAGGTGCGCCGCCACACAGCAGAAACGCACCCATGCTAGCAGCTAAACCAAAACAGATCGTGACGACATCAGGCCGAATTTGCTGCATGGTGTCGTAAATTGCCATGCCAGCAGTCACAGAACCGCCGGGAGAATTGATGTAGATTTGCACATCTTTTTCGGGCTCTTCCGCGTCTAAAAATAGCAGTTGGGCAACAATGGCGTCGGCAATCTGGTCATTGACGGGGGTGCCCAGGAAAATAATGCGTTCCCGTAGTAGCCGAGAATAGATGTCAAAGGCCCGTTCACCCCGGCCAGACTGTTCGACCACCATCGGCAAAACACTCTGCACTCGTTGATGTAGCTGACTTTGACTCGTTAGGGTGTGATTTGTATGAGATTGCAACGCCATTAAACTGTTAACTACTCTGGTCTATCTATAGGTCACCGCAGCTAGGAAATCTCAAGACGCCTTGGTGACTGTCCGCTTTGCTCTAGTAAGCAAATTTGCCGAGTTAGTCACGTGGCTGAGGTATTGCAGCTGCTAGACAACATTATGCCCCAACCGCGAACTTACTCGCTGAGGTTCGTCAGGTGGCTAAATTTCCCAAAAACACGATTTGCCCCAAAGTGTAGACCAATTTTCTGGTTTGTGATCCCCATCTACTTCATTAATCTTTGAAGTCTGAGATTGGGAGATTGACCAGGAAATCTGGGGGATAACTCTGTGGTCAGTCGTGTCGTTACTCTTCTTCAGTTGTCGAAGCAACTGCGGTAGTTTCGACGGTCGTCGTCTCTGTAGCATCGACGGGTTCAATGCTGGGAGCCGTTGCGGGCGTGGGCTCGCTTTCGTCATCGGTCTCAACTTCAGCGGCAGCTAGGGTGCCCTCTGGAACCATCTCTACCGTGTTGTTTTCAACTAGCCACTTGAGGATTTTTTCTTGGAGCAGTTCTTCGTTGACGACCTCCCGTAGGCGATCGCGATCCACCTCTTCCGGATTGCTGACCTCGTCTAGCATTTCTTGCATGCGCTCAGCGACATCGTCTTCTTCGACCTTGATGGACTCTTGCTTGGCGACTTCACCCAATGCCAGTGTGCGCCGCAGCCGATCAATGGCCTCAGGGCGCGATCGCTCGCGCATATTCTCAATGATTTCCTGAGTCAGCATTTTGCTGATATCAATGCCTTGACGGCTCAGTTGGACGGCTGCCTGCTGCACCAAGTGATTCGCTTCACGACGAATCAGCGTCTCCGGAATTTCGGCGTCCAGATGCTTGAGTAAGGCCGCTAACAGTGCCTCAAACTGATTGGCTTCCGTTTTGTCCTGAGCCTCTTCTTGGTAGCGCTTTTCCAGAGACTGGCGGAGCTCCTCTAACGTCTCAAATTCGCTGACCTCTTCAGCAAAGTCATCATCGAGCTCCGGCAGTTCTTTTTCCTTGAGTTCCTTCACCGTCACGGTGAAGATGGTTGCTTTGCCCGCTAAGTCTTCCTGAGGATAGTCTTCGGGAAATTGCAGTGACAACTCTTTGGTCTCATCCAGGGACATGCCGACGATGCCTTCCACAAAGCCGTCAATAAAACCGCCTTCCTTAATTTCTAGCTGGAAGTCTTCGGCACTACCGCCCTCAAATACCTCAAAAGAACCATCGGCCTGCTCGACCTTGCCTTCAAAGTCCACCACGGCCACGTCTCCCATTTGGACGGCGCGGTCTTCGACGGGCACTAAGGTAGCCAGGTTGAGGCGATATTGTTCTAGCACTTCGTCAACTTTTCTGTCTTCGTACTTCACCTCTTCGGCTTGGACTGCTAAGCCGGTGTATTGCTCTAGGGTGACTCGGGGCGGTACGTCCACAGAGGCTTGAAAGGTCAGGGTTTCGCCGGGAGTGTATTGCTCGATCAGTTCGTCGAACTCGGTGGTTAGCTGATAATTGCCGATGGCCTCAATCGACTCATTTTTGATGGCTTGTTCAACCGCTGTCTGCACAAGTTCTTCCAGCGCAGCGGCCTTAATCTGAGCAGTGCCAAAGCGCTGCAAAAAGACCGGACGGGGGACTTTGCCGGGACGAAACCCAGGAATCCGTACCGTTTTGATTAATTTCTTTAGGACCTTTTCATAGGTTTGTTTAGAAACCTCAGCGGGCACTTCAATTTGCAACCCCACTTGACTATCGGGCAGTTGTTCTTGAGTAACTTTCATGAAAGAGTCCTAACTTCCTATGCGAATCGTCGAAAAATACCTGAAGAACTGGGCTCAAGGAGCAAGCCTGTTCTGGTGCGGTGACTGTCGAAATTTGACGCAGTTAGCTATCATACTGCATCCACGGGACAACATGGCTGAAGGATTTCAAGGCATCTTAACGATTGCGATCGCCGCCTCAGTGAGAACATGGTGTCAGGCAAATCCGTCGGCTGGGAATGGTGGCTTGGCATCGCTCGTTCGCAGAGCGTGTCCGGCATCGTTGTGACCAGCGGAACAAAAAAGTTTATGAAGGATGGAGGTCAAGCGTCGTGGCTGAGGGATATCGGGTCGCAATTTTGGGGGCCACTGGAGCCGTCGGGACAGAGTTGATGGCGCTGTTAGAGGAGCGGCAGTTTCCATTGACCGAACTCCGACTTTTGGCCTCTCCCCGTTCAGCCGGCAAAACGCTGCCGTTTAAAGGCCAGCCGCTCACCGTGCAGCCCCTGAGCGATCGCGCCTTCGACGACGTCGACATTGTACTGGCTTCGGCGGGCGCTAGCGTTTCCCGAGAATGGGCAGCCAAAGCGACGGCTGCCGGAGCGGTGGTGATTGACAATTCCAGCGCCTTTCGGATGGATCCGCAAACGCCTTTGGTTGTTCCCGAGGTGAATCCGCAGGCGGCCGCCCAGCATCAGGGCATCATCGCGAATCCCAACTGCACAACGATTCTGATGGCGGTGGCCCTCTGGCCCCTGCACCAAATTCAGCCCATTCAGCGCATTGTGGTCGCTACCTACCAATCGGCAAGCGGCGCTGGTGCCCAGGCGATGGAAGAAATGAAGCAGCAGGCCCAAGCCATTTTGGATGGTACTGAACCTAAGACAGAAGCGTTTCCATACCCGTTGGCCTTCAACTTGTTTCCCCACAATTCACCGCTGAATGACAACGGCTATTGTCAGGAAGAGATGAAAATGGTGAATGAAACGCGCAAGATTTTCGGCGTGGCCGATTTGCGAGTGACGGCCACCTGTATCCGGGTGCCGGTGCTCCGAGCCCACTCCGAAGCGGTCAATCTGGAGTTTGCGACTCCCTTCTCGCCCGATCAGGCCCGCACCGCCTTGTCTGCAGCCCCCGGCGTCAAGCTCTTAGAAGACTGGGAAGCTAACTATTTCCCCATGCCTCAGGATGCCAGCGGTGAAGATGATGTTTTGGTCGGGCGCATTCGGTCAGATTTGTCGCATCCCAACGGGCTGGAACTCTGGCTGTGTGGTGACCAAATTCGCAAAGGGGCCGCCCTTAATGCCGTGCAGATCGCAGAGCTACTGGTGCAAAAGCATTGGGTAAAACCGATGGCCACAGTGGCCTGAGGGATGATCAACCCGACCAGGCAAAACCTCGTTTTCAGGGTGCGAGAGACTCATGCGCAAAGGTGTGACGGCTATTCGCAGTGGCTACCTATGGCTTTGCAGGCGCAAGGTTGCTATGTTATTGCTGACACCAACTCACACCGGGAAATCGGCTCTTGAGTAGAGATCATTGACCTGGGTTGATAAAAGGATATTGAGCGCGTGGGATATTTTGGACGAGTGCTGACGGCGATGGTGACGCCCTTTGGGGCCGATAATGCTGTCGATTACTCACTGGCAGAAAAGCTGGCAGCGCATCTAGTTGATAATGGCAGTGATGGTTTAGTCGTCTGTGGTACCACTGGTGAATCGCCTACGCTGTCCTGGGATGAAGAATTCCAGCTTTTTCAATGTGTCAAGGCGGCGGTTGGCGATCGCGCCAAAGTAATTGCGGGCACTGGTTCTAACTCTACCCAAGAGGCGATTGAAGCGACCCGCAAAGCCGCCGCGCTAAACCTGGATGGGACGCTGCAGGTCGTGCCTTATTACAATAAGCCGACCCAAGCAGGGTTGCTGCAACATTTTCGGGCGATCGCTACTGCCTGCGACGATTTCCCAGTCATGCTCTACAATATTCCTGGTAGGACAGGGCAGAGCTTCTCAATCGAGACCTTGGTGCAACTGTCAGCAGTTGACAACATTGTGGCAATCAAAGAAGCCAGTGGAAATCTTGATTTTGCGAGTCACCTGCGAGCTTTGACGCCGAGTGCATTTGCCATCTACTCTGGTGACGACTCCTTGACGCTGCCACTGTTAGCGATTGGAGGCTGTGGCGTGGTGAGCGTAGCGAGTCACCTAGTCGGCAATGAGCTACAGCAAATGGTACGAGCCTTTGAGGCTGGTGACGTTCAAGGGGCAACTGCAACCCATCTAAAGCTTTTTCCTTTATTTAAGGCACTATTTTTGGAAACCAACCCCATTCCAGTAAAAGCGGCGTTAGCCCTGAAAGGGTGGCAAGTCGGTTCGCTAAGGTCTCCTCTGATGCCCGCCAGCGATGCTGTTAAACAAGAATTGCAGACCGTTCTAAAATCTCTGGCCTAGCCGCTGAACACCAGAGTCTCGTACCGACAAAGCTTGGGACAACTGAATACTTTTGCTCTTTCTATGTACATTAACTTTCGGAGTATGTATGACCTTACCAAGATAATCATGATCGATTTGAGGCACCTTTAACGGTGTCAACCATTGTTAGCCCATCTTTGGTCGCCTTCCAGGGCGTTTGGAAATACTCTTTGTCCGCTTAGCGGGCTTCGATTCAGCGTATGTTCTCGCTGGTTTGTGCTTCGTGTGAAGCGTTCCCTGGGCTCTCGATGAATTCTCAGTAACAACCTTTAGTGCTAACGCCTGTCAGCCTCTCAGCGCTACAACCTGACCCATGGGCCAACGCACTTTCAATCTTTTGTTCAGCCATTTTTGGCACTATTTATCAACTACAACAACGACGGACTGTATGACTAATCCCAATCCCGATGCCAAGCTCAAAATTATTCCCCTCGGCGGGCTGCATGAAATTGGCAAGAACACCTGTGTGTTTGAAATCAATGATGAAATTATTTTGCTAGATGCGGGACTCGCCTTCCCCACTGACGGCATGCATGGCGTCAACATTGTGTTGCCAGACGTCACTTATTTGCGAGAAAATCGCCACAAAATCAAGGGCATGATTGTCACCCACGGTCACGAAGACCATATTGGTGGCATTGCTTACCACCTCAAGCAGTTTGATATTCCCGTAATTTACGGTCCGCGACTGGCAATGGCCTTGCTAGAAGGAAAACTGGAAGAGGCGGGCGTCAGCGATCGCACTGAATTGCGCCCGGTGCGTCCCCGCGACATGGTGCGCCTCGGCAAATCGTTTGTGGTGGAATACATTCGCAACACCCACTCCATTGCCGATAGCTGTAGTGTGGCGATTCATACTCCCCTGGGCGTCGTCATTCATACTGGTGACTTTAAGTTTGACCATACCCCGGTGGATGGGGAATATTTTGATGTGCAAAAGCTGGCCGAGTACGGCGAAAAAGGCGTCCTCTGTCTGATCAGCGACTCAACCAATTCGGAAGTCCCTGGTCATACTCCTTCAGAGCGATCGGTGTTTCCCAACCTGGATCGAGTCTTTTCCCAAGCCGACGGACGTCTGCTGGTCACGACCTTTTCCTCATCGGTTCATCGGGTCAATATGATTCTGGAACTGGCGAAAAAGCACCATCGCATGGTCTTTGTCGTGGGACGTTCCATGCTCAACGTCATTGCCCATGCCCGAGAGTTGGGGTATATCAAATGCGAAGAAGATCGCTTTCAACCCCTGCGCAACTTGAGTCAGTATTCTGATCGCGACGTCATGATTCTCATGACGGGGTCGCAGGGTGAACCCATGGCAGCGTTGACCCGCATTGCCAACGGCTCCCACCGAGACATCAAAGTTCGTGAAGGCGATACGGTCGTCTTCTCTGCGAACCCCATTCCTGGTAACACAATTTCTGTGGTCAACAACATCGATAAACTGATGATGAAAGGGGCCAAGGTCGTTTACGGCAAGCATCAGGGGATTCACGTTTCGGGTCATGGTGCTCAAGAAGACCAAAAACTTATGTTGGCGTTGACCCGTCCAAAGTTCTTCTTGCCAGTGCATGGCGAGCATCGGATGCTGGTAAAGCATTCTCAGACGGCGCAAAGTATGGGCGTCCCTGCGGAAAATATGGTCATCATTAACAACGGTGACGTGGTTGAACTAACCCAAAACAGCATTGGGATTGGCGGCAAAGTGGCCTCTGGCATTGAACTGGTAGATTCTTCCCGTCAGGGCGTTGTGGATCGCGAAACCCTGCGCGATCGCCAGCAGCTAGCCGAAGACGGCATCATCACCGTGGCCGCGATCGTGAGTCACCGAGGCAAATTAGTGACTCCGCCGACCGTCGATATTCGTGGCATCTCCCAGACCCTTGATCGTGAAAGGTTCCAAAGCAAAGTGTCAGATCTAATCGGACGCGTTTTGCGAGAGCGCTCGAACAAGAAAGGGATTGAGCGTGACGGCATTCAACCCGCCATTGAATCGGAACTGCGCCGTTTGATGCGGAAAGAATTGCCTAAGCGGTATCCCGTGATTGTCTTGTTGCTGAATTGGGTGGAAACGGCAGAAAACAATTCTCCGGTTCCGGCCTTGACCGCGTCATAAATCACGAGATTGACCGTTTGAGCTTGCCAGCCATGGCGAGCTACCGAATTTCATAAAACTTAACCTCCGCTTAGTGACTGTTGTAACAGGGCTGAGCGGAGGTTTTGTTAATAGAAGGGGTTGTTCTAGTCATTGGGCGCTATAATGCATCCAACAGAAGCAGACCTGTGCTTAGGCTTGAGCATTAACAAGCAAGAGAGCCGGCTACAGTCGATTACCAAAGGCTTCTGTCAGAATTTTTGAGATTCGACAAAGATTTTGGTAACCCTGGGATAGTGTTGCTTGCGGCTGTTTGAGGCCGTCTGGGTTCTTCGAAGGTGAATGAGCCACCTGCGATCGCTTTCCGCCTGCCTGCGTCGTTACTGGTCAACGGCAGTGATGTTCGCTTCTGAAAGACAGCATTGTTTGTTTTATTACGGTTCGCTGCCGCAGCGTTATTAGGCGGAGTCGAATCATTACAAGATTTGAGGATATTGAATGCCTAAGCAGATTGTTATTGCTGAACAGCATCGCATTGCTGCTGTTTTTCAAGGAGATCAGATACAGGAACTCATTGTTGCCACCGGGACACATCAGGTTAGCGACATCTATGTGGGCACTGTCGAAAATGTGTTGCCCGGCATTGACGCCGCTTTTGTCAATATTGGCGATAGTGAGCGCAACGGGTTTATGCACGTTACGGATTTAGGACCGCTGCGGCTCAAGCGGTCTGCCGGTTCGATCACTGAGTTATTGGCACCACAGCAAAAAGTGCTGGTGCAAATCATGAAGGAGCCCACCGGCAACAAAGGCCCGCGGCTCACCGGTAATGTCACGTTGCCGGGACGTTATCTCGTGTTGATGCCCTACGGCAAAGGCGTTAATCTCTCCCGCCGCATTCAGAATGAACAAGAACGGAATCGCCTGCGAGCCTTAGCGATCTTGCTCAAACCAGCGGGCATGGGGTTGCTGGTGCGCACAGAAGCTGAAGATGTGCCCGAAGAAGCCATTATTGAGGATTTAGAGTCGCTGCAAAAACAGTGGGAAAGCATTCAGCAAGAGGCGGTAACCAAGCGCCCGCCAGAATTGCTGAATCGTGATGATGACTTCATCCAGCGGGTGCTGCGAGACGTCCATAGCGCCGATGTGAATCGCATTGTGACGGATTCCCACACGGGGTTGAAACGGGTGAAGCAGCATTTGATGAATTGGAATGCCGGGCGGATTCCGCCCGGGGTCTTGATCGATCACCACCGCGATCGCGTACCCTTGTTGGAATTTTTTCGGGTAAACGCAGCGATTCGGGAAGCCATCCAGCCACGGGTTGACTTACCCTCGGGCGGATACATCATCATAGAGCCCACCGAAGCTCTAACCGTCATCGACGTGAACTCTGGATCGTTTACGCGCTCCGCTACCGCGCGCGAAACGGTGCTCTGGACGAACTGCGAAGCAGCGGAAGAAATTGCTCGACAGCTGCGATTGCGCAACGTGGCAGGCGTCATCATTGTTGATTTTATCGACATGGACTCGCGCCGTGACCAACTCCAAGTGTTGGAAACCTTTAACCGAGCGCTGCGAGCTGACAAATCACGGCCCCAAATTTCGCAACTCTCAGAACTAGGGCTGGTTGAGTTGACTCGGAAGCGCCAGGGCCAAAACCTTTACGAACTGTTTGGCCGACCCTGCCCCACCTGCGGTGGCTTGGGGCATGTGGTGCATTTGCCGGGTGAGCAGCCTTCTACCGTGAATGCGCCTGTGGCTGAGACGACTCGTGAACCGGCCGGTATCAGTAATCGCGCTCATCCCTCTTTGAAAGAAGCCTATGTGGAAGATTTAGAGCCGCATTCGGATTTGCAAGAACTGGATTTGCTCCATCATCCCAGTTATCAAGAGTCAAAAAGTAACCGAGGAGGCCGCCGTCGGCGGCGTCGTGATTCTCCGGCACCCAGTCGCAGTAATGGCAAAAGCAGTGACAATTCGCGGCCCTCTACTCCTGCTCCCGTTACTGCCGAGTCAGCGCCAGCGGAGCCGACCAAGTCGACTAGCAATGAATCCAGTTCTAGTTCTAGTTCCAGTCCTAATTCCAGTTCTAGTTCTAGTTCCAGTTCCGGTTCCAGTAGCAGTCGGTCTAGCCGTAGCCGGGGGGGGCGGGGCGATCGCAAGCCAGCGGCACCGCCCGAAAAAGTTGTGGTGGAAATGACGCTCGAAGAGCAAAGTGTCTACGCCATGATGGGCATTTCACCGCTGGTGTTGAGCACGAAGGAAATCAAAGACGCGAAAAACGCGATCGTCCAGGTTGTGTTACCAGGAGAGGCAGTACAACTGTCAGATGCCAGCAGTGAGAGTAGTTCCCAGGAAAATGCCGATGCAGTGCCTGAGGAACCCAGTGCAGAGGAACCCAGTGCAACTGTCACGGAGCCGATCCTTAAGTCTCGTGGCCAACCCACTGCCCCGGCTGACGGAAATGGGAGTGCGACAGACTCAGCGGTGACGGTGGCGGTTGAGGCTGCCGAAGTCAGCACCGAGAACGCGACTGCGAGTGATGCGACCGAAGCAGCTGTTGAACCCGCACCGAAAACTCGTCGTCGTCGTCGTCGGTCGTCGGCTAGCGGAGACGATGATTAAAGCTAGTAACACCCAGGCGGCGGCGACTTCATCAGAGGCAGTATCTGCGCCTGCGACTATCATTGCAGGCGTTGATGAAGTGGGGCGGGGGGCTTTGTTTGGCCCCGTGGTGGCTGGGGCAGTCATTCTTGATGCCAGCACAAGATTAGACTTGGCTGCCCTTGGCGTGACTGACAGTAAGCGCTTGACGGCCCCCCGGCGAGCCGCTTTGGTGCCCCATATTCAATCGCAGGCTATGGCCTATGCCCTGGGTATGGCGACCGTCCATGAAATTGACCGATGGAATATTTTGCAAGCCTCGCTTCTGGCAATGCGTCGGGCAATTGGTCGCCTCGCGGTCACTCCCGAACTGTGTTTAGTGGATGGCAATCAACGCATTCCTCAGCTTGCCATTCCTCAGCAGACGGTGATTAAGGGCGATCAGCTGGATGTGGCGATCGCCGCCGCCAGTATTTTGGCAAAGGTATGGCGCGATGCCCTCATTGTGCGTCTTGATCGTCGCTACCCCGGTTATGATCTGGCTTCCAACAAAGGATACGGGAGTGCCCGACACCGGGAAGCCATTGCCAAATTAGGGCGATCGACCCAGCATCGTCAATCTTTCAAAGTGGCTCAGCAGCTGAGCTTATTGCCAGAATCTGACTGCATCCCTTAGCTTTCCAAACCGAGTTCCCGCTTCAATAGATTGATCGATTTTTCGCCTATATAGTTGTCGCAAACGACGATTTGCGGCGCTCTGATCAAGTCTTCGCGGGCACTAGTGATGGCTTGCTTGACTACGGGCAAACTAGCTTGGTCAAACACCACGATGGTTTGGGCGCTCCGCACCAGCGCATTTAGTTTGTAGGCATCCTCGGTTTGTGCCGTCATCACCAGCACATCTTCGCCCCGTAAGCTGTAGGCAATCACTTCGGCTGCACGTAAGATACCAGAACTCAGGCTGACCATGCCTAAACAGGTGTCCTGGGGCAACTCCTTGAGTAGCCCCAACTCTCGGTTGTAGTCGTAAATATCGATGGGAATCACGCGCACGGACTTGGGGCCAGCGATCGCTTCTGCCTCCGCCAAAAAATAGCGACTCGTTACCACCGTCCCAGAACGCGCTTGTGCCAGGCTATCTTCCAACTCTTCCAACGCCACTAATTGCACCGGAATGTGTAAAGCCGCCTCTAATTCGCGCACGATCAGCTCACCTGCGCCCAAATCTTGACTCTGCACCGTGACTAAAACGCGGGCGCTACACCGCAACCGCCAGTCCACTTCAGCAAAAAACAGTTCACGGGCTTGATTCAGAGAACAGCCCTGCCGCAGCAACTCGTCCAATACATCTTCAACAACTTTCCGAGACTTGGGAAATTTATCCCACAAGCCTAAATGGGGACGAGAGCTTTCGACCGTCGAGTGCGCTCGGACGTAGATTCCTGAGCCGGGCTGCGCTTCCACGACGCCCGCCTCTTCTAGCTGCCGATAGACCTTGCTAATCGTGTTACGGTGCAGCCCGGTTTGCATCGCCAACTGACGGGTACTGGGTAACCGATACCCTGGGGGAAACTGTCGCGAGGCGATCGCAAACCACAACTGGTCATAGAGTTGTGTAGATGCTGGAATTTCACTGTCAGTTTGGATGTGGAACTTAAGCACAGATAGCTCTCCCAGTGCACCCCATCACCGGGGCATTGTTTCCGAGGTAGTGCAGCATCGTCAGTGCCGCGATGAACCCTTCTCACATAAGGCTGAATCAGCCTGTCCGATAATTAATGTTAATTCAACAAAATGTGACACTTTAATATTTGGTGGTCTAGTCGTCTAGCCACTCGACACTGTTGTCTTGAGAGAAGCTGCGGTTTGGACGGGGCAGACCCATTGGCTCAACCGCATTGTCCGGACAAGGTACAATGTGATGCCCAAGGAGGGCCACACCTGGATCATTGGTTTGGGCAACCTGAACGGCAGCAATGGCCGCTTGTACCGCTCCTGTCGAGCCTCGAATAATCACGCTAATGCGCCCTGAGTCGATGTTTTCTAGCCCGACGACTTGGATGTTTGCGCCCTTGCCCATCATGTCGGCAATCACTAATGCTCCGGGCATGCCGCAGGTTTCGACCACACCAATGGCTTGCTGCATGTTGACTGGCCTCGTACTCAGTAATTGTTCAGCGAGTTGCTGGCTGAGGTGGATTTCTGGCATTACCAGTCGACCGCCTCTCGACAGGCTTATAGCTGAACCTTTTTAATGTAAATCGGTCATGCATTCAACCTGTGGTGAACTAATGGCAGCAGCAACTCCTCCCATTCAAACGCACACAGTCGACATTCTCAGTCAGGGACTCGCGATTCCAGCATATCTTGCTCATCCTACCGAATCTACGGACTGTCCGACTGTTGTGGTGATTCAAGAGGTGTTTGGGGTGAATGATCATATTCGCGCCGTAACAGAACGCATTGCCCAGCAAGGCTATATTGTGATCGCTCCTCACATCTACCATCGTCAAGCGCCTGGCTTTGCAGTGGGCTATGACGAAGCCGCGCTCGCCTTAGGGCGGCAATACAAAAATGCCACCCAGGCCGATGAACTACTGAGTGACATCCAAGGGGCGATCGCTTACGTCCAACAGCACTTTGCGGATGTCCCTGCAGCAGTGGGCTGCATCGGCTTTTGTTTTGGCGGACATGTGGCCTACCTCGCAGCCACTTTGCCAGCGATACAAGCTACCGCCAGCTTTTACGGTGCTGGCATTGGCCAGTTCACTCCGGGGGGCGGAGCACCGACCCTGAGCCGTACCGCAGACATACAAGGGACAGTGTACGCTTTTTTCGGGATGCAAGATCCCTTAATTACTGTCGCTGAAGTGGATGCACTTGAAGATACATTAAGGACGCATCGAGTTGAGCACCGTATTTACCGATATCCCAACGCCACCCACGGTTTCTTCTGCGATCAACGCACTAGCTACGATTCCATCGCTGCGCAAGATGCCTGGACCCATGCCTTGAGACTGTTTCAAGAAAAGCTCGTGGATGTGGGTTAGTCAGATGCCACTGATTTCCACGCTGTTCCACTTATATGAAGTTTTTTGAGGCAGTTCCGGAATCAGTGAATTCAACATTGTTGACCATGAAGCAGATAATTAGGGTTAGGTATGGGTGCATGCAAATATCCTGAAAATCTTATGCAACGCTTATCGTTCACTAAGCATTGAGTCTTGGACTAGAAAACAGCAATCTAAAACGTCTAGCAGTCATTTTGGACGGCCTCGTTTCCCCTTCACTAGAATCGTCACGGAATTAGCATGACCTCCTCAACCCTTCATTCGGATCTGAAAGGTAAAACAGCTGAGCTACTTCAGCTTTATCAGCAAAATCGCCAACCCGCAATTCGGAATCAGTTGGTTCAGTTAAACCTAGGGCTGGTGAGACGTGAAGCCCATCGTTGGATCCGACAATCTGATGAATCTTTTGATGATTTGATGCAGGTCGGTAGCCTGGGTTTGATTCGCGCGATTGAGCGGTTTGAATTGACCAAGGGTTTTGCGTTTAGCTCGTTCGCAATCCCCTACATTCGCGGTGAAATCCAGCACTATTTACGCGATCGCAGTAGTACGGTACGCATCCCGCGCAAATGGCATAGTCTTGCTGGCCAGTCTCGCCAAGCGATTACTGCTTTACGAGAACAGCTAAACCGTCAGCCTACAGATCATGAGATTGCCAATTATTTAGAGATTTCTTTAGCCGAATGGAGTGAAGTAAAACTCGCTATTCGCAATCGCTCTTTACTGAGCTTAGACGCCCCGATGTTGGATGAGGATACGGATTCAGCTTCCTTGTCAGATATGCTGCCCGATCCAAAATACCGCAGCTTCCAGCTAGCCGAAGAGGATCGCATTCGCCTCCACCAAGCTCTTCAACAGTTAGAAGAACGCACTCGCAACATCCTAGAATTTGTCTTTTTACAAGATCTGACTCAGAAAGAAACTGCCGAACGTCTCGGTATTAGTTCGGTTACAGTTTCGCGACGCGTCAAACAGGGTTTAAAGCATCTGAAAAGAGTAATGGTTGTGGCTGCCGAAGATGAGGCTGTTGAAAACGTTCCATCCGATAAGAAGTGAGCTATCGTTAAAAAGCATTAGCTGACTAAACAATGGGCGAGGAGGCAAAGCCATGAGCGCCATGCTGTTATTACTGCTGTTCTTACTAGGAGTTTTACTCTCCTTGATAGGGGGCATTATTGGCGTAGTGGATGCCTTTCGAGTCAGTACCCTCTGGGGAGTGCTCGCGCTGTTAGTGCCATTTGCGCTGTTAGTATTCTGTATTAAGTTTTGGAGGCAGCGTAAGTGGGCTCGCAATAGTTTGCTTATGAGCTTGCTGGGCTTGCTAGCTATGGTGTTGCCGATTCCTCTAGGGGGGGGGTTGGCTTTCTTGAGTGCTCGTAATGGCGTTGACCAAGAAGAGGGCTTTGTCATTGAAAGCGATGGCGTTGAGGTCCCTAGCGATTCAGCAGTCGTGCCAGACCCGGCCTCTGAAGGAGAAACGGCTGATGCAGGCGACGGTGAATTGTTCGAGGAAGCGATGTTGCCTGGGTTGCCGACAGCTGCCGAGATTGCCCGGGCTGAGTTACTGCCTTCCACCGACCCTAACGAAAGATTTAACGAAATCAACAAAGAGCGGAACGACCCCTACGCCTTTGTGCCAATTGCGCCACCTCCGGCAGCGCCGCCCCCAGCCCCAGCCAATGGCGGTGGCCCTGGTCCGGCCAACCAGCCCAACGTTGGCAGCACTCCCCCTGCCCAACCTGGAGGAGGGGCGACACCTGGAGGCGGACAAGGCACCCCAGGCAATGGCACAGCAAGGCCACCGACTGAGTTGCCTGAATTACCTGAACCTACGGTTTTGGCATCTCAAGTACAGGTAACTGGAGTGGCTAGCGTGAATGGCGAGTCTTATGCCATTGTCAAGGCTCCTAATGAGCCCACAAGTCGATATGTGAAGGTTGGCGATCGCATCGCCAATGGCACCGTACTGGTTAAGCGAATTGAAAATCGTGCGGGTTCAGCGCCGGTGGTGGTACTGGAAGAAAGAGGTCAAGAAATTGCCTTGCCTGTTGGTTCCAATGTGTCCCCTGATGAGCCGGGGAATGGTGGTGACTCCACTGCGTCGGCAGTTGCCTCAGTACCGATGCTCCCACCCATACAACCAGTATCCTTGCCGTAAATAATCAGCGCCAGCTTCCGGGACATGCCTGGATGGGGCCGATTCATTTGAGCGCATTAGTCTCAGTATCAATTGGCTCGCTTCTCTTGATTCACAAAGAGGGCGAGCTTTATCGTAGCGTTACTTTGTTTGCGCCAGAAGACTCTGCTGATCAGCTCAATCTAGCTTGTTTACGGCGTCAAGGTGTTAATAACCTGGATGATTCTTGACCCTGGTTTTAGTCTAAATGTCAAGCCTCGCTACAGCACTGATGGACTGCTGCTGACCAGTTGAAAGTCTGTCACTCATCACTAGATATGACGATTGAGAACACGCTATTTTCAAATTGAGGCTTCTGAGACATCACACTTCATGTGACCTCGATCACCCTCAGGGAGCCGTTTTCAAGGGTTGATACAAAGAGATATTACGCTCTAGACGATCTCGCGCTGAGGCGGCCAATCAGTCCTCTAATGTGTTTATAGGGGATTGGTTCCTCTAATAAATATGATAAGCAATTAATAAGAAAGGAGTTGATGAGTAATGGGCGTCGGTGCATATTTCAAGACAGTTCTCAATTCTACTGTTTCAGTTGCTAGCCGCCATGACTCATCGCATTGTGGTTACTGGCAATTGCTGCTAAGTGGCGTAGCTGGCAGCTTGATGCTATGCACTGTAGCAACTGCTGGTCAATTCCCTAGCGCTGATTTGTCAGATGCGGCAGTGCCTCAGTCTGACGTGATTGCAGATGGTCTTTACCTATATGGTTCAGCGCCCGAGCTAGAGGCTTTGGGCGCTGCATATATGGTGTTTTCGGCGCAAGACGCGCATTTGGTGGGGGCTATGTTTATGCCCCAATCGTCATTTGATTGCTTTCAAGGATCTCGTGACGGTAATGAGCTCGCCTTGCAGATCACGAATAGCTACACGCAAGAAGTTTACGGCTATGCGATCGCATTAGTGACTGATGATGTCCAGATAGCGGCGGCGGGTAGTTCAGATTTAGTGCTGGCACTCGATGGCTTTTATGAGCTTGGCACCCCTGGAGAATCTGAGATGGCGATTTTATCGACTTGCCAAGCCCACTACTCATCCGTTGGGACTGAATTGTAGGCCCAAACAGCGCGTCAGTTAACAACTTGCCAATTTACGATGCTGTCTCTCGTCATTGCTTGAGGCCTATTCTGTAGTAGGTATGGTGTGCACTCATGGTGTCTATGGGACGTTCGATCATTGTTTAGCTAGTGGCGCAGGAATGGCTGAATATTGTTTTGGTGGAGTTTGGTGATCTTGCCTGAGTCCGTTACAAGGTTGACTGTAGAAACTGAAGCGTTATCTTAGGTTGAAAGTTGCGTTTTCAGGGAAGGTAAAGTGTGAACGCAGCCGAGCAGGCAACCAGTATCGAGTTCGCGAGCAAAATTGCGACCGTTGTGCGCTTATTTAAGCTAGAGTTTCCTGATTTAAGGGTTGATCTGAAACCCTGGACGAATGATCAGGACACTCGTTCGCTTGTGGATCCTGATTCTATTGACATTGGTTTGCATTTTCCAGGTGTGAGCCGACTATTTCATTGTCGGAGTCTATTGCTGCAAATTCGTTTCTACGATGATCCGGATAGCCAAGATAAGCGAGTCATTGGTATGGAAATTGGTGGTTATGACCACCGTGGTAAGCAATGGACGTTTTCGACCATTCATCGCTGGCGGTTTTCTGGGGAGACCGTGCCGGAAACAGCGGCGGGCGATCGCCTGAAGCACTGCTGTCAACAAGTCTTTGATGTATTTAGTAACTCACTGGAAGAGTCGGCATAATGGCGCATGTTTGATGTGGTGGTGTTTGGGGCGACTGGCTTTGTTGGCCAGCTAGTTTGCCAAGCTCTGGTGCAGCAGAGTGAGCGTGAATCGCTGAGATGGGCGATCGCGGGACGAAGTGCGAGCAAACTCAAAGTGCTGGCCGATCGCTTAGCACCTGGGTCGGCAGCAATTGCGCAGATCGTGGCCGATGCCGATGATGACGCAACGTTGCGGGCAATGTGTTTGCAGACGCGCGTGGTGCTTTCCACCGTCGGGCCATACGCTTTGTATGGCGATCGCTTGGTCAAAGCCTGTGCTGAGACTGGGACGCATTATTGTGACTTAACGGGGGAATCGCAGTGGATTCGTCGCATGTTGGATCAACATCAGGTGCAGGCGGCGGAATCTGGAGCCTATATCGTGCCCTGTTGTGGGTTTGACTCTATTCCCTCTGATCTGGGTGTGTATCATTTGCAAAGTCAGGCGCAGCAGCGATATCAACACCCTTGTGAAGTCGTCAATATGCGAGTGATGGCCGCTCAAGGCGGTGTCTCCGGGGGCACCATTGCCAGTGGGCTGAATTTGGTCAAAGAGGCGATGGACGACCCTGATTTACGCAGAGCTTTGCAAAACCCCTACTTTTTGTGTCCCGATAGTCAACAACTCGACACCCATTCACGACCGTTGATCCCAGTGCAGTTTGATCAAGACTTTCAAGAGTGGGTGACTCCCTTTGTCATGGCTGATGTAAATGTACGGGTGGTGTTACGTTCGAACTACTTGCAGAACTATGCCTACGGCACTGACTTTCGCTATGAGGAAGGAATTTTAACTCGAGGGGGGCCAATTGGCTGGTTGGTGGCCCAAGGACTTAAGTTCGGTTTAGATGGGTTAGTGCTGGCAACTGCCATTCCACCGCTACGTGAGCTGCTAGAAACTACTCTTTTGCCGAAACCGGGAGAAGGTCCGAGTCCTGAGGCGCAGAACCAGGGTTTTTATGATTTGCGGTTGATCGGCAAAACTGCGGATGGTCAGGTGCTGAAGACTCAAGTTAAGGGCGATCGCGATCCGGGGTACGGTTCTACGGCTAAGCTCATTGCGCAAGCGAGCATTTGCCTGGCTAAAGATTTGAAGGACAGCTCCCAGCCTGGAGGCTTTTGGACGCCCGCTTCATTGATGGGCTCCCAACTGCTGGAGCGCTTGCCTAAATGGGCTGGAGTGACTTTCACAGTGCTCAATTGAGCGAGACTGGTCGATATGAAAAAGTCTCTTGGTACTGTTCGCGAGTCAGAAGATAGGGGCCGAGAAGAGCGCTATCGTAAGCCGCCTGAGACCGCTGGTTTGGCGGTTTTTGTCCGAGATAAAGTAGGGCGACGGCCCCAGAATCCGGTCATGAATTTCAGGGCCAGAACCTTGAGTAATGGAACATTGCGTAATAGCCAGAGGCCAAATCGTCTGATTTTGACAATGGGCCACCAGCGATTAGAAAATATGCGGTCAAGGAAATCGGTGAAGCCGAGAATCGCTAGGTTTTCGACTTTCCGCCAGCGTTCGTAACGCTTCAAAACGGCTAGGTCGCCAAGATCTTGCCCCCGAGCGTGGGCTTTAGTCAACACTTGCGCTAAGGCAGCGGCATCTCGAATGCCTAGGTTGAGACCTTGCCCAGCGACCGGGTGGCAACGATGGGCGGCATCACCGACCAACGCGACTCGTGGGCGGACATATTGCCGACTTTGCAAGAGCTGTACGGGGAAAACGTGGCGATCGCTGGTCAGCGTGAGCTTGCCCAAAAAACCGCTGGTGTAATATTCCAACTCAGCGAGAAATTCATCTTCATTAAGCCGTTGCAGGGCTTTGGCTTCGGCATGGGGAGCCGTCCACACGATATGGTAACGATTCCCTGCTAATGGCAAGACCCCCATCGGGCCATCGGGCCAAAACCGCTCAAAAGCAATGTCGTTGCGGCTTGCAGTATGGGTGATCATAAACGTCAGGCAAGACTGCCAATACTTCCAACCCCAGGTTTTAATGCCCGCAGTTTGCCGAATGTAGGATTGTGGGCCATCGGCCCCGACGACCAACCGCGATCGCACCTGCTGAGGTTTTCCCTCGACTTCGAGATCAAGCGTCGCCCCCTCAGACTGGTAGGTGACTTGGTTGAGGCGCGCCGAGCAAAGCCATTGCACGGTTTCACATTCAGTGTTGATGAAATCTTGCAGGGCGCGCAACATGATGCGATGTTCGCCCACATAGCCCAAAAACTCGATACCCAGATCTTGAGGATGAAACTTCACTAATCGGGGACAGTCGGCATCAGACAAATAGATGTCGTGGTATTTACCGATATAGGGAAAAATGCGCTCCCAGACGCCAATGCCATCGAGAATTTGACCCGATAAAGGTGAGAGCGCATAGCCCCGTTCCCGGGCGGCTGCACCTTCTAAGGTTTGGGCTTCAATAATGGTCACCGACAAGCCGGACTTGCCTAGGGCGGCGGCGAGAGTCGTGCCAACAACACCGCCGCCGACAATGGCAACATCGCAGCTGTGGCTGTGGATGGACTGCGAATCTTCGGTAGATAGTAACTCTGGCATGACTTACGGACTTGGATAACGAACTCAAAGGCTGCAATTTGACTGTAACGTGCTTGGCCAAATTGTGCGGCGTAGTAGGCTCGCTCTGTGATCGTCAAAAGCCCTGCGCATGGCCGTTTATGGGCAATGCCAGGGCTCTTAAACACCATTAGTATCGATTTAGAGGGTGGGCGATTTAGGCGTTAATGGTCTCGCCCACGGCTGATTGTTGTGACTGGGGCAAGTTATTGATTTTGCGAGCCTTGAACATGCCAAATCGGCATAGCCCTGCCCCAAATGCTAGCCGCATCAGCAGCATCGTCGGCACTTCGCGTAAGGACTTGATGAAACCACCGAAGCCAAATTGTACCAAGCCTTTAGGGCGAATGATGCCTTGCCAAATGGAGTCTAGCCAAGACGGCAGAGTTTCGCGAGTCCAGTCAGCAGTCGTGACCTGTCCATCGGTGAGGCCAGTGGCTTCTAACTGCTCAGAAAACCCTTCGATGCTGGAAAAGGACGGATGCGACCATTGGTCTAGGAGTTGGCGCATGACTGGCTTTTCCCAGAAATTCAAGGGTTTACGGCGATCGTCCCGCTGGTTCCAGTCGGCAACGACGAGAATGCCGCCGGGTTTCAGCACGCGCAGCATTTCCGCACCGTACTTTTCTTTGTCGGGCATGTGAGGCCCAGCCTCAATTGACCAAACGACGTCAAAGCTATTGTCGGGGAACGATAAATCAAGGGCATCATCCACCTGAAACTTAGCCGTCAGGTTTTCCGGGGTTAATTCACCGGCCCGTTTCACCTGCTGTGGACTAATTGTGATGCCGGTGGTCGAGAAGCCGTAGTCACGGGCTAAGATCCGGCTGCTGCCGCCAATGCCGCATCCGACATCTAAAACCGTGGTGCCCCTTGGCAAGGTGTCTAGTCCGGCCCAGCGAGCCATTTCATGGACGAAATCAGATTTAGCTTTGAGAAAGTCTTTGCGGCGGGGCGGCGATCCGTAGTGCCCCAGGTGAATGTGTTCTCCCCAGTAGAACTCCAAGATGCCGTCTTGTGTCCACTGGTCGTAGGAGTTAGCGACTGTACTGGAGGACTCGTAACTGCGGGGAGTTGCTAAGTAGATGATAGTGCCAACCACCAACAACACTGCAATTAGCCCCAGGGCAAAATACACAACCATCGAAAGGAACCCTTAACAATAATTAATCTGTTCTCTAATGATTGTAGATCGAGTTCGTAAACACTGACAGGTTTTCGCCCTGACTGCGGCATGAATTTGCCGTCAGCAAAGCGGCCCGAGCCTACCTGTAGGGGGCAGGGTGAAACTTGCCCAGGAGAACTACCCTGCCCCTGAAAACCTCAGAACTAACTCGCCACTGGAGTCATGCGCTGAGCTTGATCCTGCTGATAAAACTGCTCGATGGAAACGAGTTGATTATTGCGAGCATCCCACAAAATCAATTTGGAACAGGCTAACCAATCACGGAACCGGATGGTGGTGACTTGGGTTAGCAGATGACGGTTGTGCTCATGACAAGCGCGTAGCCGATAGTTGGGAATGCGCTCAGACAGGTGATGGATGCTGTGGTAGCTGATATCCGCTGTAAACCATTTGAGAATTCCTGGCAGGGCAAGATAGCTGCTGCCCGCGATCGCCCCTTGTAAATAGTCCCAGCCCTCCGTTCGGTGGGCATAGGAGCCTTCAAAGTTGTGCTGAACGAAGAAAACACAGATGAAGAGGGCTGCCGAGAACGTCAACACAACTGCATAGGTACCCAAAAAGAAAGCCGTGCCCAAATAGTGGCAAAGCACCCACCAGGTACTTAGCACGACCAGATTATTCAGCAAAATATCCCAAAACTCGTCGGTGCCGTTCCATTGCTGCGGCTGATAAGTCGAAATGATCTCAGTCAGAGGACGCTGGGGATTGTTGCGCCACCCTTGCCACGTGTAGCGCAGGCAGCCCCACAGCTCGGCGATCAGAATTAGCCGAGGCTTAAAGGCGAGGTAAAAGAAGCCGCCGGGGAAGATGATCCAAGGCTGTCGCAATCGACCATAGACCTTTTGATCGAAGGCGCTCAGTTGGGCGAATTCATCCGTCGATAAAAAGTCGCCAATGCTGCGATAACGTTCCCAGTCACCATTCGTCTTGTGGTGATAGGCATGATCCCGCGACCACCAATGCTGGGGAATTGCGTTCACCACGCCCAGGATGAACCCAGCGATGCGGTTGGCGCGCTTACTGGTAAACAGTGAGTAATGGCCGCAATCGTGCATGAGCGAAAAGCATCGCAAGGAAAATAGAACGAGTAAGCCAATGATGGGCAGGAGCAAAAGTGGCGATCGCTCAACGACTTTGGCCGCGAGTACCCACAGGAGCACGTAAGGAACGAGGGTATTTAACAGCTGGAAAGTCGCGCGCAAATTGCTACTTTTCATGTAGGGGCGCAGAACGAAATCAGACTTTTTGATGGAGGGCTCCATTAATGAATATTTTCCTCACAACAGGGATTCACAATTTTAACGAGAGAAGTGGGCCGATGACTCTTCTTTTACCCTAAAAATGGCTCTAGATGGCTAGAACAATGGGGCAAGGTCTGTGGGGATGACTCCGAAGACCACCGTTCTGGTCTGAAGGCGGCGGCAATGCTTTGAGTTCACGCTGCCCGTTTAGCTTTACTCGATGGAAACTAATGTTTGAACATAAAAACATCAATCACCGATCGCAAGCATGTTTACAGAAGTTCACACTAGCATTCTCTTTGCCAAATCGGAAAGGTGTGAAACCGCCATCCCGGTGGGAATTGGCCAGGAGAGTGGTTGGTGAGGTGACCGATACTGGCATCAGGAAGTTCCGGAGTCGTTTGATCGAGCACGCCATAGAAGTTCAAGGCTTGGTCAGCGGTTCCCTCGTCCCAGCCAGGAAGCGATCTATTTAGTGGGTGGCGACGAGCGATCGCGTTAATGCTCGTCGCCACCAGTCTCTGTCATGCAAGCTTGTCGTTTCCCCAACCCCACGATCTCGATTGGGTCAAGGTGCTATGCCGCTGTTTGCGCTGCCGGGGCGGTCGGGGCGGGCTCGGGTTGGCAAGCCAAATAAGCTGCGAGTTGCGTTTCAATATTGGCCTTGACCCGTTCGCGAAAATCGATGAAGTGCTCGGCTTGGGCACAGACGGAGATATAGTTGGCCGCGACGTGGGGATAACGCCACAGCATGGCGATGAGATTGCCCCAAAACCGCCACCGGGTTTTGCGCAAGACCCCCTGCCGCCAACAGATGATTAGAAAAGCGCGAACCATTATCCAGTTAATTTCAGGGCTGCCGGCTGACTGGGTGCGGCCTTGATAAGCTTGTTTTTGGCCTTCACCGAGCATCAAAAAATGGCGATAGGTGCGATTGAGCACCACGAGGGGATCGTAAAGCTGCCAAAAGGCTTCGACATATTCGTTGGCGATTTCTTCGATGGGGCGGGTAGGCCTGAAATTCATCAGGGTGACCTGATTGGCATCGGCACTTTGACCGAGCAGGCGTTCCTCTTTTGCTAACCGATGCCACAGGGCTGTGTCGGGTAAGGCTTGGAGCATACTGAACATAGCGGTGGGAATGGCGGTTTCTTCGACAAATTGAGTGACGCGGCGGCCAGCGCCAGTTTTTTCACCATCGAAACCGATGATGAACCCAGCCATAACGCGTAAACCGGCGTGGGCGATCGCCTTTACCGAGTCCACCAGTGGGTCGCGTAAGTTTTGGAATTTGCGGGTGAGGTTGAGGCTGTCATCATCAGGCGTTTCGATGCCCAAGAAGACGGTACCAAAGTTACAATCCACCATCATTTGCATGAGCTCAGAATCCTGAGCCAAGTCGATAGAAGCTTCAGTGGCGAAAGAGAAGGGATAGTTGCGTTCTGCCATCCACGGTTGCATGGCTTGCAATAAGCGCTTGACGTTGCGCTTATTGCCGATGAAATTGTCATCGACCATGAAAATGCTGCGTCGCCAGCCTAAGTCATAAAGACATTGCAGCTCGGCTAACAGTTGATCGGGCTCTTTGGTCCGGGGTTTGCGACCGTAAAGCACGATGATGTCGCAGAATTCGCATTGAAAGGGGCAGCCCCGCGAAAACTGAACCGACATTTCGGCATAGGCATCAAGTTCCAGCAGATCGTAGCGGGGAACGGGGGTATCGGTCACGGCGGGCTTGACACCATCGGAGCGGAAAGTGCCACTGCGATCGCCGCGTTCAATCGCCTCGACAAAGAGCGGCAGAGTGATTTCGCCTTCATCCAAAATGGCAAAATCGGCCCCGGAGCTCTCCAGTTCGTGGGGCAGGGCGGTGGGGTAGGGGCCACCGACGGCGACCAATTTTTGGTGGGCTTTGGCTTCTTGAATACTGGCCAAAAAGTCGGGCTTTTGGACGATCATCGCGGAAATGATGACGATGTCGGCCCACTGCCATTCCGCCTCAGTGACGGGTCGGACATTGCGATCGACCAATTGATAATGCCATGACTGCGGCAAAATGCTGGCAACGGTAATTAATCCTAGGGGAGGGAGTTGAGCCTTAAAGTTGACCAGCTCTAACGTTTTATCAAAGGACCAAAAGCTTTGAGGAAAGCGCGGGTATACCAGCAGTATGTTCATAAAAACCAGAGGTGCTTTTTGCCATCCTAGGCTGGCTAGTGGGTAACGACAACCGCAATCAATTTTTCTGATGAATTGGATAATTGTTGGCAAGGGCGATCGCCCTTTGGTAGAAGCACGCTGCAGTCTTTTTAAAGCAGATTAACTCAGGCTAATTGATCGATCAGAACTGGTCGAAGTGGGGCCGCCGTGGAGAGTATTCAGCGATCGCCATACATCCCTTACGTAAATCACTGAGCATGCCGCGATCGCTGGGAGCATTCATGTTCGTCAGCCAATGGACTGCTCCAGGTTCTCAAGTCCATAAATCGACTCAGGTTTCGCGGACAGGGTGCAAGCATCGCTGGCTTTAGCAGAAGAGTCGCTTAATATTTTCTTCATAAGTGGGCAGCAAGGCTTGGTCTTCGACCCTTTCGCGATATTCTATACGTACCTGACACACGGTTAAATTGGCTTTAAATATCGAGATGAACCATCTCAACGATGAATTCGAGCATGATCGAATTTCTATCAAGCTTTTACTGTTTATTGATAAACGTCCTAGCTCCGGCGAGCATGTGCAGCAGCTGCGTAAGCATCTCAAGGAGTTAGATTACGAAGAGGCCTTTTCCTTAGAGGTAGTGGACGTTAGCGAGCAGCCGTATCTAGTCGAGCATTTTCGGCTGATTGCGACACCGTCTCTAGTCAAGTTTTCCCCAGGCAAGCAGCAAGTTATTTCCGGCACCAACATTCTTGCCCAGCTAGATCAATGGTGGCCTCACTGGCGCAAAGAAGCCGAGGCGCAGCAAGCCACCGAAGCGACGCTGCCCATGGAGCTAGAGGCACGGACGTCGGTTCTATCTGAAGGTGATTTAGCGCACTCGATTGAGATCATGAAGCTGTCAGATGAGCTGTTTCAGCTGAAGCAAGAGAAAGAAGACTTGGCGGCGCAGCTACAGTTTAAGAACCGCATTGTGGCGATGCTGGCCCATGATTTGCGGAATCCTTTGACAGCGGCATCGATCGCAGTGGAGACCCTAGAGCTGGGGTATGGCAATCCGCCAAAAGACAGTCGAAAATCGCTATCGCCGAAGCTGACTGCACAGCTGTTGCGTCATGCCAAGACCCAAATCTGGGCGATGGATCGGATGATTTCTGACATTTTGCAAACTGCTAAGGGGGCCGCAGCTGAGTTGCAGATTCAGCCGCAAGCGGTTTCTTTGGAACGTTTAGTGATGGATACGTTGGCGTCAATGCGGAACAAGGTTGAGGTGAAATCGCAGGCACTTGACATCGATATTCCCCAGGATTTGCCTTTTGTATACGTTGATTCGGGGCAAATTCAACGGGTGCTCTCAAACTTGCTGGATAACGCGATTAAGTACACCCCCAAGGGGGGCGGTTTGTCGGTATCAGCCCTGCATCGCACTACGCAGAAAATTCAGGTGTGTATTAAAGATACGGGGCCAGGGATTCCGGCACCCATGCAGGAAACGATTTTTGAGGATCGCTTTCGGCTAGAGCGGGACGAGGCGCAAGATGGCTATGGCATTGGTTTGGCCTTGTGTCGGCGAATTATTCGCGCGCACTATGGCCAAATTTGGGCTGAATCAGTGCCCAATGAGGGCAGTGAGTTCTATTTTACGCTGCCAGTCTTTCGATCAGCATAGGGGAGCGGTGGTAAGGCCGTTGCCCGATTTCGTGACGCGACATCAGGGATCAAGAAGATTCGCGCCTAGCTGTTGATGTCGATGAGTCAGAAGCTGTAGAGCGCGCCCAGCGATCGCCCTGCACCAGGGTATGTACTTGCCAGTCGGCGGTGGTTTCGGGAAAGTCCGTGCGATAGTGTCCTCCCCGGCTTTCAGTCCGAAAGGCGGCACTTTTGACAATCAGGTGGGCCAGGTTAAGCAAGTTGCGGGTCTCGCTCCAGAGTCTCAGGGGATCGATGCCAACCTGGGAGATGTCCCCCAGTGGGCTGGGCAGACAGGATAGGAGCTGTTGAGTGATGGATAAGCGGTCAAAAGTCGATTGCAGGCGGGCGATCGCTTGATCCGTTTTTGCCAAAGTTTCACCATCACGGCTGATGCCCGCGCCTTGCCAGACCCAGTCAGGCAGCTCCGCCCGAATCTGTTGGAGACTTGTGATCTCGTCAGCTGTGATGTGAATGTTCTTGGCGGTCGATTCGTGGTGGCGGGGGGCGGCGATCGCGGGCTGACTCAGTTGCAAATGTTTGAGCTGACGACCATATACCAAACATTCCAACAGAGAATTACTGGCTAATCGGTTCGCTCCGTGAACACCCGTGCTAGCCGCTTCCCCGACGGCATAAAGACCTGGAATCGTGGAACTGCTGTGACGGTCGGTGGTGATGCCGCCCATCCAGTAGTGGGCGGCTGGTGACACGGGAATCGGTTGCTCATAAGGATTGATGCCCCACTTTTGGCACACTTTGATGATGTTGGGAAAGCGATACTCCATGCGGTCTGGGGCGATCGGGCTCAGATCGAGCCAGACACAATCATGTTCTGCGGCGGACTGGTGGGTTAAGTGCTGGTAGATGGCGCGGCTGACGACATCACGGGGGGCCAATTCGCCTTGAGGATGATAGTCAAACGTAAAGCGATGGCCATTGGCATCAATGAGGTGGGCACCCTCGCCCCGCACGGCCTCACTGATGAGAAATCGTGGAGCACCTGAGATTTTTAACGCCGTGGGGTGAAACTGAAAGAATTCCAAATCTCGCAGTTGGGCTCCCGATCGCCAGGCCATCGCGACACCATCGCCGGTGCTGGCAGGCGGGTTGGTGGTTTGGGCAAAGACTTGGCCGCCACCGCCCGTCGCCAGCACGATCGCCCGGGCGGGCCAGTGGACCAGCCTATGTTGATCGGCCACGATCGCGCCCTGACAGCGCGTCGCCTCGCACCAGAGATCCAATACCAGGGTGTGTTCAAACACGGTGATGTTTGGGCGCTGCCGGACGGCGTGGGCGAGGGTGCTGACAACGGCTCTTCCAGTGGCGTCGGCAGCGTGCAGCACTCGCTTGCGCGAATGCGCCGCTTCTAACGTGAGGGCTAATTGTTGCCCCTCGGTGCGATCGAAGGGGACGCCAAACTCCACTAAGGATTTGATGCAGTCGGCTCCTTGTTGGACGAGCAGATCAACAGCGGCGGGATCACAGAGCCCCGCACCTGCTTGCAACGTGTCGGCAAAATGTAGGCGGGGCGAATCCTCCGTCGTGATGGCCGCCGCAATGCCCCCTTGTGCCCAATCGCTAGCGGATTGACTCAAGACGTCTTTGGTAATGAGCCCGACCTGGTAGTCCGACGGCAGACAGAGCGCCGCGTACAGGCCAGCCGCACCGCTACCAATGACCAAAACATCGAACGTGGGGACTGGCAACGCTTTTTCCTCGACAGACGCAGATTAGGGTTCTGAGCATTTTAGTCGAATCCATGGACGGAAACGATGTCAATCAATGGGTCGCCCCGCTGGGTTCGGCGTCTCTGAGGGCGATCGCCCAATCAAGCCTGGGCAATAAAAAAGACCGACGAAGACCCAGTGGTCTCCGTCGATCCTTCATCAAACTTAAAAATCATCTCAGAGCAGACAGCTAAACCGAATCACTCTATGGCAATGACGACTTATCGGTAGGGAGCAGGTCACTTTCTACAGAGAAAAATACTCTTGAGGTGACAGCCTGCCATTCAGGTAGGCGCAACGATGCG
>NZ_JACSWC010000015.1 GCF_016888165.1 Halomicronema sp. CCY15110 | reverse complement strand
AATAGATAAGGAAGTCCAATTAGCGTGACATTTTGGATCAAAAATGCCTTTTAGGATGAGGCGCGATTAGATATGGAAAGATATAGAAGTTAACAAACTTTGATTTATCAAGGGTTTCAAGGTTTACTAGTCGCGCTAAGCTCATGACTGAACAATGCAAAATTCAAAATTAAGAATGCAAAATTAAGAAGATTGTGTTGCAAAGACATTTTGAACTTTGCATTTTGCATTTTGAATTGATTTGCCATCCTGTCCGGCCACATGGATCAAACGGTAGAGCGCTGCCTAGATGTAACGGCTCGCAAACAGCGGAGCCCGTGCTCGCAAACAAGACGATTTTGAGCTCAGATTAAGTGCGAATAAGAGGGGCTTGATGCTCACATTATTTGCGAATGAGCTCAGATTATCTGCGAACAGCTTGCCAACAAGAGTTTCGGCTCAGATTAACTGCGAATAAGCCAAAAGCCTTTAACCGTAGGCTAAGCAGCTAAGACACGAGAATGCCGACACTCAGCATCTGATCCCGGAGCTCCTGAGTCCGACCCGGTGGCAAGCGTCCGTGCATGAGAGAACGGACCTCAGCGGGCCTGACATTCAGTAAATGGGCCAATGCTTTGGTGTTGTAGCCATGCCGCACCAGTTTCGCTTCCAAATCATTGAGCCCTTGTGACAAGACCGCCTCAATCACCTCTGGCGTCACCGGTTTGACACCCACTTGATGGGCTGCTTCCAAGGCCAACCGCAGGTAATGCTTGATCTGCAACGGCGTCATCAGCTTCTCTGCCAGTAGCGCAATCGCCTCTTCATTCATCAGCTCTCCCTGAGGACTCTCCGAACACTCCCCCAGGAGCCACTGGACATAGGGCAGTTGATGCCCCTTAATGCCCTCCAGTACAAAGGTGGTGGCTCGCGCCCCAATCTCTTCCAGATTCGGACGGCGTAAATCATTTTTCAGCTTGGGATGTCCCGCCAGCAAAATGGCCAGTACTCGCCCCCGATCTTGTACCAACTCAATCAGTCGCTTCAAGCCCACTAACGTTTGGCTGTGCAGATCATGGGCATCATCGACGATCAGTACTACGGGCTTGCGAGATTTTTCCATCAGCTCCAATAGCTTTCGTTCGCGTCGCTCTGGCTGAGTCGGTGGCTTAAAATCCCGCTCTGTCGCCAGGTCAAAGAATAAGGCCATCATCAACGTACCTAAGTTCACCCGGCTTTTATCGACCGCCAACGAACTGGAGATAATGACGTCCTGGTCGCGCTTCAGTTCAACTTGAAGCTGTCGCAGCGTGGTGGTTTTGCCTGCCCCCACAACACCCGTCATGGCGACGAGCCCACCTTGATGAATCGCCAGCTTCAATTCCCGCATCAGTTGCTGATGCTGCGGGGTGGCAAAGTAACCCACCTGGTCAAAAGACTGCTGGAGGTTGAAGTAAGCCATCACGTCACTGAGCATGGCACCTCCCAGGGGTGGGGTTGAAAGCGGCCCTGACCTGCGTTAAGACCTGCTGCTTATCTAACGTCTGCGCCAGGATATCGTCGATCTGCTGCAGTTGTTCAGCACTCAATTTAGCGAGGGGTTGCCCTAGCTCGTCCGCAATGGCGCGCTTCGCGGCCAGCGGGCTCGGAAACGTGATTTCTTGGAAGGGGTCGGGGTCGACAAAGGGCTGCGACGATAGAGCGGCTCCTTCTGAAGGCAGGGACGGCAAGGTGACGCCGCCCTCGGCAGTGGGTGGTAGGGCAAGTTGTTGGGCAAGTTGCTCAATGCGCTCGGTACGCTTTTGGGTTTTCGTCTTTTTGAACCGGCGGTAGCGGTCTAACGGAATCGGGCCGCCCACTGGCGAGTAAGGACCATAGCGTTGGTCCTGATGCTCCACATACAGTTCACTATCAAATAGTCCCCACCACAGCAGCACCGTTTCGCCCGCCAAATCCGGCTCGACTTCGTAAGCGATCCCCGCCACGCTCACGCGGGCATCAATGCCGACTTTGCGGCGTTCGGGTTCCCGTGCAAAGGTACAAAAGCGCTCCCACGAGCACATCTCGCGAATCCCGGCGGGCGGTATGTTCGCCAGCCAATCTTCCAAGCGGGAACGAGCTTCACTGCGGTGGGGGCGACTGTTGTAATGCAGCAAGAAGCGCAGCAGTCCCTCATTGGCTTCCGCCTCGGTTTCCGGCTCTCGCAGATGGTAGAGCGTCTCCAGCATCTCTTTGACCGTGCGGAAAGGCCGTTCGACTTTCCCTTTGGCCCGAGCCGTCACCCGGTTGCCGTCTTTCCCCTTCGGCAGGTGGGTCCGCACCTCAATGCCTAGATACCCCATCACCTGCTGAAACACCAGGCTCCGGGCAATCGGGCCGTTGTCCATATAAATCATGCGGGGAATCCCTTGAAAGGGGAAACTCTCCGTCGACTTCAGACTCATAGCGGCAAAGAGAAAACGGAGCGCCGCCACCACATCTTCACCGTAGACGCCATGGTACTCCTGGTAAGCGACACCACTGCGGTCATCCACCACGCTGTAGAGCATCAGCAAGGGATGCCCCCGACCGGGTTCTATCCAAGCGGGAGCTTTGACATGCTTGAGGTCCGATGGGCTCAGGTCAAAGTGCCAGCACTCGTTGCTGTAGCGGGCTTGAAACCGGACGGCCGGGGGCTGGCGTTTGAGCCTGGCATAGTCATATCCCCAACGTTTGAGATAGCGGTTGACCGTCTGTCGTTTGAGAAGATGGGGTGGGGCTCGGAGGAACCCATCTGGGGTATCAATACCGACTTCTTCGAGGAGTCGGATCGCTTCTCCGGTGGACAAGTGACGACCTTTACCATTAGAAGTCCGCAGCTTAATCGCCGCAATCACTTCGCAATAACGCTCTAGCGTTGGTTTCGGCATTACCCGCGGTTGGCCCAAGTCAGCGCGCCGCACTGCATGAGGCTGCGAGGTGCGCTGCAGTGCCCGATAAAGGGTACTTTCGGACACCCCGTACAGTTGAGCTGTGGCTTGAATCAGGTGACGACGCTCAGCACAGCGTGGCGGCAACTGCGATAAGCGTTGCCGGAGCTCCAAAACCGCTTCCGTCGGCACCTGGCACTGCCCCATGAGGGCTCACCTCACAATGCAACTGTCTCCTGATGAGTCTCACAATGGTAAAACCCGGCTGGCCTAAAACCGGCCTATTTTCCCGAACTGGCACAGTCATCAAACGCTGGAAATCCGTGAGACTCATGGGCGACCACTGAAGCCAGTGCCGTCCTGGAGAGTCCCTGCCTGTCAACACTTTAAGCCGTTTCTCAAAATTTGGATAGTTGCGTCACCCAGCAGCTATTCAAATTCACCGACAATCGCTGAATGTTCTGATGGCAAAGGCTTTCGGTTTATTCGCAGCTAATGTGAGCCGAAAATCTTGTTTGCAAGTTGTTCGCACTTAATCTGAGCCCATTTGCAAATAATGTGAGCATTCAGGTCTTCTTATTCGCACTTAATCTGAGCTCAAAATCGCCTTGTTTGCGAGCATAACGATTCTTGTTTGCGAGCCGCTACACCTAGAACACGCAACCGTGCTGACGATCCAAGACACCACTGAACTGGACTTCAGCACTCATCGCCACACTCGCGGCTTAGGCCCCATTAGCGACGCCTCAGCCACAGGCCTCAAAGTCCACCTCACCCTGTGTAGTAGCGATGCCGGAGTCCCTTTAGGCATCTTGCAAGAAACGGTGTGGGCCAATCAATTAAAAATGCAAAATTAAAAATGCAAAATTAAGGAGAGTGCTTTAGGGAAGTCGCACACCGAGATGGGGAAAGCGTTAGATATTACGGACCGGACATTTGAGTTTGCGGTACGGGTCGTAAAGCTGTGCCAAGTGCTTGATGAACAACCTGGAGCAGGCCGGACGCTGTCGAAGCAATTGATCCGCTCTGGAACATCGATTGGTGCGAATGTGGAGGAAGCCCAGTCCGGTCAGAGCCGAGCCGACTTCGTGAGCAAACTGCAGATCGCGCTGAAGGAAGCGAGAGAAACCTGCTATTGGTTGAGATTGTTGGTCGCCACGCAGCTAATTCCTGAAAGTCGCCTCACCCCCTTGCTGCAAGAAAGCGAAGAACTGATCAAAATTCTGGCCAGTATCATTGTCCAAACTATTAGACGACAATGAGCCTGTCGGCTGACGACAACTAGAGAGGCGGATTTATTGATTTCGTCATCTGGATCCA
>NZ_JACSWC010000149.1 GCF_016888165.1 Halomicronema sp. CCY15110 | reverse complement strand
TCTGCTTTTTGCTCGTCTGTAAATGTCCTTCGCGGTTTCTGAGTCATCTGAACATTCTCCTTCCTTGTCGACTCTGCAGGAATGTCCACTTTTTCGAGGTAAGGTCAAGTCGTATTTTTCAGCCAATCAGCCCAATCGAACCGGTCTAGCATTAAGTCTGATTCGAGCTTTGCCGCTTTCGCTTGAGCCACCTTCAGCCCCGCCTTAGTCGCCTTACAGCGAATCGAAACCCACTGCTGCCGCCACTTCCCTTGCTTTCCCGGCTTCGGTGGCAAACTAGCCCTCAAGACGTAAGAGCCACCATTCTGCCAAATACTGACGCAAGTAAACTTAGCGGATTCCCGCTCTAATCGCTGTTCCCGCACGACTCAAATACGACTAAAAATCCTCACAATATTCGCACTATTTGCAGTCACTAGCGCAAACAGAGGGCTATGAAACAACGGAGAGGCAGGGATTCGAACCCTGGGAACCTTGCGGCTCATCCGATTTCAAGTCGGCAGGTTTAGCTACTCAAAAGCCTTTTATATAAAGGCTTCTAAAGAATTTGAATATATTTTGGACTCGATCTGGACTCGACAAGATACAACTGAAGTTACCCGATCGCTGATCTTTGAACCGTTGCGCAAAGCGATCGCTCATTTTGGCGACAGGTACACGAGTCCGCCTTGATAGGAGGGTAATAGTAGCGTCACCGGAGGAAGCATGCGAATTGAATTGGAACAAACGGAGATGAGCGGCGGCGTAGTAGTCAGCTCGTGGAACGACTTAGCGAACGGCAGCGGCGGCGCTGGCGTTTATGGAAACAACTCAGGGGTAGAGGGGCTTTGTCAACAGCAGTGGAGTGAGCCCAGCGGCCTCTATCGCATTGACCTGAAGTATTGGGACACCGCATCTGGCAGCGGCACAATCACCGTTCGGGTGCTCTCAGACCTCGCTAGCCGCACCATCAAGGCATCCAAGGTTGTCTATCCAACTGGCCTTTACAGTAACCCAGCCGCTGTGAACCGTACCATTGCGGCAGTCTTAGAAGCAGTGCAAATCGACACGGGTGATTGGCTTGAAGTCGGGCTCCTTAAAGGAAGTAATACTTGGCCCTATGCCGATTACATAGAGGTTGAGCTGGTCGCCCCGCCGCCCCCAGCAAACACCCCACCGACCGCGACGGACGACAGCGCGACGGTGACCAGTGGCGGCTCCATCCTCATCCCGATTCTCGACAACGACTCAGACCCCGATGGTGATGGTTTGGTGCTTCAGTCGGTCTCTACCCCCACCCACGGCACGGCCACCATCAATGGCGCATCAATTAGCTACACCGCCCCCGCCAATTACGTCGGGCCGGACTCCTTCACTTACACCGTGGCTGACGGCAACGGCGGCACCGACACCGGCACCGTCAGCGTCACCGTTCAAGCCACCAACCAACCCCCAGTCGCCGCAGATGACTACGTGACGGTGCTCGAAAACAACACCATCCTGATTCCGGCCCTGGCCAACGACAGCGACCCCGACAGCAACCCCCTCACCCTAGAAACCGTCAATACTCCCCAGAACGGCACCGCCACGATGGCCGATGGCTCCATCGCCTACACGCCAAACCCCGGCTTTGTCGGCAGCGACACCTTCACCTACGGCATCACCGATGGCCAAGGCGGCGGGACGATGGCGACCGTTCACGTCACCGTTGCTGAGGACTTGAGCTTACCCCCCGCCCAGGAAATCGACTATCTGCTCAAAGAGAAGCTTTATCCCTTTGAAACCACCTTTGTGAACGACGGCGACACCGTTCAGGGCAAGGCCCACCTGGGCTTCGGTGTCACCATCCACGAAACTGTGCGGCTCCTGGGCATCAACTGCCCCACCGTGAACACGGCCACGGGACAACTGGCGAGAGCCCGAGTGCAGGAAATCTTATTCGAGGCAGCGATCGCGGTTCGCGTGGAGACTGAGTCAACCGGGAAGTACGGGCGCTGGCTCGGCATCCTGTGGTATCAGGATGGCACCACCGCTGAACATGAATGGCTGTCACTCAATCAGCTTTTGCTGGACGAAAATTTAGCGGTGGCCTATGACGGCACCACCCCCGCCACCTAATCAGCGACTGAAACCACAAAAAACCCCGGCTACCGGAGCAGCCGAGGTCGATGAATCCAAAAGCAACTTGTTCACTTACAAAAGATAACCCGCCCAAGCGGCAGCGGCACCCCCCGCCGCCAGGTCGCCCACGCCCCCCGGATCACCCATCGAGACGTAGAACACGTAGGCCAACAGATAGAGCAGCTTACCCGCACTATCGACCGCGTTGGTCGCGTATTCAATCGGCGAGGTTTCAAACAACCCGCCGCCGTTGGCTGCCGCATCCCACTCATCCTGAGTCGCGGAGGCCAACGCCGCATATTGCACCGAGACATCGTTGTAGTAGCTATTCATCTGGCTATTCACATAAGCCCCCCAACGATAGGTGGTCGGCGAGTACAGCCCTGCCGCTTCACGGGCCACGGTATTGAGGCCCCCGACCGCCCGTTGCAGCCCTTGAAACTTCTGCCGTTGATTGCCTTGGCCCTCTGTCTTAGCATTGCTTGGTTCGACATACTGGCGCACATAGCCCCGTTTATCAAACACCAGGCTTTGAGCAAATTGCCCAGATGCCTCAATCGAAAATAGACCGCCCTTAACTCTAGCCATCTTGGCCCCCTTTGAATGTAAAACTGTACGCGATTTCTAAGCGTTCAACTCGATTAGAAAGTTGTCCAATGCCTCTAGTCGTGGACTCTAAGCGAGCCTCGATTTCGGAGAACAGCTGCAAAACGTTGCTATTTTGCTGCTCGATGGACCTATGAATGTGGCTAATTTCTCGCTCACGAGCGTACATGGACCGGGTGTAAGCCCGATACCAGGCCAGGAAACTTGCCACTGCCCCAATGGCACCCATCACCAAAGCATAATCAAGCACCATCAGGCAGTCCCACGAAACAACCTCTAGGTCAATTTCTAACCGTTTAGAAAATGCTTGACATGAGGAAAACTGCCCTATATATGGCCTGTAACGATACAAACAGGGCTTATTTTGAGATGATTAACCCTCTTACCCAGCGTTCGATAAACTCCGATCGCGAGATTCTTTCATCGAGGCTCTGATTATAATCGGCAACTTTTTGATCGAGCAATTTACGGCCTGCCGGAGTGAGCAAAATTAACACATGCTCGGTCTTCGGTTGGTCGTAAAGCTCACCCTGGCCCCGGCGCGATCGCTGCCCTGGAATGCCCATATCAGCCTATGTCAGCCTCAACGTTCCTTTCATTATGGTTGAGACTTTGGGAAGTTAACTGCTGCATGACGGTTTCTAACTGCTGGAGCCGTCGTTTCAGGTGGGGCAATTCATCATCCAGGCTGGCCGGACGGAGGAATCTTTCTAACGCTTCAATGGCGACATCCGATCGCGTTCCCCCCGTCGTTTCCATATGAGCTTCTAATAATTCATTCAGTTCTGGAGAGATGCGAACGGATAACAATGGATTACTTTTTTTGGTGCTCATAGTGATGACAGCTCCCTGAATCATGACTCGTCAGGTGATGACAAAGTTGGGGGTGGGTTGATGACAAAACTCCGGGGATGTGATGACAACGTTGATGACGAACTGATGACAAGCACATGGGCTGAGTGATGACAACCTGACCTGACTGCTTTTCAGGGTAGCGATAAGTCTGGCTGATGGTTTGACGAGTTTTCAAGGGTTTCAGCCGTTGACGGGGTGATGACGAACGATAAGAAACGCTGAACACCCTGGTTTGTCGTGAATCTGTGGTCTGGACTTAAGTAGAGCCGTTCCTCTTTTCCTGAAAAGACGAATATGCTGGAGGGAGAACAGAGTTTGCGGGTGGCGGTGACAAAATCTAATCGGTTTGGCCAGGCAGCAGTGTTGCCCCCAGAACAGTTAAAGCAGTTGTGGGCCGAGTTGGACCAGCCGTATCGGATCATCTGTGAGATGGCATATTTCACGGCGGCGCGAGTGGGTGAGGTGGTGCAGTTGCAGGCGAAGGATATCCAGGGCGATCGCATCATCTACCGGGCCACCACCACCAAGACACGCACGACCAAGACGGCGACCATTCCCCGGCAGCTATTGAGCATCCTGGCAGCGGCTGACTTGCCCAGTGCGGGCTATCTGTTCCCTAGCAGTGGCACCAAGGGCCATATCACCACCCGAGCGGTGGACAAGCATCTGAGACGAGCCGCTGACTTGCTGGGTTTTGATGGGGTGGGGCTGCATTCCTTTCGGCGCAGTCAGGCGACCCACTTGCACCAGGCCGGAGTTCCCCTGAGAGCCATTCAGCGCATTACCGGGCACAAGTCGCTGTCAGACCTAGAGCGGTATCTCGATATATCTGGCGCAGAGGCCGCAGCCTCTCAACAAGCCGCCCTGGATAGCCAGTGGGAAGTGGGATGATGCTTACGGGACGGCGATCGCGCTCAATGCGGTCAATTTCCGCGATCGCCCCTAAACGGCTGCTTATATCGATTCCCTAAAGCGGAACTACACAAACCGTGTCTTCAAAGCCCCTCTCCCAGGTTTGGGCTACTAAGTACACATAAATCCCTCCTGGGCTAGTGACCATCCCTGAAAGATGGCCTCAAATTTCCTGAGCC
>NZ_JACSWC010000148.1 GCF_016888165.1 Halomicronema sp. CCY15110 | reverse complement strand
TCAGGAAATTTGAGGCCATCTTTCAGGGATGGTCACTAGCCCAGGAGGGATTTATGTGTACTTAGTAGCCTTCTCAAGGAGAGGAACCGGAGTCTGCTTAAACCTCTCTTTGAGAAGGAGAGGTGACACAGGCAGTGAGGTTCGAGCCGATGTTGCGACTCCACTTCTGAATCTGGATGAGGTTTATCCCAAAATTTGCAAATTCATTACTGCTTTAGGGCGAGCCGATTGTGGCTAGCGAGTTCGGTCAGACAATATCGGGAGGCATCCCGGCCACGCTAACGCTGAGTCAACAAATTTTGAGCCTAGCGATCGCCCACCCAACAAGCTGGAGACAGCGGGGCGCAGCTGGTCAACAATGATGAAACGGCTCACCGGGGGCGAAACCAGTTTGCTAAAGTAGGCGAGCGCTAATGGTTTGCCGGGATCTCCATGCTGGGGAAAGCCTCTGAGCGCAGCCTATCGATAAGAAGTCAGGCGAATCAGCCGATTGGTCAGCGCCGGTCATGATGATTTGCCAGTTGATCACGTGAGGGAAATTTCGTTATGTCCTTGAGTGAGTCCGAGCAGGCATCGGCTCAAGTCCTATGGGCCAAGGTGGTGGGGTTGGGTTTGGTACAGGGCGCGATCGCGCTCATGTGGGTGATCTATAACCTGTACTTGGTGGACCTGTTGACCCAGGTGGGGTTGCCCCGCACCCTCGCGACGGCGCTGCTAGTGGTGGAAAATCTGCTTGCCATGGTCATGGAGCCGCTAATGGGCAGCCTGAGCGATCGCTTCCAGCAGCAGCTGGGCACCCGATTTCCGCTGATTAGTCTCGGGTCAATTTTGGCCGCTGGGGCCTTCATTGCGTTGCCGATTGGGGTGATGGGCGGTTGGGCAGCGGCTGGGCGCTGGGTGTTGCCGCTCATGCTGGTGCTGTGGGCGCTAACGATGACGATATTTCGCAGCCCGGCGATGTCGTTGCTGGGCCGATACGCCTTTGGGACTCGGTTGCCCCAAGCGGCCAGCGTGTTGACCTTGGTGGGGGGGGTAGCCGGGGCCATGGGGCCACTCGCCAGCGAACGGATTCTCAGTTGGGGGCCGCTTACGGCGTTTGCCCTGGGCTCTGTGGTTTTGTTAGTGGCCGCATTTGTCCTCCGGGTCACTGTGCCGGAGGCGATCGCTGAGGAAAGCTATACAGAACTGCCTACCGCGAGTCAGGGCATTTCCATCGCTGCGCTGGCCATGATATTTGGTGCCGGCGTTGGGGTGACCCTCGGGTTTCGTTCGCTGATGCTGTTGTTTTCACGGGTGCTCGATGGTCAGGTGCCCAATGGCAATACCAGTCTGGTGCTGGGGACTGTCTTTGTCACGCTGGCGGTGACGGCGATTCCGGCGGGGGCGCTGGCGGTGCGGTTGGGCAATCGTCGGGCGATGGTGGCGGGGTTGGCGGCATTGGCGTTTGTGTGTGCGGCGATCGCTGCGGTGCAGAATAACGGGGCCGCGATCGCCCTAGCGATTATGTTTGGGGGCGCATTCAGCCTAGTGTCCAACGGCACAATTCCGTTTGCCTTATCATTGGTGCCCTCCTCCAAAGCCGGTTTGGGGACGGGCATGTTCTTCAGCGGGGGAGCCGCGGCTTCGTCTCTATTTGGCACCGTGGCGGCAACTTTAAAGACGTTGCCCGTCGGCCTACCCAGCTTGGTCGGCATCGTGGCCCTCGTCCTCGCGGGCAGTTGCATCCTGGGTGCCCCACGACGGTTGTCGGCCTTCGTCAACGAGCCCGTGGAACCTTAAGTCGGTGGCTGTATATCGAGCTCAATATATCGAGCTCAATGTGAGCAAGGATGACTGTGTCTTTTCAAGCTTTTCGCGATCGCTACCCCGAGGCGCAGATCATCAGTGAGCTGCTACTGGTGGAGCGCGATCGCTTTGTGGTTAAAGTCACCATCACGACGGCCTCGTCAGGGACTGCCTCGGGACTGGCCGCCCACAACGCGATCGAAGTCGCTGAAGACCAAGCTCGACTCCGAGCCCTGGCCGCCCTGGGCTATGCCGTGAACGACTCAGATGCGATTGGCAACTCTCTTCATCCCGAGGGGGCGGCCCCCAGTGCCCCACCAGCGAGGCCCAATGAGTCCCCTCAACCGCATCAATCTATAGATGCAGATGCCCCCTCCCTAGCGATCGCGACTCCGCCACTGCCCCAAATCGCCACATCAGCCGCCCCCGCCGTACCTCATGCATCGAATAGTCATGTGGCTAAACCCAAACCGTCTTCCCCGAAACCCGCAAAGGTCGCCACCTCCCAAACAGTTGAAAAAATTCATCCCCAGCCCGCAGCCATCGAGCCGCCGCCGGTGAACCTTGACGGGGATGATTTTGATGAGACGATTGCCCCGCTAGAAGAGAGTATCCCCTCGCCCACTCCTCACTCTCTGCCCGATGCCACGGTCGCCCCGATCTCCACCGAGGCGTTACCCGCGCCGATCAATCTGTCCGATGTCATTGCCCAAACCGACATTGAGTTGCGCCGACTCGGCTGGTCGGTCGAAACCGGACGGGAGTATTTAGAGCAGACCTATCAAAAGCGATCGCGCCACGAACTTTCTGAAGAAGAACTAATCCAATTTCTCTGCCATCTGGAGTCCTTATAACCTCACCTGGCAGATCCTGAAGTTTGGCAACCAACCCCCAAGTCGAGAGCAGCCCCCATCACTCGGCTCACACCTCGGCAAAATCCGGCACTGAAACAGACCGTGACGAGGTATTACGGCAAATATCCGAATGTTGCAATTCTTAAAGCTTTGGATGCGTTCTTACCCCCCACAGTTGATAGACTATGTGACAGTTAGTTGAGCAGTGGTTAGTTAGGCAAAGCGCTTACCCATAGGTTCTTTTGGGAAATCAATAAGGTTTTGTCTATGCTGACGCATTGCGTGAGATGTTGTCGTTTTCGGCACCACGAGCTTGTACCAGAGGACTCATGGTAGATTCCCTTAAAAAGCCAGAATTAAAAGAAGAATTACGCCCTGGGGTCAAAACTCCTGCCAAGGATACTCTTCTGACCCCCCGGTTTTACACCACCGATTTTGATGAAATGGCTGAGATGGATTTCTCAGTCAATGAGGAAGAACTTCAAGCCATCCGCGACGAACTTCGCGAAGACTACAACCGCCGTCATTTTATTCGGGGCGAAGAATTTGAGCAGTCTTGGGAATATCTTGATGACAAGACTCGCCAACTCCTCGTTCAGTTTTTGGAGCGCTCCTGCACATCAGAATTCTCTGGGTTCTTGCTCTACAAAGAGCTGGGTCGTCGGCTTAAAACCAAAAATCCATTCATTGCTGAGTGCTTTGACCTGATATCGCGAGATGAAGCGCGGCACGCGGGCTTTTTGAACAAGGCTATGTCAGATTTCAACCTGCAGTTGGATCTGGGCTTTTTGACTAAGAGTAAGAAGTACACCTTCTTCAAGCCTAAGTTCATCCTTTATGCCACTTATCTTTCTGAAAAGATTGGCTACTGGCGCTATATCAAGATTTATCGCCATCTGGAGTCGCATCCCGAGACTCGGGTTTACCCCATCTTCCAATTTTTTGAAAACTGGTGTCAGGACGAAAACCGTCATGGGGACTTCTTTTCGGCCTTTTTGAAGTCTCAGCCTCAACTTTTGAATGACTGGCGAGCACGGTTATGGTGTCGCTTTTTCCTCCTGTCGGTCTTTGCGACCATGTATTTGAACGACTTGAAGGGCAAAGATTTCTACGCCATTTTGGGCCTAGATGCGCGCACCTATGATATCGACGTGATTCGCAATACGAATGAAAGCGCTGCTCGGGTTTTTCCCGTGATTCTGAACGTTGATCACCCTGAGTTTTTCAAGGCGCTGGATACGAGTGCGGCGGCGAACGAAAAATTAACGACTTTAGGCACGGTTAATCACCCGAAAGTGTTGAAGTTCTTCAGGCAGTTGCCGCATCTTGCCACCATTGGCTGGCAAATGGCTCGCCTCTATTTCATGAAGCCCATTGATGCTGAGCAAATGCGGGCGGTCGTTCGCTAGCGCTAGTTTCAGCTTTGCTTGCAAGAGCCCCGGTTTATGACTGGGGCTTTTTGCTGTATAAAGGCGACAGCGATCGCGAATTTGCCTAGGCGCATCTCCTCCTTTGACATCGTGAACTGAGGAAACATTTTGCATTGTTGCCATTATCGTGCGGACTCGTGGGTGCAATTCAGCGGTCACTCCATTCGGTGGCTCGGCCAATGCGGGCTGCTTGGAGTGGCATTGACACTCGGTGCTTTGACGATCTTGCCGGCATCAGCTCAGTCACTTACGGTGCTCGACAGGAGCAGCGATAAAGCACAAAGCTGTGAGGAGACGAATACCGCGATCGCCACGAAGCCCATGCTTCCGGTTTGCGATCATTCCTCTCATGCCCCCGCTGAAGCGATCATCACAGTCCCCCTCTCCCCTTCACCAATCAGCGACCCGCAGTCGCTATCTTCCGCTGATTGGCCACCTGCGGGTTGGCCTGATGCAGAGGTGAACCTAGCCTCAGTGCAGCAAGTGGATGTTGACCCTACCATTATTGAAAACAGTCCAGTGTTGCAGCGCTGGTTAGAAGAAGTGCCCAATCTGGCCGTTGATGTGAATCACGATCCGGCCTTTCGTACTCGGGTGCGGGTGGGGTACGCGGAGTTTCCTTCCACCGATAACACCAGCGGTCTTTATGTGGGTGTACAAGATGTGTTTGTCGGCCGTACTCCGCTCACTCTCAGTGCGGATTACGCCACCAATGGCAGGGGCGATCGTCAGGAGTTTGGGGTCGATGCCCAATACTATGTGCTGCCGCTGGGGTGGTATGGCAATGTCGCACCTGTGATTGGCTATCGCGACATTCAAACATCAGCGTTTGAGAGTAGTGGCTGGCATCTGGGCTGGCGGGTGGTCGTCATTCCCTCCCGAACCGGCACCGCCGACTTATCAATCACGCAAAGTTGGGTGGCCCCCGGCACCGATCGCGAAGTGGGACTAACCACGTTCACCGCCGGGTATGCGATCGCGGAAGATTTGCGCATCGGCACCGATATCCAAATCCAAAATACCCGCGATCGTCAAGAAAGTCGGGTTGGGCTGTTGCTGGAATGGATGCTCTAATCACAACACACCGCCCTCACCGAATTGTTTGGAGGGAGCCACTCTAGGACTCGGCGGCATCAGTCTCGATCCCCATCCGCCCACCCTTCGGGAAGCGCAAAGATCTACATCCTCCAACCCCTTCTCCCAGGTTTGTGAGCAGAGGAACGGCTGGTTTCGCCGCCGATGTATAAAACGGGCTGGGATATCCTGGCGATCGCAAACTTGATGTTTGTGGTGTGGTTTGCCAATGACTGTGGTGCTGCACGGCTATCGGCCTGAAGATAGCGATCGCTGACGCCAAGCATCAAACTTTTCCCGGCGGTTTGTGAACTCGCTATCGCGACCAGTTGATGAACCAGACAGCCGCGATCGCGGGGCGGTTCCCTTTAAAAGGAAAAAAGGAGAGCTGAATTCAGCTCTCCCTACCATCAGGGTGCATCTACATAACACAGTATGGCATAGAAGCGATGAGGGGTGTAACCCCTACCCCCTTTCTTTACACTTCTTAACTATTCAGTTTCTTGCTGAGTAGTTGGTTGGTGAGCTTTGGATCCACCCGACCACTGGTGCGCTTCATCATCTGCCCCACAAAGAATCCTTGCAGCTTCTTCTTGCCAGCCCGATACTTCTCCAATTCCTCTGGATGCGCTGCCAAGACCTCATCAATAATGGCTTCAATTTGTTTGGGGTCAGAGATTTGGCTCAACCCCCGGGTTTCGACAATCGCCTTGGGTGACCCGCCCTCAGTCAGTAAATCCGGCAAGATATCTTTGGCAATCTTGGTGCTGATCGTGCCCCCGGTAATGAGTTGAATCATCTCCGCCAGCATTTCCGGCTTCAACGCCATCTCATTGATCGCCAGCTTTTCGGCATTGAGATACGCGGCGATGTCTTGGGTAATCCAATTGGCGGCCAGCTTAGCATCGGCCCCCAACTGCACCACCGTTTCAAAATATTCCGCAACCGTCCGCTCATCGGCCAGTACGCGGGCATCGTAGGGCGACAACCCCAGGCTGGTTTCATAGCGAGACCGTTTTTTCGCTGGGAGTTCGGGGAGTTCCGCCTGCCAATCCGTCAGTTGCTCCGGGGCGACCTCAATGGGCGGCAAATCCGGCTCTGGAAAGTAGCGATAATCGCTCGACCCTTCCTTCAATCGCATACTGATAGTGCGCTGGCTGCCCTCTTCCCAAAGGCGCGTTTCTTGATAAATCGGCTCCCCTGCCTCGATCGCGGCAACCTGACGGTCAATTTCGTGATCAATCGCTTTTTGAATGGCGCTAAAGGAATTCATATTCTTGATCTCCACCTTCGTGCCAAACTTCTCAGTGCCGACGGGACGCACCGAAATATTGACATCGCAGCGCAGTGACCCTTCCTGCATATTGCCGTCACTCACACCGAGATAGCGCATGATGCGGCGCAACTCTTGGGCATATTCTGCCGCTTCTTGCCCCGTGCGGAGATCCGGCTCCGAGACAATTTCCACGAGGGGCACTCCCGCTCGATTGAAATCCACTAGAGAATACGCGGAACCGGAGAGGCGATCGCTACCCGCGTGTACCAACTTACCGGCGTCTTCTTCCATATGTAGCCGCGTAATGCCAATCCGCTTACGGCTCACGTCTTTGGTCTTCGGGTCAACCAATTCAATCTCTAACCAGCCGTGCTCTGCGATCGGCAAATCAAACTGCGAGATTTGATAGTTTTTGGGCAAATCGGGATAAAAATACTGCTTGCGATCGAATTTGCTGTAGGGCGCAATTTGACAATTCAGCGCCAACCCCGCCTTCACGGCATATTCCAATACCCTTTGGTTGAGCACCGGCAACACCCCCGGCATTCCCAACACGATGGGGTCGATGTGGGTATTGGGATCAGCCCCAAATGCGGTCGAACTGGGCGAAAAAATCTTGGTCTCGGTACTCAGCTGGCAGTGGGTTTCTAAACCAATAACAGCTTCATACTGGGTTTTGGTCGGGGCAGCAGACGTCATAACAAACCGCGATCGCATATGAACTCTGTCATTTTAACGTTCGTTGCTGACCTGATTACGGCTTTAGTTGAGGGGATATTTCGGAAATATCAGTCAGTTTTGGAGATGACCGCCCAGCTTTTGCCTCGTTGGCGGCGATCGCGGGCCAGCGATTCCTTCAACCGATGGGTGAACAGGCAGCACAATACGCGCTTGAACCAGAGTGGTTGGATCAGGGTGAAATCATCCGTAGTCACATCAGCAATCGGTGAACAACCGCAGGTGAACAACTGGGCAAAGCATTCGGCGATCGCTTCGCTACAATGCGGGGAGCGTTTTGGATGGGTCGAGTTATGTTGGGCCAGAAATCTCTGTCAGTTGCGACAACCGGCAAGCTATCGGGGCTGCTGTTGGCGGCGAGCGTCGCTGTGGTGGGGAATCTGCTGAGTCCGGCGGCGGCTCCAGCCCAGCAGCCCCAAAATCCCGTACTGCAAATTGGCATTGTGCAGCGGTTTGGGCGTGACGACGCCAAAACCCTGATCATTGAACCGCTGGATGGTGCCCAGCTGACGGTGCAGTTCAAAACGGGGGAGCAGTTGGAAACGCTGACCACCAATCAGATTGTGCTCGACACTGCGCCTGTGTCGCTGGAGACGACCTCGTTGCGGGAGCGGGTGGTGCTGAGTACCCACCGCAGCTTTGAAAGCGCTGAAGATAGCGCGAATCAATGGCGCGATCGCGGCATTGAGACCGAGATTGCCCAACCTGGTGACTGGCAAGTGTGGGCCGACCGCGACGTTTACAGCACACCGCTGCTGCGCCGCTTGCTGCTTCAAGATTTGCAAGCTGCCGGATACGACAATATTTACGTCGATAGCCAAGTCCTGCGGGACGAACCCAAGGCCGCCGCAATTTTCAATGGGTTTCGCTATAACCGCGACATTGTCAGCATTATTGCCAGCAACCAGCGCGTCCGCGTGATCGAAAAATACGGCGATGTAGAAGATACGGTGCGGGTGTACGGCGGCAACTTGCGCTTGCAGCCCAACGCCTACGGCACGTATACCTTGGTGAATCAGGTGCCGATTGAGACGTATTTGCGGGGAGTGGTGCCCTACGAAATTGGCTTGGCCGCGCCGCCCACCACGGTTGAAGCTCAGGCGATTTTGGCGCGAACCTATGTGCTGCGGAACTTACGCCGCTTTGAAGTGGACAACTATGAACTCTGTGCCGATACCCAATGTCAGGTTTATCGGGGCATTACCGGAGCGGCGGATAAGACCGATCGCGCCATCACCAATACCCGTGGCCTCGTGCTCACCTATGGCGATGAGTTGGTCGATGCCCTTTATTCCTCGAATGCAGGGGGAGTGACGGCGGCCTTTAGCCATGTGTGGAATGGCCCCGATCGCCCCTATCTGCAACCCGTGGTGGACTCGGTTGTCGGCAGTTGGGATTTGGCGACCCGGCCTCTGACGGATGAAAATAACCTGAAGGCATTTCTCTCCCTGGAGTCGGGCTTCAATGAAGAAACCTGGGACACCTTCCGCTGGTCAGAAGACGCCTCCCTGGAAAAGATTGGTCAAGATCTTAAAACCTACCTCCAAGCTCGCAACCATCCCCTGGCGAACTTCACCGAGGTGCAGCGGCTCGTGGTGACGGAACGCGCCCCCTCTGGCCGGGTGCAGACGTTGCAAATTGCCACCGATGCGGGCGTCGTGACGTTGCAAAAGGACGAAGTGATTCGCGCGATCGAAGCGCCCTTGAGCTTACTCTTTTACACCGCCGGCCTCTATGAGCCGGTGCCCGGTGCAGCGGAACCCCAGTTACAGGGCTATCGGTTTGTGGGCGGGGGCTTTGGTCACGGCGTCGGCATGAGCCAAACGGGGGCGTACAATTTGGGCGACCTCAATTGGAGCGCCGAACGCATCCTGAAGTTCTACTATCCGGGAACGGAGCTGCAGCCCATTAGCGATGCCCTCGTGTTTTGGCGTGATCCGGCTGAGACGAGTACTGGGTCACCAGCTGAGACGACTCCTTGAGCAATTCCTAAGACTCTGCAAGAGCCTGAGTGAATTTGAGCGATCGCCGCTACTCTATATCTAGCGCCCCGGTTTATGGGCGCTGACGCTAACGCCCACGCTCAACTAACGGGCCGTGGATGTATGCACAATCGCCCTGAGTCGCTGCCATGACTGAACTGCCCCCCTTCAACAATCCCCCCCCACGCCCCGATGCGCCGGGAATGTCCGAGGTGTCTGCACCCACCGCGCCGACGGTGGTGGAGCCACCTGAGCCGAGTCGCTGGCAAGGGGTGCGATCGCTCTCAGTCTGGATTTTGCGCTGGGCGTTGTTAGGCGCTGGCGTGGGCGGTGCGTGGTGCTTTGGCATATTGGTGGCCCAGTTTTTCCCGGCGAGTGATCCCGAGCCGCCCCTGATTGAAGTGGTGACCCGTCGGACTGCCCGGTTCTTTCAAAAAGTGGGGAATTTGCCCGAGTGGTGGACTGGTGAAGCGACACTATCGCCGACGGCGCTCCCGGCTCCGGCCACGGACGCCCCGCCAGCGCCGCCAGCGCCCCGCCCCATTGCCTTGACCGAAGCACAACGTGAGCAAGTCACGGTGGAGCTGGACGCGATCTCGAATAACTTGCAAACCCTGCGCGATCGCACCTCTGCCGTCGAGCGTCAGCTCGCCTTGCCCGATGCCGATCTCCCCTTAGAAGAGCGGCTGGACAACGCCGTCAATCGGCTGAATCCGCCCACGACAGTTGCCCCAGCCAATCCTCCCAATTCCAATGACTCGGCTCTACAGCCCGCCACCGGGTCACCGCCCGATCCCTTATTCCAGGTCAATGCCTACCGGGTGACCCTGCCGAGCGATGTGCTCTTTAGGCCGGGGCAGGCGACTCTGCAACCCAACGCCCCTGCCCTACTCGACAGCATCTTGCCCGATGTCGCGCGATACCCTGACGCCACCGTCGTCGTGGGTAGCCACACCGATATTGCCACCGAGGGCGCGACGCCGACCGACCTGTCCTACCAGCAGGCGATCGCCGTCCAACAATATCTCGCCCAGCGACTAGGCGACGAAACAGTGCATTGGGTGCCCGTGGGCTATGGCAACAGCACCCTGGGCAGCACAGGGACGGTGCAACTCAGCCGCCGCATCACCCTCGCGATCGTGCCGTAATCCCACAACCTTATCGGTTTCTGAGCATCTGACAAGAGGGCACGAAGGTAAGGTAACTGGGCCATCATCCATCTTGCAGCAGCATGATATTGTCGTCTGCCTGCCTTGCCCCTCATTCCCCCTCTGTGTTAGCGGTTCCTGACGGATTCACCCACTTAGGGACTTGCGCGCAAAAAAGATCCCCATGAACCGAGTTTCGACTCCGCTCAACTCTCGATACTGGTAGGTTGA
>NZ_JACSWC010000147.1 GCF_016888165.1 Halomicronema sp. CCY15110 | reverse complement strand
GGCTCCCCCTGCCTCTAAAGCGGAAATGGAGGCGATCGCGGCGCTGCCTGAGGTCCAGGCCACCCGTTTACCCGGCACCTTAGGCCAAGCAGAGGAATATGGGAACGCTGTAGCGGAGACAATCAGACCGTTTTTAGGCTCCACTTAGGGCAAAACACCGACAGTCTTTTCAACATGATCTATTTCAACATGACCTAGTAGAGGTCGGCGTAAATATACCCAAAGGACTTGTCCGCAAAAAAGATTCCCATGAACCGAGTTTCGACTCCGCTCAACTCTCGATACTGGTAGGTTGAGCGAAGTCGAAACC
>NZ_JACSWC010000146.1 GCF_016888165.1 Halomicronema sp. CCY15110 | reverse complement strand
CTGAAGCTCCTTGACCCCAATCATCCAGCGATCGCCCTGGTGACGCTCTCGACCGAAGAATACAGAAGGCTGAATGATGAGCAACGGGGGCGCGTGGCCCAGCGAGAAACGCAGTATCTCCACCCCGATGCAGTTGAGGCGCTGGTGAAAATTGCGGAAAACCTGCTCGATAGTGATGAGTGGTCGGATGTGGGGGCAGGCTTAGCGGTACTGATCGGTCGCCGCATCAGTGAAATCCTGCTCTCGAAATTCTCGCTCAAATCGCCCTGGAGCCTGAACTTTTCTCAGATGGCGAAAAAGGCTGACGATGTTGACATCACCCTCGAAATTCCCACGCTGGCCCCAGCAGCAAAGGTGCTAGCGGCGATCCAGAAGCTGCAATCGGGACTGGCGATCGCCGATCTGAAACAGCGAGGGGTCTCGTCCCGGCAGCTCAAGCAGGTTGTGAACCATCGCTACAGCCTC
>NZ_JACSWC010000145.1 GCF_016888165.1 Halomicronema sp. CCY15110 | reverse complement strand
GAAGCATTTCAGACCAATCTCAAGGGACTGAGGGCATCTTTGCTACGCAAAGTAACCCTTTTAAAACATCCTCTTAGGCAAGATTTCAAAAATCCTCTGACCGATATTTAGCTACTTGTACAACTCAAATCCGCTACAGTAGCACCAATGTTGGCGACACTTCACTGAATGCGGCCAGATTGTTTCCATAGCCAATACAACGCTCTTGACTCTTTGAAAATACCCTGAGTTGAGAATTCGTTTCACTCTTTTACTGACCACAGCAATTCGACGAACTAAGTTATACCAACCCTCTGTGAAGCTGTGCTTGACCAGGGGCTTCAGCCTCTTGACCTTCAAGGGTTCATTAATGGCAAAAATGGCAAACTCAAATTGAACTGGTATTAGGGCCAAGCGATACTCTAAATTTCCTCCATCAAGCAACGTATTAGTTTTATCCATGGGGCAACTTTAATCCCAAAAAAGGAAACTCATGAAATCGGATCAGTTCTTTACTGAAATTTACTCTCTCGATAAATCCACTAACCGCTACATGATTGAGATTGCCCTTGATCGCTACGAGGATATTTTTAACGAATGGGATCCAGCTCCCTTTAAGAAACGAGAAATTGATGCCGATTTAGAGCTTTACCTAGAAGGGAGCGCCGAAGAGATCCCCTTTAAATTTCCCATTGAGCTAATTTTTAGGCTGCCAGTCGAAAATAAGCATCGACAAAGAGAAGAGGAGGTTCGTACTGCCCTGCAAACTTACTTTAGCTTTCGGCTATATTTTCTCAGGCGGGAACTGCGAAAAATCAATATTCGACTGTTACGGTATGTCGCGATCGGTTTTCTGTTGTTATGGGTAGGAGTTACCTATCCCGGTCATGACATTGAATCCGATTGGGCCACGGTTGTCACAGAAGGTATTTTTATTGGGGGCTGGGTATTTCTTTGGGAAGCCGTTTCACTGTTTTTCTTTAGTAAACGTGAAATTTATCACCGCTACCGAGTTTTTAGAAAACTAATGGATGCTCCGATCTTTTTTTATGAAAAAACTCAATAGAAAGCAAATCTTGATTTAAAATTAGATTGACTAATCTGAAAAGTTTGAATTTGTTGAATAGGCAGAAATAGGAAAGTGATTTACATTTAGATGAACCTCAAGAAAGTCTTTGTGCTCGATAACTTGGTACTTCACATTTGGATTGAATTATCTTTTTGACAGGTGATATTATGCCTCAAAATTACCAGAAAATATCCCCTAGGTGATTAAATCTGAGTTTACAAATACGATGAATCAGTCTCCTAACAATAACCTTTACGAGCAGAGCGATCGCGAACGACAGCGACAAGAGCTTGCAGCCTTACACCTTAGGCAGGAGGCCGCTCAGCTTAAAGCCGCTAAACGCCAGCGAGTGTTTGGCTGGATTCGCAACACCATCATTCTATTGGTGGGAGCGTTAGAAACTTTGCTGGCGCTGTGCTTATTTCTGCGCTTAACTCGCTCTAATCCAAACAATGCTTTTGCAAGTTTTATCTTTGACTTATCTGATCCCTTTGTCGCTCCGTTCTCTACGCTATTCATCAGTCCCACTAATGCTGATGCCAGTCGAATTTTTGATCTAAATTTAATTTTTGCCATGACCATTTATGCCCTTTTAGGCGCATTGGCACTCGCCTGTTTGCATTACTTGCAAGGGCGTAACCCCTACGGTAGTTAGCGGAGTACAGTATGAGACATAATTTAGCCATCTTACGTGGCTCTGGTCGAAGACTTGGCCTAGCCTTGGTGATCGGATTAGGCGTTCTCGTGAGCACTGCCTGCGAGTCTAGTGTGCCAGCTTCTCCGCCACCCACCCCAGATTTGAGGCCCGTTGCCCTCGATCGCACAGTCGAAATTGCTGCTGGCCAAACCCTGTATGTGCCGGTTTATTCTTATATTTTCATGGTGAATGAGGAGCGCACCATCAACCTGACCACGACCCTGAGTATTCGCAACACCAGCCGTACTCAGCCGATGATTTTGACTGCGGTTGATTACCATGACAGCCAAGGTGCCCTGGTGAAGAGTCACTTGGAAAATCCTGTGGAGCTCGGTCCGCTGATGGCGACGGAATTTGTCATTCGACAAGAAGATGTCACCGGTGGAATTGGGGCCGCTTTTTTGGTGGAATGGGTCGCCCAAACGGAGATTCCGGATCCGGTGGTCGAAGCCGTCATGATCAATACTCAAGGGAATCAGGGCCTATCGTTTGTCAGCGCTGGACGGGTGATCGAAACTCGACCCTAAATTCGTCAGGCAGTAGAATACTTGCTTACGAATTTATTGGCACCTTGACACCATGTTTCGGGACTTGAAACGCTCCGTACTTCCCTATCTGCGTACAACGGTTTTACCCTCAAAACCAGCCCAGCTAATGATTCAAACTGGTCTCAAGTGGGACCGCGATAATGTTGCCGGTATGGCCGCAGCCTTGTCGTATTACACCCTATTTTCCTTATTCCCTTTATTGCTAGTTTTGCTGAGCATATTGGGGGCCTTAGTCGGCCCTGATACTGAGGCTTTTCGAGCAATTCAAATGGCCGTTGTGCAGTATTTGCCCGCAGAGGTTCATAGTTTGGTCAGGGATACTGTCATTGCCCTTAATAGCAATAGTGTGGGTGCAGGCATTATCGGCTCTGCTCTGTTGTTGTGGGCCTCTACTACCGTGTTTAGTATTCTCAGGCAGTCAGTTAATCGCATTTGGCAAACCCCTAACCGAGCCTCAGAGTCTGGGTCGGTCATGCAAATGGTGGTCTTTTTTGTGACTAATAAATTATTTGCCTTTCTGTTGGTGTTAGGAACTGCCTTGCTCATGGTAGTTTCTCTGGCTTCGAACATTGTAGTGAAAGTCATTATTGAGTTGACCACCAATTTTGCCGAAACATTTTCCTTTGTCAAAATTGATGAGCTACAGCTAAGCAACAGCTTACAGGTTGGCTCTTCAGTCTTGATATTATCTCTAGCGATCGCCATTCTGTTCAAAGTGTTGCCCTCGATCAGACTTTCTTGGAATGATGTTTGGTTAGGAGCATTGGTCACTGCGTTTTCACTCGTTGGACTGCAACAACTTACTACCAATAGCGTTGTCTCTATCGGTAGTCGATTTTTGTCTTACGGAGTTATTGGCAGTGTGATGATCTTAATGCTGTGGATATTTTTGACGTGTCAGATTTTCTTTATTGGATGCGAACTTTCCTTCATCTATGCGCACTTGTTTGGTAGCCGCCGTTGAGAAATAGGGACTCATTGCTATCATCACAGTGTTTTGGCTGCAATTCTGTGTTTTTAGTCTTAGGGGGGGGTGTTTAAAGAGTTCCGCAAGCGATGTCTAGTCACTTGCATTATCCAGAATGATAAATAGTGGCATGGGCTTTTGTGGTCGCCTTTTGGTGTATTTAGATAACCTTAGCGGTGCCAAGCCCCCTTAAATGTCATCTCAGTAAGTCATTCGACAGCCCTGAATAGACTCAGTGCTTTCCCGATTCGACAGCACTGAGTAGTCGGGATATCTCAGCCATTGACGGAGTTTGAAATATCCCCTTTAGTTTTGAGTGACATTCTCTAATTATGAGCCTCTACATCTTTTTCTAAAACGTTAGGAGGACCTCAAATAAGATCCTCATTCATATCAGTTTCATAGTTTCATGATTTACGGTTAGTTTACCTTGAGGAGCGATCGCTTTTTTTGCTCTGATTGGTGATTACTGGTCAGGAGTAACTCATGAAGTATCCCAAATTCAAAACCTACTTCAATTTAAGTTGTGGTGCTTTAGCGGGTCTGAGCTTGTTTTTGAACGGTGCTGCGGCGATCGCTACCCCGGTAGAAGAAGCTCCTAAGCTGGCTCAAACTACCACCGCAGAGCCAGAAGAAGCTTGCGTGGCACTGCAAGAGGTCACCACTGGCCAAACAGAGATTCGTAAGCGAATTGAAAATCGACTCGTTCTTCAAGGCAACTGGAATACTGACTTTCTCGTGCCTAATAACCGGAATTTTGACTATTTTGTGGCGCTAATTACGCCTGAAAATACGGGGCCTTACGAATTCACCGCTAATCTCGTTTTCCCTCAAGGCGGTACGGAACCGGCGCTTAGCCGTCGCAGCGATATTCAGGCTGGCATGACTTACTCCATCCCGTTTCAATCGCTAACGGGGCGGCAGCCAGCCATTGTGAATGCTCGGGTGGGTGGCATTAATGGCAATTTCTACACCCTTGCGATCGCCGCCTGTGAGTCCCGCATCGCCGCCGATCCCTCTGGCTTAACGGGCACCACCTGGGAACTACAGCAGATTCAGCTCAATGATGGTCAGGTATTTACCGCTGATCCCCCGCAAAATTACACCCTAGAGTTCACGGCCAGTGGCGAAGTCTTTGTGCAGGCCGACTGTAATCGCTCTATCGGCTCTTACACCCTGGGGCAAGATAATCGCCTGGGCATCACCCTGGGACCAACCACTCTGGCCGCGTGTCCGCCTGACTCCATCAGTAATGATTACCTGCGCTTTATCGATGCCGCCAACTCCTTCTTCTTCATGGATGGCGAACTGTTCATTGAATTGAAGTTTGATAGCGGCTCAATGCGATTTACCCCAGCAATCTAGAGGGTTTTGCCATGGCTAGCTTTCTTCGTCCCGGAGCGGGGAGCCCCACTCCAGAGCAAATTGCCCGCAATTGTCGCCGCCTCGGTTGGCTGGGGTTTTGGCTACAGGTGCTTTTGGGGTTGATTCCCCTGTTGGTGGTTTTAGGTTTGGTGTTGACCCGCTTGGGACAATGGCCGCAGGGCCTGTTTTCTCTGGGATTTTGGCTGGCTCTCCTCTGTCTAGGATTTCTAGGTTTCGGTACGTTCTGGAGTTATCGCTATACCCGGTTGGCCGCCCGGCTCGAAACTACAGACATCCGGCCTTCTAAGTCAGGGGTCAAACGGGCGTTGCTGATTGGCCTCCTGACGAATTTGGCGGTGATGATCATGGCTGTGTTGATTGCTTTGGGGCAAGTGAGCCGGTTGACCCTGCGGATGTTGCGCATCCCCCAGGGCGCGACTGTGATCACGCCCGACCAGGCGATCGCCCAAGGGGCCTTAGTGTCACCATCCAATATGCTGGCAATTCAGGCGTTGGTCCACGCGATCGCGGCCGGACTCGTGGGTGTGGTGGTAGCGTTACTGTTGATTCAGCAGGTGAGTCGCCATCGTAACGCTCCCGACACATTTCTCTAGAAGCGGTAAAGGGCCTTGCTCTTTACCCTAATATTGGGGCACTCAGCGACGATGCCACATTCACCGATGCCCACGGTTCATTCAGCCCCAAGGCAAGCAAACCCCTCAACGACCGATACTGAAATTTGCAGTGCCACCCGATAGAGACAACGCTTTTGGAGGTATCCGGTTGTGAAAGTTCTCTTTGTGGAAGATGACCCGTATACCTGTGAGCTGATTGCCGGGATTCTCGACACCAATCGCTATGCCGTCGACATCGTTGCCGACGGCGAGACGGGTTTAGAAATGGCCATTCAGTGGCCTTATGACCTCATCCTATTGGATGTGATGTTGCCCAAACTGAACGGTATTGAAGTCTGTCGGCAGTTGCGCTCTAGAGCTTGTCAAACGCCCGTCCTCATGCTCACCGCGAGAGGTGCCAGCCAAGATGTGATTTCTGGATTAGATGCCGGGGCTGATGATTACGTCGTGAAATCCTGCGAACCGGATCAGCTGCTCGCCAGAGTGCGGGCCTTGCTCCGGCGAGGAGGTGAGGTGTCGTCAAGGCCGCTATTAACCTGGGGCGATTTGTGTTTAGATCCGGCCTCGGCCCAAGTGACGTTTCAGCAGGCTATCGTCCCTTGCCGTCCCAGAGAATACACCTTGTTAGAACTGTTTTTGCGCAACCCGCAGCGGTTGCTGAGCCGCAGCAACATTATTGACAACCTGTGGTCGTTTGACGATGCCCCGGTGGAAGGATCCGTCACGACCCTGATCAAAGATTTGCGGCATCGACTCAAAGCCGCTGGCATGGCAGCAGATCCGATTGAAACGGTCTACGGTCTGGGCTATCGGCTCAAACCGGGTCCATCCAAGGGTGGGGCCGGCGCGATCGCGTCTAGCCGTGTGGCCGCTGTCGCCATGGGCGAAAGCTCCAGCACCGCCAAGGTGCAAGCTGCGCTGCAAGCCGCTGGGGCAAAATTTCGGGCGTCTTGGCCGCAGCGACTCGCGACCTTAGCCCAAGCTGAACAGGCCATCCAGGCAGGGGACTTGAGTCTAAAACAACTGCAAGAAATTCTGAGTCAGGTGCATAAACTGGCGGGCGGTTTAGGCACCTTTGGCTATGACCAAGCCGCCGCGATCGCCGAAACGCTTGAGCAGTCCATTCGAGACCAAATGCATCAGCAAACGCATTGGTCGCAGCACTGTTTGGAGGCGTTAGACAGCTTGCAGCAGGAACTCTCTCCCCCCGCCCCGCCCGAACAGCATCGCGCCCCCGCCACTGAGCCAGTTAAACATCGGGAGTAAATTTAGCGTAAGAAGTTTTTTGGCCCGGTTTAAAGGCTCGCTCCTAAACTTATTTCTTCTGTCATGTCTTTTGTTTTTCCCCAGACTTTCCGCATCAGTGTGGCCCACCTGCCATTACGGTGGTTAATTTGGATGCCCCTGGTGCCGGTCGTGGGTGGCACAGTTGGGCTGGCTGGCTATCTGGCCGCGCCGGAACGCTTAGGCGTCGCTGCTGTCGTGGGCTTAGGGGCACCGCTGGGGGCCGCGATCGCCCTGACGGGGCTAGCCTGCCACCAAATTACCCAACGCTTTGCGGTGCTGAAATCGCGCGATCGGGATACGCAAACAGCCTTGCTCCAGCGCGATCGCTGGCTCCAGCAATACAACCAGCTGTCCCCCGGCAGTCTCTACATTCTGGTGCAGACCGCTGACGGGCACGTCCGTTTTGAATACATGAGTCTCGCGATCGAGGCGATTCACGAAATACCCGTGGAGCAGATTCTTCAGGATGCCAATATTCTGCTGCAGCGCATCCACCCCGAGGATCAGGCCGACTATGCCCAGGCCGTTCGCCAAAGTGCCGAGCAGCTCACCCCATTTTCCCATCAGTGGCGCATCATCACCCCCTCGGGACAGGTGAAATGGCTGCAGGGCACGTCAACCCCTGAATGCCGAAACAACGGAGATATGGCCTGGCATGGCGTGGTGATTGACATTACCGAACTCAAGCAGGCGGAAATCGCCTTGCAAGAAAATGAAAAACGGCATCGAACCATTCTGGAGGCGATTCCCGATCTGATGATTCGAATGCATCGCGATGGCACCTATCTCGATGTCAAACTGACGGATGCTTTTCCCGTGGTGGTCAGAGCGGAAGATATCGGCAAAAACATGGCCGATTTGCTGCCCGAAGAGATCGCCCGAAAACGCTTGGATGCCATTGCCGAAGTGCTGGCATCCGGGGAAATGCAGATGTTCGAGTTTCCCTTTCAGTTCAAGGAACAGCTGTTGTGGGAAGAGACCCGGATCTTGCCGCTGAACCAGGACGAGGTGGTCTTAATCATTCGCGATTGCACCCAGCGCAGGCAGATGGAAACGGCCCTTCGCCAGAGCGAGGCCAGTCTAAAAGATGCCCAGCGCATTGCCCAAGTTGGCAGTTGGGAACTGGATCTGCAAACCGCCGCAGTGACCTGGTCGGAGGAGATGTTTCACATTTTTGGATTCGAACCCGATCAGGCTGAACCCAGCTACGACAAGATTATGGCCATGATTCCGCCAGGCGATCGCGAAGCACTGACGCGGCGGATCGAACGGGCCATGACGGACCACACTCCGTATAGTCTGGAACATCGCATTCAACGCCCAGATGGCACCCAACGGTACCTCATCAGCCGAGGCGAAATCCTTGAGGAGGAGCATCAGCAAGGAATCAAGCTGTGCGGTACAGCCCTGGATATCACCGATCGCAAACAAGCCGAAATCGCCCTACAAGCCAGTGAAACCCGCTTTCGCCAACTGACCGAAACCATGAAAGAAGGGTTCTTCGTGTTTGAAACAGAGACGGCTCAATACTCATACTTAAACCCTGCCATCCTCGACCTGACCGGCTCTCCCGGCGCACCCTTGCCAACCGAACCGGCTTACGCCAAGGGCATGTCCCACTGGCTCAACCATATCCATCCCGAAGACCGCGATCGCGTCGAAGCCCAGCTGCAGCAAGAGCGCCAGGGGGCACCGTTCGATGCCGAGTATCGGTTCCTGCATGCCGATGGCCGCTGTCTCTGGCTAAGATCCAAAGCCTTCCCCCTAGTCGATGACACCGGCAAAACTGTACGCATCGTCGGCACAGTCGAAAACATTACTGATCGCAAGCGCTTGGAAGCTTCCCTCCGCTCCCAAGCCGCAGAAGAGCGTTTGCTCACCACCATTACCCAACAGATTCGTCAGCCCCTTGATCTAGACGAGCTTTGGGCCACCACGGTCAACGCCATTCAGCAAACCCTGGGGGCTGATCGAGTCCTGTTAGTCAGACTGCATTCAGCGGACTCGGGGCAACGCATTTCGGGGCAAATCATTCAAGCAGCTGTGCATGCGGCATCGCCGGTGACCGAGCCGAGGCACTGGGCCGATGGGCATTGCCCCCCAGACATTTATGACCATTACCGCCAAGGTAAAGCCCGGATTGTGTCAGATGTCTCTACAGACCCATGGGCAGGCTGTCTCGTCGATTCCAGGCCAGCGATGGCGGTGAAATCGCAAATTGTGGCCCCAATCGTGCAGCGATTAGGAACAAATACCCAGCAGGTTTGGGGATTGCTCATTGTGCAGACGTGCTCTCGCGATCGCCAGTGGCAAGACTCAGAAGCGAATCTGCTACAAAATCTCAGCACCCAATTAGCGATCGCCCTGGACCAAGCCAGTCTGTTTCAGCAGCTGCAAGCGCAACTTGCCGAACGCCAGCAAGCAGAACTCGCCCTGCAAGAAAGCGAAACAAGATTTGCCGAGGTGGCTCAAACCCTCAACCAAGTTTCCTACGTGATCTCAGTTTCCAGTGCGGAATATCTCTACATCAGTCCCTCCTACGAAAGACTGTGGGGCTACTCCTGCGAAAGTCTCTATCAAGACCGCAAATCCTGGTTGAATAAGATTCATCCTGAAGATTTAGAGTACGTTTTAGACGGATTAGCGCAACTTCTTGAAGGCACTCAAAAACGCCTGCAATATCGCATTTTTGACGCCAACGGCAACATCCGCTGGATTGAATCCGACTCGCTAATCGTGCGCGATGACGCCGGCAATGCGTTGCGAGTCGTCGGCATTGCCGACGACATTACCGATCGCAAACGCCTCGAACAGGCCCTCCGAGACAACGAAGAACTGTTTCGCCGCGCCTTTGACGATGCCCCCATTGGGATTTCCTTAATCTCTCCAGCAGGTCGATATCTGCGAGTCAATAAATGCTACTGCGATCTTCTGGAATACTCCCAGGAAGAACTCCTGCAAATAAATTTTCAAGACATTACTCATCCTGACGATTTAGAGGCCGATCTCTCTGCCTTACAGCAGATGAATCAAGGAGCAGCCCAAACCTTTCAACTAGAAAAGCGCTACATCGCCAAAAGCGGCACAGTCATTCCCGTCGTTCTCTATGCCTCGTCCATTCGCGACGCCGAAGGCACTCCCCTATATTCCGTGGGCCATGTTCAAGACATTCGCGAACAGCTCGAAGTCGATCGCATGAAAGATGAATTTGTCTCCATCGTCAGCCACGAATTGCGCACCCCCATCACCTCCATCGAAGGGGCGCTGATGCTCTTGGGGGCTGGCGTTTACGATACGCGCCCGGAAAAGGTGCAGACCATGCTCGATATTGCCATCAAAAACAGTAACCGCTTAGTGCGCCTGGTAGACGACATTCTCAGCTTTGAACGGCTGGAATCAGGCAAAGTCGAGCTCACGATGGAATCCTGCCAGGTAGAAGACCTCATGCAGCAAGCGATTGATAGCGTCAGCACCCTAGCCGAACGATCCGCCGTCACCCTGAAGATGATCCCCTGCTGTGTCACTCTCCAGGCTGCGCCTGACGCTCTGTTGCAAACCCTGACCAACCTGCTGAGCAATGCCGTCAAGTTCTCCAATCCCAGGCAAACGGTCTGGCTGGAAGCAAGACCATTGAGGAGTGGAGAGAGGGCTGTGGGGGCACCCAGAAAGGTGGCGACGGGGAAGAGGACTTTCGCTAGCCAAGAAGGGCCGCCTCATCTGCCTGATGCCCCTCGCTTCAATTCGGCCATCCTCTTCTCGGTGAGGGATCAAGGGCGCGGGATCCCAACCGAAAAGCTCGATCATATTTTCGATCGGTTTCAGCAGGTGGATGTATCGGATGCTCGACAAAAAGGCGGCACCGGACTTGGTTTAGCCATTTGCAAGCGGATCGTGCAGAAGCATGGAGGAGAAATTTGGGTGGAAAGTTGCCTGGGACGAGGCAGCACGTTTTACTTTACAGTCCCCCTGGCAAAGGCGAGTTCACAACATGACTAAACGTATCTTGATCGTGGATGACGAAGCAGATATTTGCCAAGTAGTGCAAGCTGCTCTGGAAGAATTTGGCGGGTGGCAGACGTTGCTGGCTCACTCGGGCAAAGCGGGCTTGAGCATGGCGCAAACTGAGCTGCCCGACGCTATTTTGCTGGATGTGTCGATGCCAGAAATGGATGGGTTTCAGATGTTTGAGCAGTTGCAAAAGCATCCAACGACCCGCAATGTGCCGGTGATTCTGTTGACTTCGAAGGTGCTGGCGCGCGATCGCAAACGCTTTGCCGATCTTGCCATTGCTGGTGTCATTACTAAGCCCTTCAATCCGTTGACCCTCTGGCAACAGGTAGCTGAGCTGCTGGCATGGGTAACTGAAGCGTAGCTGCGACTAAGGGCAATCAAAGATTAGCACCGCCAAGGCTTGTCGCTATCTAGTGGTCAACACCTGGCAGCGAGAGGACGACAGCCCCTCGCTGATGCCATGAATGCGGGACCATCCTGTTTGTCCCCGCATGTTTGTCCCCGGAGGTTGCTGGACTGAATGAATGACGAGCCCGAGAGGAGACTCGGCAGCCAAAAGACTGATTCGGGACTTACTCGCACCAATTTTTAGAACGCTCGACGGCCTTTTTCCACATTGCGTAGTTGTCCTGCGGTTCCGAAGCTTGGTCATTCGGTTCAAACACCCGCTCAATACCACGAGTCGCAACGAGGGCGCGATAATCTTTCCAGTAACCGCTGGCGAGTCCGGCGGCAAAGGCGGCTCCTTGGGCGGTGGTGTCGAGAATGGCTGGACGCTCGATAGGAATACCCAGCACGTCGGCTTGGAACTGCATGAGAAAATCGTTCTGACAAGCACCGCCGTCCACTTTGAGTTCTTTGATGGGCGTGGGGGCACCGGCATTGACGGCATCCACCACTTCTTTGACTTCGTAAGCGATCGCTTCCAGCACCGCTCGGATCAAGTGTTCGCGACGGGTGCCGCCAGTAATGCCCATAAAAGAACCACGGGCGGACATATCCCAGTGAGGTGCGCCCAACCCACTCAACGCGGGCACAAAATAGACCCCACCATTGGTGCCGATACGCCTGGCCAAGGGTTCGGTATCAGCGGCGTGGCTAATCACTCGAATGCCGTCGCGCAGCCACTGAATGCAGGCTCCAGCAGTAAACATGGCCCCTTCGACGGCATATCCCACCTTCGGCTTGCCATCACCAGCCACCGACCAGGCAATGGTCGATAGTAACTCATGATTGGTGCGCAGGATTTCGTTACCCGTGTGAGCGACCAAAAATGCGCCCGTGCCGTAGGTACATTTCAGTGCGCCAGGGCTGTCGCACCCGTGACCAAACAAGGCCGCCTGCTGATCGCCCAACACTGACATGATGGGAATTTCGGCTCCCAAAAAGTCGGGGTCGGTGTAGCCAAACAAGCCGAGACTGGGTTTGACCTCGGGCATGATGTGGCGGGGAATGCTAAACATGTCTAATAAATTCGGATCCCAATCATGCCCTTGCAGATTGAGCAGCATGGTGCGGCTGGCGTTGCTGTGATCGGTGGCGTGCACTTTGCCACCCGTCAGGTTCCACAGCACCCAGCTATCGACGGTGCCCGCCAGGGTCTTTTCGAGATACAGGGGCGGATCGGTGTATTGCTTAATGTGGTCGAGCAACCAGGCTAACTTGGTGGCGGAGAAATAAGCATCGAGCACCAAGCCCGTGCGATTGTAGATTTCGTCGGCTTTACCCGCCGCCCGCAGTTCATTACACAGGGGCGCGGTGCGGCGATCTTGCCAAACGATCGCGTTGTGGTGGGGGCGTCCCGTTTCCTTGTCCCACAGCAGGCAGGTCTCGCGCTGCACGGTTAGACCGATGGCCGCGATCGCCGACGCTGACACCTTGGCTTTGTCTAAAACACCCCTAGCTGCCCAGCGAATGTCATCCCAAATTTCCCTCGGATCATGCTCTAACCAGCCCGGCTCAGGATAATACTGCGTCAGTTCTTTATAAGACTGGGCAACGATTTGCCCCGCTTGGTCAAAAATGATGGCGCGGTTGCCGGTCGTGCCCAAATCGAGGGCCATGATATAGCTGGCTGACATAATCTTTGAATGATTAACAACTGACAAGTGACTAGATTCACCCTACAGCTTTTCCATGGCAGGCCCAAAATCAGCCGGAATTTAAGATTGCTCTTAGATTTTCGTTAACGGCTGTTGCAATCGTTGAGCCGAGATATCTGAATCAGCTTGCCTACGTGTTGCCTGAGGCCCGCAGGCTCAGGCCGGAACAAGACTGGCTATCCTTCAACGCAAGATGGACGACTTTTTCCGGCATCCTCCCAACGTTTCACGATCGCTCCACCATAAGTCGTATTGCGGCGCGGGGTATTTCTGTCGGCGGATGGTTTCGGCGATCGCTGAAAATTCCTATATTTGGTTATGTTGATGACTAAAACACTAACAATTATTGATGCGAGATTTCTAACGCCTTGCTGATGATTACTTATTGGCTATGAGCTACTAACTCCGTAGATTCGGGTGTGGCTAGCGAATGAGTCGTAATTAACGGGTGAACTTGAGATGGGCGATCGCCTAATCAAACAGAGCCCAATTGTTGAATTCAAAAATAACTGTATGCCTATTACCATTCGAGACGACGCTGTTTACTTAATTCTGAATCAAATTAATCAGGCGCAGCAGGGCGACAATGCTGCCCAAGTCAACGCTAAGGAAATCAACCTTGCCATTGATGATTTTGCGGGCATTAAGCTCAATAAGTCTGACTTACTGGGGCATTTAGACTACCTCAATCAGAAGCAATACGTGGATGCTGAATTTAGCGGCAACGCCTACGGTCGGCAAGAAGATGTGCCTAACCTGATCAATCCTGATGAAGTGGACGTTCGCGTCGCCAACACCCTCGGGGCGGACGATGGACCGCTGCCTCACTTGATTACGCTGAAGCGAGCCAAGCTGACGGACAAAGGCCAGGCCATGCTGAGCGACATGAAAGCCAACCCGCCGGAAAACTTAACTGAGGATCAAAGTGCTGAGGATAATAGCGCCCAGATATCTGAGGCGAATATGTCTTTCTTGCAGAAGGTCATGCTCAAGGGCAATTTGTCTGATCTTTACGATGCCAGGGATATCACCGAAGTGGTCTTTCGGGTGATGCGAGATATGATGACCACCCAACAGGCTGATCAAGTTGCCGCAGAACTGTCGGATGACGTAGCCTCCAGCCAGGTAGAAGATCAGTCACTGCATGTTGATATTGCCGAACTGTGGCAAGATACTAACCCCATCGTGCGATTTTTGAGCCGACTACGTCCGCCATTACGGGGCGAGGCACCGCTGGGCATTGACTCTGACCTGTTTCTCAAACGAGTTGATCGCGAGGCGTCTGTGCCCAAGACTTCGAATGGGGAGATCGTGACCCGTGCGGTCTTTGCCGCGACGAAGGAAGAACTATCTGAGCAGCGCGTGCAAGAAATTGAAGCTTGGCTGCCGGTTGGTCGAGTTAAGGAACTGTGGCAGACTGCCTAAACGTCACCGCCTTCGCTAGGGACTTGCGCGCAAAAAAGATCCTCATGAACCGAGTTTCGACTCCGCTCAACTCTCGATGCTGGTAGGTTGAGCGAAGTCGAAACCGGATTGAACGGGTAC
>NZ_JACSWC010000144.1 GCF_016888165.1 Halomicronema sp. CCY15110 | reverse complement strand
CATCTTCTTTACGCGCTCAATGTTCTATCGATAAATCGTTTCAAGCATTTTGCGGACAACTTTTGTCAGTCAATCAGCCGTGCCAGTTGAGCTGTAGACGTTTGCCAGCCCTGACCAGCAGTATCCCGAACATCACGGCAATGAGATGGGCGATGTCGAGCAGCATCGCCAGGGTCGTCAGTTGCTGAGCGTTGCGCCGCCGAGATTGCGGCAGGTGGAATCCGGCTGACTTGTAATCCTTGAAATGCGGTTCGATGCCGCCAAAGCGTTCGCCATAGCGAGCAAACGTGTGCAGCGATGGGTCGGCACTGGAGAGCACGGCTCACGGCTCCGAGGCGGTTGAGAGTTGAGCGGTAGCTAAGTGCGCCGGAATCTCGTCATAGACCTCAACGTGACGATAGCAATAGGCTTCGTCCGGTGGGGGCCAAAGGTCATTGACTTGGCAAGGGCGTCCGGTCGCCAGCCGGAGGGAGACATCCCCTTTCCGGCGAATCATCCAGTCCCACTGATGAGCTTGCAACCACTGTAGGAGTTGCTTGTGGTCAAAGCCCCGGTCGGCCAACCAGGTCACCTCGCACCCGGCTGGCAACCGGCTATAGGCTTGCTCTAGCACCGTTTGATAGTCCTCGAAAGCCACACTTGCACTCGGATGCTCCAGCACGACCTGCGCCACCGTCAGTGAACGTCCACCCCCAATCTAGGGACACCTCGACGAGACAATACTGATTCCACAACATACTGGTATCGAGGGCTAAGGTGACCGCGGTGTGGGCAAAAGCCGCTAAGACTCGTTGCAGCAAGGGCTGATAGAAGCGCTCGGCACTGATGTGCGGATTGTCCAGCAGATACTGCAGTCGCCCCAGATGCGCGCGCGCCCCGCAGCGACGATGACTCAGGTAGGGCAACCAACGAGCGGGTGCGGCTTGCTGAGACTGCAGTATCGCACCCACCGCCTCGCAGACCCCTGGCAGATGACGCACCTCTTTGGCGTTCACCCATTGACTCAGTTGGGTCATCAGTTGACGATAAAGGTGGGGAGTCGCCATGGCAGTTGCTGGTAGTTGGGGAACTTCAGCCTCTCATAGATGGCTCCCCTTCTCAATCTGAGAAACCACTAATATCAATACTTTCAGGACTTTTCTGCACCACTAAGGCGGTGAGCTGACAATGCCCAAACGCTATATTGTCCGCCTGAGCGAAAAAGAACAGCAGGATCTTCAAGACTTGGTT
>NZ_JACSWC010000143.1 GCF_016888165.1 Halomicronema sp. CCY15110 | reverse complement strand
AAAGAGGCGATGCCGCGATGGCAAAACTCTGTGAACCTGGAATCAGATTGAGATTGATTCAAGTTTATGTCCTCTCCATAGCCCACGTGTCCAGCGTGTCACTCCGCGCACGTCGTCAACAATGACAGCATCCACAACGGCAAGCAGCATCACAAATGTAAAAACTGCGGACGCCAGTTTGTGCAAGACCCGCAACACAAAATCATCGATGAGGCCACCCAGCGCTTGATCGACAAACTCTTGTTAGAGCAGATTCCCTTAGCCGGGATTGCTCGTGTGGCAGAGGTTTCAGAAGTCTGGCTGCAGCAATACGTCAACACCAAATATCAGCAGGTCGAACGTCAAGTGAGGGTAAGCCCTCAAAAAAAGGGCGCTTAACGGT
>NZ_JACSWC010000142.1 GCF_016888165.1 Halomicronema sp. CCY15110 | reverse complement strand
CTACGCCTATCTCCACAGTCAGCAGTTTCAAACCTGAGCTTCAGGGGACGTTCCCCTCCTCCCTCTGGCTAAAGTTTCACTGGTTGGGCGATCCAATAGGGGACCGTCCCCTGGTGGCAGCTGAGCCTCTCTATTTCAAGATTTTGGAGCCGCAACACCCGAACGTCTCCCCTTGCCGAGGAATTTCAGAGCCGCCAGAGCAACCCAGTTCACGATATATGCCGCCAGCAGTATCCATCCCAAACTTACGGGCTATTAGCGCGGTGTAGTAAATTTACGCCGAGCGGTACTAGGTCGCGATGCGTCCTTCGTTAAACCCAAACTCAATATAGTGTCGAGTGGTGCCCACCAAATCGCCGCCAAAAACCGCTTGCAAATCACCATAACGTGCCAGATAAGCCACCGGATCAAATGAGGTCTTGGCACGACCTTCGCCAATGCCATAGGTGACATAGTGCTGCGTCGCGGCTTCTAGGTCATATCCAAAATGTTGAATCAAATCGGCGTTAGAGGCCAGATAACGTCCTTCCTCAAAAATATCTGCTGCCCGCCCTTCTCCAAAGCCGTACTGCGTAAAGTGTTGGGTTGCGGCGACTGGGTTTGGCCCAAATGCCCGAATGAGATCATCGTAGGAAGCTAAATACTGCCAGGGCTGGAACCCATTCGTTGGGCGGCCTTCGGTATATCCATACATGATGTAATGCTGGGTAGCCAGCGACCCATTAGCCCCAAAGGCCCTGAGCAGATCAGGATTAGACGCCAGATAGCCCATTTCGTCAAACGTATCGGTGGGGCGGCCTTCGTTGGCACCATAGGTGGCATAGTGCTGGGCAAGGGCGGTGGTGTCAGTGTTAAATAACACCAGTAAGTCGGGGTTAGAGGCCCCATACTGCAACGGGTCAAATCCTGGGAAGGGCGGGGGTGGTGGCGCTGAAGCCGTCGGGACAGAGGCTGCCTCGATTTCACCTTTGCCAAAGAGTTGAGTCCAGTAACTGTTGTAATTAACCCGGCCGGTATCGTTGTCGAGGTAGTAGTAGCCCACTCCAATTTCGTTGTATCGGGAGTTGAGCATGGCTGCTCGGTGGCTGTCGCTGTTAATCCAGGCGTTGACCACGGCTTTCGGAGAATGATAGCCCATGCCAATGTTTTCGCCCACGATGCCAGTCTCGTAACCAGCGGCTTGGGCTCGATCCCACGGCTTCGACTGATTCAGTCCGTAGTGGCTGAAATAGTCATTGAAAGCCATATCTTCGGTATGGTTTTGCGCCGCTTCGTTGAGATCTAAGTCAATGGAGAGCGGTGCTAGACCCTTTTGGGCACGAAACTGGTTGGTTAATTTAACAACTTCTTGGATGAAGGTCGCGTTTGACATAAAACTAGCAACAACACAGGTTGGGAAACGACTGGCAAATGCAAAGAGTTAAAGCCTGATTGCCGGGGCAATGTTCGGATGGGTGAGTTGACCAGCTTGGCTTGGTCGGTTGTGGCACGTTGTGGCCATCGGGGCGTAAAGCTGAACGTGTATGGCAACGGGGGATTGCTGGTATCGGTAGCTATGCACTCCATAACGACTGCATAGCCAAGGGGGAAGTTCCTGACTAACCGCAAATCTGGCACCCATGAAGAATTGCTGGCGCGGGGCGATCGCTACGCTTACCTGCATAGTCAGCAATTTCAAACCTGACCATAGGGGACGCTCCCCTGTTGAATTGCTGAACCAGAAAACTGAAGCCAGAGGGAGAAGGGGAGCGTCCCCTGGTAGCTAAAGATGGGATGCCCAAGCTCTAGCGAAGGATTAAACTTGGAGGCAGCGATTCGTACAGATTTTGTAGCGACCTTGGGCAATGGCAGATCAACAGTTCGACGTATTTTTGTGTCACAACAGTGAAGACAAACCTGCCGTCATCGAAATTGCCCAACAGCTACAGCAAAATAATCTAAAACCTTGGCTCGATGTGTGGGAACTGCAACCTGGTGCCATTTGGCAGTTTGCTTTGGAGCAGCAAATTGAAAGCATAGGCGCGGCAGCGGTGTTTGTCGGCCAGCAGGGACTTGGCCCTTGGCAAAGCGAAGAAATTTATGCTTTTTTGCAAGAGTTCATCCAGCGGGGCTGCCCAGTAATTCCGGTGATGCTACCTAATGTGCCAAAGCAACCTCGCTTGCCAATCTTCTTGAAGAATCGTCATTGGGTCGATTTTAGGTTGCAGGATCCTGATCCGCTGGTCCAGTTAGTGTGGGGAGTGACTGGCATTAAGCCAGGGAACGAGAAACTGAAGACTGCTCAGACAATTTCGCCAACAGTTGAAACTGATAGTCAGGCAACGGCGCTGTTGGTACCCAACGTTCCTCGTAAAGAGTTGCATGAATGCGATCGCAGCAGAATTCTGTATCTCAAGAACATAAAAGACCCAGCAGGGGGATGGTCTTACACGCTCGACCATATTCGACGTATGGGGGGCTCGATTGAGAGTGGAGTGTTTGAAATGTACTGGTTGCTGACTAGCAAAGGTGCAAAATCCGCTAAACAAGGTGACTTGATGATATTGAATCAGCATGCTCGGGTCACCCATATTGTGGAAATGCTCGACGACGACGTCCGTCGAAATAAAAATGGTTACTTTCGATGGGTCAGAATTGTTTGGTTAGCTAAAGCATCAGATTGGCATCAACTACCTCATCAAGAAGAGATTTTGGGTTTTAGTCCACCCAGGTTTGGAGGGGGAACTGCTTACTCCTTTAGCAGCCCTAACTTCAGGAAATTTCGGCAAGCGTGGGAGCACCTCTCAGAATTTCAGCTTCATGTCGTAAATCGCTTGCAAGAATTGAATGAACCAACATCAGCATGAGGCTTATTTTGAGGGGGCGGTTCCCTGGCAAGTCAGCCGATACGATAAAACTTGAGTTTGTAGGAACCGTTCCCCTGAGAACCGAGGCTTTAACGTGGTCTTAGGGTTGGTGCGGCATACTGCGATCGCGTTTGCCAGGTTGGCGACGTAAAGGGGACGGTCTCCTCCTCCCTCTGGCTAAAGTTTGACTGGTTGGGCGATCCAATAGGGGACCGTCCCCTGGTGGCAACATCTTTAATGTGGTCTTAGGGTGGGTGCGGCATACTGACCCACCAGTTGGTCAGGTTGGCAACGGCAGCGATCAAGGCAGCCGATTATGTATAAAGCAGTCTGGTCGGGTGTCTGGGGGCGATCTCGTCCGTCCTGCCGATTGCTTCCCGACCAAGCCTGACTCATAATTCAAGGGCGAACCACACCCCGCCGAAATGGGGTAAAAGATGCGCGGCCATCACTGATGCCGCCAACCACAGCTGCGATCCGGGAGATTGTATGACCACAGTGCAAACAGTTAGCACCCAACCCTACCCCGACCAAAAACCGGGGACTTCGGGCCTGCGTAAAAAGGTGCCCACCTTTCAGCAACCGAACTATCTACAAAATTTTATTCAAGCCATTTTTGACAGTCTTGACGGCATCCAAAACCAAACTTTGGTGGTGGGGGGCGATGGCCGCTACTACAACCGCGAGGCCATTCAGATCATCCTCAAAATGGCGGCAGCCAATGGCTTTGGCAAGGTGCTCGTCGGTCAGGGGGGCATCTTATCAACTCCGGCAGCGTCCTGCGTGATTCGCAAAAACGGCGCGTTTGGCGGCATCATTCTCTCCGCCAGCCACAATCCCGGCGGCCCCAAAGAAGACTTTGGCGTGAAATATAACGTCAGCAACGGCGGCCCGGCCCCCGAAAAAATTACCAGCGCCATTTTCGATCGTACCAAAACCATCACGGAGTACAAAATCCTCGATGCCAGCGACGTGGATCTGGATCGTATTGGCTCCACCCAACTCGGCCACACCACCGTCGAAGTCATCGATTGCGTGGCCGACTATGCCGCCCAAATGGAAACCCTGTTCGACTTTGCCGCCATTCAAGATCTCTTGAGCAGCGGCAACTTCCGTATCTGCATCGACTCCCTCCATGCGGTGACGGGGCCTTACGCGACGGCAATCTTTGAGCGACGGCTGAACGCCCCGGCGGGCACGGTGCAAAATGGCGTGCCGTTGGAAGACTTTGGCGGTGGGCACCCCGACCCCAACCTGGTCTATGCCAAGAGCTTGGTAGACGTGATGTTTCAGGACGATGGGCCAGACTTTGGCGCGGCGTCGGATGGGGATGGCGATCGCAACATGGTGCTGGGGCGCAATTTTTTCGTCACCCCCAGCGACAGCTTGGCGGTGCTCGCGGCCAACGCCACGTTGGTTCCCGGCTATCGCAGCGGCCTGACGGGAATCGCCCGCTCCATGCCCACCAGCCAAGCCCCCGATCGCGTCGCCGAAAAGTTGGGCATCGAGTGCTACGAAACGCCCACGGGGTGGAAATTCTTTGGCAATTTGCTGGATGCGGACAAAGCCACCCTCTGCGGCGAAGAAAGCTTTGGCACCGGCTCCAACCACATTCGCGAAAAAGACGGCCTGTGGGCGGTGCTGTTCTGGCTCAACATCCTGGCGGTGAAAAAGCAGTCCGTGGAGGACATCGTGAAGGAGCACTGGGCCACCTATGGCCGCAACTTCTACTCCCGGCACGATTACGAAGCGGTGGCGAGCGGTCCCGCAACGCAAATGATGGAGACGCTGCGCGGGGCGTTGGCCTCGATGCCGGGCCAGACCTTTGGCAAGTACGAAGTCGCTTATGCCGATGACTTCAGCTACACCGACCCGGTGGATGGCAGTGTCGCCAGCAAGCAGGGCATCCGCATCGGCTTCACCGACGGTTCCCGGATCATCTTCCGCCTGTCGGGTACGGGCACGGAGGGGGCCACCATTCGCTTGTACGTGGAGCGGTACGAAGCCGACGCCAGCAAACACGACCAAGACACTCAAGCGGCCCTGGCAGACTTGATTCAGCTCGCCGACGAAATTGCTCAACTCAAAGCCACCACGGGCCGCGACCAGCCCACCGTGATCACCTAACCGTTGGCGAGCAGGGATGCCCTTGGGTAGAACCTCACCGCCACTCGATACTGTTGATTTTTCTGGAGCGTGACCATGAGCCTGTGCGTCTACATGATCCGACATGGCGAAACCACCGCCAGCCAAACTGATGTGTTCTCCGGCAAAATGAATCCGGATCTGAATGAGGCGGGCTTTGCGATGGCCCAGCACTTTGCGCAGAAATACGCATTGCTGTCCTGGCAGGCGGTGTATGTGAGTCCGATGCAGCGCACCCAAAGCACCGCCCGCCCGTTTTGTGAAGCCACCGGGCTGGACATGCAACTGCGCGACGGCCTGAAGGAAATGTCCTTTGGCGAGTGGGAAAACCTGACCAAAGAGCAGGTGAACGAAAAATTCCCTGAAGATTATGTGCGGTGGCTGACGGAACCCGCGTGGAATGCGCCGACGGGGGGCGAATCGGCAGTTCAGGTTGCCAGTCGGGCTTCATTGGTGATGAGCGAGATTGAAGAAAAACACAAAGATGGCAATGTGCTGGTAGTCGCCCACAAATCGACCCTGCGGGTTGTGCTGTGCAGTCTGCTGGGACTGGACTTGGGGCGTTATCGCGATCGCATCACCTTTCCCGTGGCGTCGGTCAGCGTCGTCGAGTTTGGGGTGCACGGGCCGCTGTTGGTGAAACATGGCGATCGCTCCCACCTGCCCGCCGACCTCGACGCCCGCCCCGGCACCTAATGGGGATCGGTCAGATCCCACCGAAATATCTGTTAGGGGCGCGGCATTCTCGTTTTAACCAACGGGATTAGTCCAACCCTCACACCCTCACACCCAGCCACCGTCGCACCCAGCCACCCTCACACCCAGCCACCCTCACACCCAGCCACCCTCACACCCAGCCACCGTCGCACCCAGCCCCTCTTCTGCCCCCCTGCCAATCATGAAAATTCTCGTCCTCAACGCTGGTTCCAGCAGTCACAAAGCCGCCCTCTTCGACTTTGACCAGGGCCAAAAACCGCTGTGGCGCGCCCAACTCGATTGGACTCACACCGCCGGAGCCGTGGAACTCAAAGCGCAAACCGCCGACGGTCGGAGCCATCAAGATACGCTTACCACTGAGGACAAAACGGTAGGGCTGCGCTGGCTGATCAATACGCTGGTCGAGGGGCCAGTAAAAACGTTAGCGACCCTCAGCGAAATCCAAGCGATCGGCCATCGGGTGGTGCATGGTGGTCGCGAATACCAAGCCAGCACCCGCATCAGCCCCGCCGTCAAAGCCACCATTCGCCAACTGTTTCCCCTGGCCCCCGCCCACAATCCAGCCAACTTGCAGGGCATCGAAGCCATGGAGGCGATTTTGGGAGAGGTGCCCCAGGTAGCCGTGTTTGACACGGCCTTTCACGCGCAAATGCCCGCTGCCGCCAGCACCTTTCCAGGGCCGTATGAGTGGGTCGAGCAGGGCATTCAGCGCTACGGCTTTCACGGCACCAGCCATCGGTATGTGGCCCAGCGCGCCGCCGAGCTGATGGGGCGAGAGCTGACCGATCTGAAACTGATCACCTGCCACCTCGGTAATGGCTGCTCGCTGGCGGCGGTGCGCGCTGGCGTCAGTGTCGATACCACCATGGGGTTTACCCCGCTCGATGGACTGATGATGGGCAGTCGCTCCGGTTCAGTCGATCCGGGCATTCTCATTCACCTGATGCGCCACGACCATTACACTGCCGACGACCTCGACACCTTGCTGAATAAGCAATCGGGGATCAAAGGCATCTCCGGCATTTCCAACGATCTGCGGCAAGTGTTAGAGGCGGCAGACTCTGGCAATGACCAAGCGCAACTCGCCATCGATATGTTTATCCACGTGTTGCGCCGCCATATTGGGGCCATGCTGGGCAATCTGGGGGGACTGGATGCCCTGGTGTTTACCGCTGGGATTGGCGAAAACAGCGCCGATTTGTGGCGAGCCGCCTGTGCCGGGTGGGAGTTCCTGGGTCTGCACCTGGATCCGGATAAACTCCAGCGCCATACCGCCGATCGCGACATTGCGGCGACTAAGTCGAAGATTCGGGTGCTCGTTATTCACACGCAGGAGGAATGGGCGATCGCCCAAGACTGCGTCCAGATTCTCGCGGACTGATGGCCGGGGGCGGCTCGCCCGCTTCTAGCCGACAGAAACTTTCTTCGTGGGAGGAAACATTTCACCCTTCGTTTCGGGATTCGTTGATTTCACGCTCTTGGCGATCGCGGTTCGCAGTCGCTAAAGTGCAGGAGAGCTTTACAAAATGACGCTATGGGCCTTGCTATCGATCCAGCTATTTCGAAGAAGGTGAAGAAGATGCGATCGCGGGTTCGCTGGCAGGCCCCTGCTATTGCGACCCAGGGCATTGATCAAACTCGACTCGGCATTGCCGATGGGCTGGCGTCACCGTCAGCCTTTTCTTTTTTGGTGATTGGTGATAGCGGCTTTGGGCCGCAGTCGTTCGGCCATCCCCAGCAAGCAGTGGCCGATTATCTGGCTACCCAGATGCCTGATTGCCGCTTTTTACTGCACACCGGCGATGTGGTCTACCGCATGGGATCGCCCGACCAATATCCAGCCAAATTTATCGCGCCCTATCGAGCGTGGCTGGTGGGGGGCGATCGCCACAAACGCTTAGACTATCGCCATCTGGTTTTCCGCAAACCCTTTCTGCCCGTGCCGGGCAATCACGACTACTACAATTTGCCCTTTCCCTACGGTCACTTTGTCGCGGCTCTGCAACCGCTGCGGCGATCGCTCAACCTGCCCGTGCCGCCCACCAATGGCCGCCGAGGCTCCGCCACCGGCGACACCTACGCCCGCGCCTTCTTGGATTATCTCAAAGACGTGCCCCCAGCCCGCTTGGCCCAACACCTTGACCAGCACTACACCACCCCCACTGAAACCGGGCGTGCCCTCACCTATGAGCCGGGCCAATTTACCCGATTGCCCAATCGCTACTATCAGTTTCGCTACGGGAACATCGACTTTTTTGCCCTGGACTCCAGCACGTTTAACCGCCCAGTTGATGGGGATGGGGCCGCAGCGTTGACGGCGGACTCGCCCAGCCAGCAACTCCCCATCGATTTGGATTGGGAGCAATTATTTTGGCTCCGCGATCGCCTCATCGCCTCCCACCAAAATCCCAACGTGCGGGGGCGCATTCTGTACCTGCACCATCCGCCTTACATTACCGAAGCCAGCAAACTGCACGAACCGGCCTGCCTAAACGTCCGACAACACCTGCGCTGGGTGCTCGATGCGGTCGCCGAACACATCGAAAATGACGCCTCCAACCCGCTGCTGGATCTGGTGCTGAGCGGTCATGCCCACTGTTTTGAATATTTGCGCACGGTCGAGACGGGGCACGGCGATCGCCACCTCAATTGGCTAGTCTGCGGCGGCAGTGGGGCCAGGCTGCGATCGCAACATGCCGACACCACCCTTTGTGAAACCCTCAAGGGCGCGCCGCAAGTGGTCGCTAAATCCCAACTCTTCATTGGCCGTCATGGCCACGGCGCGGATACCCACTGGCCCTATACCTTTCTCCGCATTGATGTCGAGCCGAATCGCGACAGCGATCGCCCGCAATTTGTCGTGCGTCCCTTCATTGCCCAAAACGCCCACCATACCTGGACCCGGTCAGAGTTTACACCGCTGATGCTGTAGAGCTGCCACCACTCTCAGCCCAAGCGAGGTCACCCACAGCATGGACCAGCGATCGGCTGTGTACGGTTTCCCCGTACTGTGGCGATCGCTATCGAACCGATACGATATAAGAGCACTATCATCGTTTACCTCAGGTACCCATTGTGTATGGAGGAGCGCTTACAAAAAATCTTGTCGCAGTGGGGCGTCGCCTCCCGACGGGGCGCTGAGGGCCTGATCCAAGCGGGGCGCGTCTCAGTCAACGGCACCGTGGCCGAACTGGGACAAAAAGCCGATCCCCAGCGCGATCGCATTCAACTGGATGGCCGGGAGCTCACTCCCCGCGATCGCCCACCCGCCTACTATGGCCTCCTCAACAAACCGCTGCGGACGATGTCTACCTGTCATGATCCCCAAGGTCGTCGCACCGTCATTGATTTACTGCCTTCCGCCTTACAGCAAGCTAGCGGCATTCACCCGGTGGGCCGCCTCGACTACAACTCGACCGGAGCCTTGCTGCTCACCAACGACGGCGACCTGACTTATCAGTTAACACATCCCCGCCATCACATTGCCAAAACCTATCGTGTCATCGTTAGGGGACAACCGAGTCCTGATATTATCAAGCAGTGGCAACGAGGGGTACGCCTCGACGGTCACCAGCCGGTGCCTGCTAAGGTGAGGATTGTGTCCTCAGGCAAATCGTCCGCACACACCGAATTGGAAATTGTTTTATGGGAAGGGCGTAATCGCCAGATCCGCCGCACCGCCGAACTGTTAGGGCATCCGGTCAAACAGTTGCACCGCCTATCGATTGGCCCACTGCAGGTGAATCATCTCAAATCTGGGCAAATACATTCACTTACACCTCAGGAGTTAAAGCAGCTACAAGACGTGGTCATGAATACTGCTGATGTAAGAAATGTCACAGAATAGTAAAATCGACGGATATTACTGTTAAACAATCCTCGCCTGATTCAAAACCGTCACTAATTAATTGATTGTATTCGTTTGCATCTTCGAAGGGTTTGATGAATAAGTCGGCACCGAACATTAACCAGCTTCATCGTGAGCAACTGGTCTATATTGGTCAAATTTTACGAGACGCCCGTGAAGCGGCGGGGCTCTCTCAGGCTGGGTTAGCCGAAAAGACCCTGATTCGGTTAACTCTGCTGAATGCGATCGAAGTCGCCGACATTAGCCAGTTGCCCGAGCCTGTCTATACCCGGGGACTCATTCGTCGCTATGGCGACAGCTTGGGTCTAGATGGCGAAGCCCTGGCCATTCAATATTTCACCCCTGCCACCCACAAGCCATCACGGTCATTTTGGCGCTTGCCCATCACGCCTCAGTTACGTCCGGTGCATCTTTACGTGACCTATGTGGTGTTAATTGGGGTAGCGATCAGTGCGCTCTCTTATACGTTGCAGCGCATGAGCTATCAAAACAGCACGCTGCCGGTTTTAGAAGGTGAAGTTGCAGAAGAGGCCATGATGCCTGAAGGGGGGCCGGGAACCGACGACGCAGAGTCGCCCACCGCCCCTGATGCCCCAGCAGTGCCCGCCGAAGTAGCGGCTGCGCCCGTGAGGGTCACCGTTCAACTACAAGAGCAGTCTTGGCTACGCATTACGACTGACGGCAACGTCATCTTTGAAGGCATTATGAAAGAAGGGGACTCCAAAATTTGGACGGCGGAGGAACAACTTCGCATTCGCGCGGGCAATGCTGGCGGTGTGCGGGTTTCCTTTAACGAGGGCAACGCCGAAGTCTTGGGGCAACCGGGCATGGTCGCCGAGGCCACTTTCCCCCCCAACAACACCGCTCAGCTGACCAACCGTTAAGGGGTTGCACGCGACTGATAGATAATTCAGCGCCTCAGAGGATCTGGCTTGCGAGTTCAATGCCGTCGAGCCCATCTTCCTGCGGGCTCAGGAAACTGCGGGTAATCATGCACCTGACCCAATCTAGTCGCGGCTTCGCTTACCCTGCCAGCTTCGAGAGTTGAGTATTCGAGAGTTGAGTAGAGTCGGCACTCGATCTACAGGGACTTTAATTTTCGCGCGAGCCTCTAGGCTCAGATTTTAGGCACCGAGCGGTCGTCATGATTGCTCCACAAGAGAACTGGATGAATGGAGGTTGCCAGGTAACGCGCTTTGGAGTGTCGATGGGCGGTTTGAGCGTCCAGCGATCGCCCGCCTCAGGTTGAGCCGGTCTCAACCAAACATCAATAGTTGCGGTTTGAACATCATCACTAGACCAAAAAACAGCATAAACAAGCCACCGCCCAGCTTTAAAACGCGGCCCTGGCTTTCGGTGAGTCGCGCTGACTGAAAGGCATAAATGAACCCGGCCAAAATCAGCAGCAACGGCAAAATATAAATGGCAGCATACAGCCCCGTCCAGGCGGAATAGCAGACGATCGCGGCGCTCCCATCTGCCGCGCAGTAGTTAATCAGGGTGGTCATATACACCACAGGCAAAATGGCGGTGCAGCCCAGTTCCACAATATTCACAAACACGGCTAACAGCACCGTGCCCCCCAACGCTCCGGCGAACTGCCAACGGTTCTTATCGGCATGGCGGAGATCGCGAACAATTTTGCCCGCTTTTTTGCTAATGGTGCGCTGCTGATCGGCAGACAACGACAGCGAGACGCCTTCTTTGAACCAAAAGTAGTCTTTGATATTGATCAGGCCCGCGATCGTGATCGCCATGCCCAACAGCAGCAAAATCACATTGCCGTACTGCTCAATCAGCACTGATCCCAGCCCGATCATCAGCATGATGAAGAGGAAGTACATCACGGCAGAGGTCAGCACAAAGGTGCCGCCAATCAACACCATGTCACGCCGTCGCTGGGTGTAGGTCAGCAGCGAGAGCAAAATCACCAGCACGGTAAACGCACAGGGATTGAAGCCGTCAGCCAGGGCGATCGTGCCTACAAATAAGGGGAAAGGTAATCCTTGGGCAAAACTCCGAATCGTCGACTCGGGGGTAAACCCAATTAGCATAAACAGGCAGACGAGCAGAATTGCGGCTAAGCCGCCAATCCAATAGCGGCGAGCTTGTGGTTGCCGAAGGCGATCGCGCAGCGGAAGGCCACTCACCAAGTAAAGGACGGGCAACGCCGCCATCCACCAAAGGTGATTTTGAGCGTCAGGGGCCGCAACCGTCTGGGCCAGATTAATGTCATGCCCCACGGCATCAGCGATCGCGGTCACGATTTGATTGCGATAGCCGATATATCCGGCATACGCCTCGACATACTCTTTGGGGCCACTCGTAGCGTCGTAGCCAATAAAACTCAACTCTCCGATCGCCGTCCGGGGCACCGCCCCCGTTTGGATATTGTGCGCTTGCAAATACTGGCGAAATGTTTCCGGTTCTTCACCCACCTCAATGATGTGAACGTCTACATCATCGTTGTAAGCATCAATGTCTTGCATGAGCGGCATCTGCTCCCGACAGTGAGGGCACGACTCGCTGTGAAAGAAATACACATTGATCGCGCCGTCGCTAGTCTCAGCCCACGACGCAGCCGGCGTCACCACCAACGACAGCAACGCCAAAATAAGAATTAAAAACCTTTGCCAATGTCTCAGTAGTTGCATGCCCCAAGGCTACTTTCACTAAAGAAAAAGCTCGCAAATCGTAGGGAATCTTTCAACTTTGACGCTCTAAAACCATGCCTAAGTTGACCACTGAAGGAAATTCGTAGAGTTTGAGAAAACGCCACACCAAAGTCGACGAGGCGACCCAATCAAGCAGCAAGACTTATCAGAAAGATTTACGGAACCTTTGCAGATTGTGAGTGAGATCACGGACTATATCGAGCCTGGATATCGTTACATTACTTAAAGAAGCCGACTCAAATTACAGCATCGAAATTTTCGAGCCGTTTTTCGGCAACATCACCCAGCCGAGGATATCAATGACCATGGATCTGTCTCAGCCCTGTGCCGATAAAGCACTAACCCCGCAATCCGATCGCATTCGCGTTTTGGGTGAAACTGGTCAAACGGTGGTGTACATGTTTCCCGATGGACAGGCATGGGCTGACCGTGAGCAACCGGATTTCGATGCGGTCAAGGTCGGTCAACGGGCATCATCCGCTGCGCCTCGATCGCTCAATGCTGATGAGCAATGGCTAAACACGCTCGTTGCAACTGGCAAAGTGACGTTAGCTCAACAAGCTGTAGTGCTCCACGATAGGGAGAGAACAGGGATGGACCTGGCGGAAATTCTGTCGGTTAGGGGCTGGCTCTAGGGAAAATTTGAGGTTGTGGCGATCGCTGACCTCGCCGCCACGTCAAACAAATTATGCGGGTACGGCTAATCACCAAGATGACTAGGAGCGGGGCAGCAGCAATCTCCGTCCAGGACGAGAACATTGGCAAATCAGGAGGCATTGCAACGGCAGCCTGAAATTACCGAGGCCCCCTTCTGGGATGTCGGCATAACAATACGGTATTGACGTTGCCCGCTATTCTGGAGTAAGCCATCTGCCTTTCACTGGCAACAGTGTATGCAGTCAGTCCTCTCAGTGTTATTGCGAATCACTATCATGTCTAGCCAGCGTCCCGATGTTCTGTTCATAGTCTTGGACACGCAGCGAGCCGATCGCCTCTCCTGCTATGGCTATCCCCTCAACACCACGCCTAACCTAGATGCCTTTGCAGCTCAGGCGACCCGGTTTGAGACGGCAATTGCCCCCGCCCAGTGGACCATTCCCTCCCACGCCTCCATGTTCACCGGGGTGTATCCCTCGGAGCACGGTATGACCCAGTCCTATTCCGTCATGCCCGATGAGGTGCCCACCCTGGCAGAGCGCCTACGGGATAGTGGCTATTTCACCGCCGGTTTTTGCAATAATCCCCTCGTCGGCGTCATCAATAACGGCTTGCGACGCGGCTTTCAGAGCTTTTTGAACTACAGCGGCTTGCTCACGTCGCGGCCCAACCAGGCCGGCGCTTCCCCCGGACTCGTGGGGCGCTATCGCCAATGGTTCAAGCGGCAGATTTCCGGTGTGATGACCAAAATTCAAGATGCCTTTGCCCGCTCCGACTGGTTATTGGCACTGTCCTTCACCCCGATCATGGTGCCCCTGTGGCAGACGGCCCTCAGCTTTAAGGGCAACACCGCCAAGTCTTTGGAAGATACGGCGCGGCTACTGTGCGATCGCGATGACACCGCTCCCAACCAGCCCATCTTCGCCTTTGTGAACCTGATGGGCACCCACATGCCCTATCATCCGCCCCGGCCATATATCGAGAAGTATGCGCCCCATGTGTTGCGCGATCGCGACGCCCGCAACTTTCTCCAGCGCTTCAACAATGACGTGTATGGCTGGCTAGCCCCGCTGACCGGAGCCCTGGACAACGACCAGAAAAAAACCCTCGACGGTATGTACGACGCCGAGGTGGCCTATCAAGATGCGTTGCTCGGCAGCTTCTTTGAAAAACTGGAGCAGGCCGGTCGCCTCGACAACACCCTCGTCATCATCTGTGCCGACCACGGCGAACACCTGGGCGAAAAGCAACTCATGGGCCATAGCCTTTCCATTTATAACGAACTGGTGCGAGTCCCCCTGATCATTCGTCAGCCAGGACAGAACCAGGCCCAAGTCGTTAGTGAAGTCGTCTCCACTCGTCGCTTGTTTCAAACGGTGCTAGATGCCGCAGAACTCGCCAACCATCAGGAGCAACCGCTGACCTTGCTGCCCCAATCACAGACCCATCTCGAAACTGATTTTGTGTTTGCCGAAGCGATTCCGCCGCAGAATGTAGTGAACCTGATGCAAAAGCGGCAGCCGGACTTGGTGCGCGATCGCGCCTGTGATCAACCCCGCCGGGCGGTGTGGATGGGGACACACAAGCTCATCGAAGTCGGTGACACTGCCATCGAACTGTACGACGTGCAGGAAGACCCCCAAGAAACACTGAACATTAGCGCCATCTTGCCGGAAAATGTGGAGGCGTTGCAGGAGTGTCTACAATCCTTTGCGGGCGAAATAAACGGTTACGGTACGTTGATCACGGCGCGGCGGGCTCCGGGCTATGACAATCCAGAGGTGCAGCGCCGCCTACAAGATTTGGGCTATTTGGAGGATTAGGTCAATCGCCCTGTCTGTCTGCGCGATCGCAGAAGCGGCGATCGCGGGAGCGAGGCATTCTCGATTCAAGGCTGCCGGAAAATCAGTTGGTAATCCTGAGAATGCCTCGCTCCTAAGGGGTTCTCCCCGATCTCACACTCATCCACCCTCACACTCTCATACCCATCTACTCGGCATCCATGTATCCCCCTGTTGATCCCATCATTTTTGAATTTGGCCCATTTGCCCTGCGTTGGTACGGGTTACTGATGCTGGCGGCCATCCTCACGGCGGCACAGATTGCCAGTCACGAGGTGGCCCGCAAAGGCGAAGATCCTGACAATCTCTGGGACATGTTGTTTTGGATTCTGATTCCGGGATTCATCGGCGCGCGGCTCTATTACGTGTTTATCCAGTCGCCTCGGGGCAGTACCGGGCTGGGCTATTACCTGCAAAATCCGGGCGAAATCTTGAAGGTTTGGGGCGGCGGCATCCATATCTTTGGCGGTTTCATTTTTGGCGGCATCGCCCTGTGGCTGTTTACCCGCATTCGCAAGCTTGACCCGCTGCCATATTTGGATGCGATTTGTCTAGGACTGCCGCTGGCGCAGGCGATCGGGCGCTGGGGCAACTTCATTAATCAGGAACTGTACGGGCCACCGACGACATTGCCCTGGGGACTGCGAATCGATCGCGCCCACCGCATCCCGCCTTACAACGACCTCAGCACTTATCCCGACAGCACCCGCTTTCATCCGCTATTTCTCTACGAGTCACTGTGGAACTTTATCGGGTTTGGCATCATCTTTTGGCTATCGCGGCGGTTTAATAAACAACTGAAAGATGGCGACATTGCCCTGATGTATCTGATTTGGTATCCCTTGGGGCGCTTCTTCATCGAGTTCCTGCGCACCGATTCCTGGTTCTTTCCGGGGACGCCGTTTAATGTGGTGCATATTTTGACGGCGATCGCCGTTCTCGCTGGGGCTGCTGGCTTATATTGGCGACATCGGGGCACCTCTAGCCCACCCACACCGCAGGGTTAAGGGCGGCAAGCGAGTACAGACTTCCGCATCGCTGCGGTCATTTTCGTAAACAGGCGTCCCGCTCAGCAAAGGTTTTGGCCCGCAGGCAATGGCCCGTCACCTCGACTTTCCTCACCCCAATGGCGATGCCAATCATAATCGGGGCAACCAGCCGCACCGTCGCTGGAGACATCGCGGGGTTATTGCTTGGGCCGGGCTGGCGACGGTGGGTTGGCTTGGCTATCTTGCGTTTCTCGGCGGTTTCCCTGGCAACTACTGGCTAGCGCAGATTTACAGCTTCTCAATCGCGGCTTTGATGTCCCTGGGTCTAACCGCGATTTTGACTGCGCCGATCTTTGGCTTGGCCTTTGGCCTGCTGGCGATCGCGAGCCTCAATTCCGACTGGCGATCGCGATCGCGTCAGGGGGCGAAAACACTCCTCCTCATGCTGTTGATTGAGGCGATGGCGATCGCGGCCCTATTACCCAGTGGCATTCTGGTCGGATATGTCACGGATCGACTCGCGATTGCCCCCTGGCAAGTCACCTATCGCACCATTTACGTGTCGCCCCTGGACAATAATTATGGCGACCTGATGCTGGTAAGATGTCGCTGGTTTGGCTTCTGCCGTCAGGTCTATCGCAGTTACACCGATGCCGGTTCCTCAGAAGATGCCTATTTGCAATTTGATGCTGAGGCGAACCAAGTCAAGCTGCATTTAGAGGGCCGCTGGGTGTATGTGCGATCGCCCAGCGGCCCTGCCTGCAAGGAAATCTTGCGCTCTGATGATCCGTACAGCAAGTGCGATCCCTAACTGGCAGGAAGTGAATGCCCGTCTTGATGGACACCACGCCGCAGAAGGTGCCAATGATCATTATCCGACCAGCAGTTCCGGCCGATGTGCCGACGCTGGCCACCCTTTTCCATGAAACGGTGATGGCCCACGGGCCACAGCATTACACCGAGGCCCAAACGCTAGCCTGGGCCGCTGCCACGCTGGAGACTGAAGCATTCCAGCAATTTATTTTGGGCGTTCAAACTTATGTCGCAGAGATGGCTGGAGATACCGTGGGCTTTGGTGGATTGGGCCAAGACGGCCATATTGCGTCGCTGTACGTCCATCAAGCGTATGTGGGGCAGGGCATTGGCACAGCGATATTAACGTACTTGATCGAGCAGGCTAAAGGCGATCGCCTCACGCGCCTCCATGCCGAAGCCAGCGAATTTAGTGTCGGCCTTTTCCAGAAGCTGGGATTCCAGCAATCCGGCACCGAAGTCGTCGACCGCCTTGGCGTGACATTCACCCGTTATCTGGTGCAACGCCATCTTTGAACTGAGTGGCATTGACTCAGCTACCCTGCCACCCAACCACGGCCATTACCAGGATGTTGACTTCCCACCGGTCTCTGAGGCTGACGCCTGGAGGCCAAACTCCTGTAGGGCGGAGACAAAGTTACGGTTTTCGTGGCCAGAACGGCTGAGTTTGCATAGTGCAAAACGCTCTAATGGCTGTAGGGCCGACCAGGCATCTGTCCCAATGGCGGTCTCAAACTTAGCGGCCTGGGCAACGACATCGGCGGGCACGACGGTGGTTTGCAACCAAGGGGGATGGGGATCGATGGGTAAATCTTTGGCCGGGGTCTCGGTGTATTGCAGAACGGTTGCCTGCACGAGATCGCGGTAATGGTCAATCTCGGTCGGGGTGGCGCAGGGGTGACTGACCAAGGACTCACGATCGCCCTGATTAAATTTGTGCCAGTGCTCGAGCTTCAGCTTGACGCCGCAAGTATCGAGTTTGTAGCGCACCTGCATGGGAATGCAGCGGAGCGACTCAACAAAATCAGCTTCAAATTTGAAGAAGGTCAATGCAGGTGTGGGCATATCGTCACAAAAAATCAGTTTGGTTGAAGGTGGGGATGGGGTCAGAGAGTGGTGAAGTTTATAGGTGGTTAGTGCCATGATTCATCATGCGATCGCGACACTCATAACGACTAACAAGGGGCGATCTGCCAGTAGTGAGGGGACGGTTCCCTCGGATGGCTGCTGACTGTATCGGTAGTACCGACAGGGAACCGTCCCCTTGAGACAGGTGTGGAAATTCTCAATGCTGGAGGACAGCGTTGCTGGCGGCTAGTTCAAGGGACTCACTCACCTGTTGGTGGGTGCGATCGCCCGCTAGCATCGCTTCGGTAATGGGCACGACGGCAACGGCGCTAGCTTTCAGCTCTGGTTGCAGAGAAATGGGACACACGGCGGAGTGGGTGAGGGCATTGCACTCGGCGGCATCGGCCCAGAGCGCGCCCCAGTGCATGGGAATAAACAGCACTCCTCGACGAATATATTGGGTCACCACCACTTTGAGGCGGGCATAGCCGCGCCGCGATCGCACCTCGACCCAGTCGCCCGACTGTACCCTGAGATGCTGGGCATCGATGGGGTGCATTTCGAGCAGCGGTTCGGGGTGCATTTTGCGAATTTTATCGATGCGGCCCGTGCGGCTTTGGGTGTGCCAGTGCCCATACAGTCGGCCATTGGTCAACACAAAGGGAAACTCGGGGTCCGGCGGCTCAGTCAACCCCTGTTCATGGAAAGCGGCAAACTGGGCACGGCCATTGGGGGTGGGAAAGCGAAAATTAGTATAGAGGCGCTTGTCGTACTTGGTGGATGCGGTGTCTGGGGTTTCCGTTTGAGGACAAGGCCATTGAATTGGCCCCTCGGCAGCCAGGCGTTGATGGCTGAGTCCGGTCATGTCGCACACGCGCCCGGCGGTCAACTGTACAAATTCGGTATACACGTCGGCTGACGTTTGGCTAGCGAACTGCTGTTCAAAGCCCAGCCTTCGCCCCACTGCGGCAAAGATTTCCCAATCGGCGCGGGTTTCGCCGGGGCGATCGCGAAACGCTGGGCAATAAGTCACCGTACGCTCCGAATTCGTCATGATGCCGCTCTTTTCGCCCCATTGGGCAGCGGGCAATAGCACGTGGGCATATTCTGCTGTTTCCGTCGGGTAGTAAGCGTCTTGCAAAATGGTGAAGGGCGATCGCCGCAGGGCCGCTTTAGTACGCTCAATATCCGGCATACTGACGGCGGGATTCGTCGCCGCCACCCAAAATACCCCCACGGCTCCTTGTTCCAGGCCGACCATCATGTCCCAAGCGGCTAAGCCCGGCGTCGGAGAAATGCTCCCAGCGGGGAGTTCCCAAGCCGTTTCCACCGCTTGCCGGTGTTCGGGATTTTTGACCAGGCGATACCCCGGCAAAATATGCGCCAGACCGCCCGCTTCCCGGCCTCCCATGGCGTTGGGTTGACCCGTGAGGGAAAACGGCCCGGCTCCTGGTCGCCCAATTTGTCCAGTCATCAAATGCAGGTTGATCAGCGTCCGCGCTTTAGCAGTCCCTTCGGCAGACTGGTTAATGCCCATCGACCAGAGCGACAGCACACTTTTTGAGCGGCCCCACCAGCGCGCCGCCTGTTCCAGATCGGCCACGGTAATCCCGCAGACTTCTGCCACCTTTTCCGGGGGGTAGTGATCCACAACCTCGGCATAGGGGGTAAATCCCTGGGTGGCCTCTTCGATAAACAGCGGGTCAATCCACCCTTTGCGCAGCAAAATGTGGGCGATGCCATTCATCAAGGTGATATCAGTACCGGGACGAATCGCCAGGTGCAGGTCGGCATCTTTCGCCGTTTCGGTGCGCCGGGGATCGACCACAATGAGCTTCACTTTGCCCTTTTGCTTGCGGTGATACTTGCGCAAGCGGTTGAACACAATGGGGTGGCATTCGGCGGTGTTGGTGCCGATCAAAAAGGCGCAATCGGTCTGTTCTAAATCGTCGTAGCAGGTCGGTGGCCCATCGGAGCCAAAGCTTTGAATATAGGCGGCGACGGCAGAAGACATGCACAGTCGCGAGTTGGCGTCGAAGTTGTTCGTGCCAAGGCAGCCTTTCAGCAATTTCTGCGCAGTGTAATAATCTTCGGTCTGGAGTTGACCAGAGCCATACATGCAGATTGCTTCCGGCCCTTGGGTATCCACCACCTGGCGAATGCGTTGGGCGATCGCATCTAACGCCTCATCCCAACTCACCCGCCGAAACGGTTCATCTAATGAGTCCCGCAGCATGGGGTAAAGCAAACGGTTTTTGTCGATCGAATCAGCGATCGTCGCGCCCTTGACACACACCATCCCCTTGCTGGAAGGATGGGCGCGATCGCCCTTCACCAAATAATTTTCAGTCTCGGCATCGGGCTGGCCCACCGGGGCAACTTCGAGGCCGCAACCGACACCACAGTAGGGGCAAAGGGTTTTCGTGGAAGTCATAAACTATCTATCTAAAAAGTAGGACTCTAGAAGCTGGAAAAACGGCCCCCGAAAAGATGTTCAGGCTGTCTCAGGGGGTTAGCAAAATATTGATAGCTGGATGTTTGCCGACTTGATCCGGTTTGGTAGATTGCTGAGGATCCAAATTTGAGAAAAGCCAGGAGAACGGCTTCATCACGATGAATGAAGTTGCTCCCCCGGCTACTGTCTGATAGTGAAAAGGAAACTCAGTTGGGCCTCCTAGACCTTGACTAGCAACTACATCAGCCGGGCTGACTGCTCCTCTGGCAGGACCGAGGGATGAGGATGCATCCCCGGATCTTCGCCTTCGTGGAACTCCGCAAAGGAACCCTGAGGCTCATCCAGGAAGAAGACGCAGAGGAAGGCCACAATCAAGCCAGCAATGCCTAATAGCTGGAAGAACTGAGCATTAACGGTTGACATGACTGCTTCGCCACCGGTGGCAGCGGCAGAAGCATCGGTAAAGAGGAGGCGCATGGTCAGGTAGGCGACTGCACCCACGTTGCCGTAAGCGCCGACATTACCGGCAATCTGACCAGTCACCTTACGCTTCACTAAGGGCACCATCGCAAAGGTTGACCCCTCAGAAGACTGGACGAAGAAAGAGCAAGCCATCGTCAACAGCACCGCCAGCGGTAGCGGCCAAGCACTGTTGACCGTGCTCATCATCAGGTAACCGATCCCCATGCCCGCAGTCAGTACCACCATGGTCCATTTACGGCTGCCCATCTTGTCAGAGATCAACCCACCGCCCGGACGAGAGGCCAGGTTCATAAAGGCATAGCTCGCGGCGATCGTCCCGGCAGTCGCTTTATCCAGACCAAAGGTGCCTTCAAAAAAGGCTGGCAGCATGGTCACCACCGCCAGTTCAGAACCGAAGTTCACGATGTAGGTCAGTTCGAGCATGGCAACCTGCTTAAAGCGATAGCGCTCTTCGGGCGGATACACCTTATCGCCAGAGAGGAGATCCTTGTTGACAGTCCAACAGTTATAAGTCTGGAAAGCATAGAGAGCGATCAAACAGGCCCAAGCGATGTACATGCCCCCCATGGTCAAAAAGTTGACCTTGGTTAGACGCCATGCCAACACCATCAGAATGGCGGTGAGGGGGATATTCATGACGAGCAAGAACCAGAAGTCACGCACGGAGGTAACTTCGAGGCCGCGAGCGCTCTTGGGACGCTGATATGCCTTGCCCGGCGGCGTATCAGTCACGTTGAAGAAGTAGAAAATTCCGTACAGCGCCCCGACAATACCGGAACCGAGGATGGCGGCGCGCCAGTTCAGAATGTCAGTCTGGAACGGCGGGAACAGCAACACTCGAAAGTTTTCCATTTCGGGGAACTGGAAAGCACCGGGCAAAAAGGCTAGCGCCAACCCAAACAGCACCATGGTGAAGGCAGAGAAGGCGGAACCAAAGTTACCCCAGCCACCATAGATGCCTTCGGCAGTACCCACTTCTTTCGGCGGAAACCACTCAGCGGTCATGCGGATACCAATGACGAAACCAGCGCCGACGATCCCCATCAGCAAGCGCCCCAACACCAACTGGTTGAAGCTCTGAGCGGTGGCAAAAATCGTGCAGGGAATGACGGCATAAACCAGCAGCACGGAGTAGGTCAAACGGGGGCCATACTTGTCCAACAGCATCCCGATGATGATGCGAGCCGGTACCGTCAACGCCACGTTACAAAGACCAATCGTGCCTACCTGTGCGGGCTCCAGTCCAAAGTCTTGAGCGATCGTGGTGGCAAATGGCGGAAAGTTAAACCAGATAACAAAAGTTAGGAAAAACGCAAACCAGGTCAGGTGTAGGATTTTGTACCTTCCCTGAGTTGCTTTAGAAAACAACTCGACGAGCATTCGTGCTAATCTCCTAGTAAATCAAGAAACGATTTAAAACCTTGGCAAATGAACCTTTGCAAGGTTTTTTCTTTTCAGACACACTCCCCCTAGCGATTTTTGGGAGTTCCTTATGGGCAGCGGCAACGAGCGATCGCCCCTGCCCAAAGCTCTATTCATCAACGGTCATTTGCAAGTGACCATTGTGCTCAGGCGCACCATCGGTAGCGGGTTGCGCACCAAAGTGCTCGGTCAATAGTCCGGTGAGCACTGTCGGTAAGTCATCACAGGGCACGCCCTTTTGTACACAGGTGCCGAGTTGCGCATCTTTGCCCACTTTGCCGCCCATGTAGATATCGACGCCTTCAGCGGGCTTGCCGTCTTTGCGCACCTTGGTACCCATGAGGCCAATATCTGCCACTTGAGGTTGACCACAGGAGTTGGGGCAGCCCGTCCAGTGAATGCGAACCGGGCGAGGAATACTCAAGGTGACGTCGAGTTGACGGGCGATCGCGATCGCCCGCTGCTTCGTTTCGATCAAAGCGAAGTTGCAGAACTGGGCTCCCGTACAGGAAACCAGCGATCGCACCAGCGGCGTGGGCGCGATCGAAAACTTTTGCAGCAGCGGTTCGTCCATCAACAGATCCAGCCGCGTGTCGGGAATGTAGGGAATGATGATGTTTTGCTCGACAGTCAGGCGAATTTCGCCATCGCCATACACATCAGCGATGCGGGCAAAGTCGAACATATCCTGAGCGGTCAAGCGACCCACCGGCACATGGAAGCCGACGTAGCTCAACCCTGGCTGCTGCTGAGGGTACACCCCGACATGATCACGCTTGTCCCAATCGATCTCGTCTTCTGCCGCCGCGCTGAGCAAAGGCTTACCGTAGGCTTTCTCCACCGCCGCGCGAAAGGTGTCCATGCCCCATTCGTCAATGAGCCACATCAGCCGGGCTTTTTGGCGGTTGACGCGCAACCCGTTGTCACGATAGACCTCCAGAATGGCGCGGGAAAGCATGACCACATCATCATTGGGCTCAACCCACGCGTTGAGCGGCACGGCCGCCTCACAGCGCCGGGCAGAAAAGAAGCCCCCCACCAAAACGTTGAAGCCGAGTTTTTCGTCGCGATAGGCCGGGACAAAGGCAATGTCGTTGATTTCCGCATGAACGGCATTATCTCGACCGCCTTCTACCGCGATGTTGAACTTACGAGGCAGGTTGGTGAATTCCGGGTTCCCCTCACCGCGATCGGTAATCATGTCTTGCAGCTTTTTCACTAAGCCGCGCGTGTCAATTAATTCATCGGCGTCAATGCCCGCCACCGGAGATCCCGTGATGTTGCGCACGTTATCCATGCCCGACTGCATCGAAGTGAGACCCACCGCCTCAAACCGCTCAAAAATATCGGGAATATCTTCTAACCGAATGCCTCGCAACTGCAAATTTTGGCGAGTGGTGATATCAGCACTGCCTTCCTCGCCATAGCGCTGCACCACTTCGGCCAGCACCTTCATTTTTTGGCCTGACAAGATGCCATTGGGCATCCGTAACCGCAGCATAAACTTGCCCGGGGTCGTGGGTCGAAAGAAAATACCGAGCCATTTAAGCCGTTGCGTCAAATCAGTTTCATCCACCGATTCCCACCCGAGTTGCGCAAATTTTGCCAACTCCGACTTAACTGCCAAACCATCTTTTTCAGCCTTGAACTTTTCAAACTTATTCAGTTTTCCAGGTGTTCTTTGAGCTGCATCAACCACAATTTTTCCCCTTGAGCTAGGCACAACATTTAATCTAAAAATCGAGCGAAACTTGCAAGCCAGGTAACGGACCGGGAAACCATTAAACTTTCTCAACTGCAAGCATTATCACAGGCGCTTGCAGCTAACTTAGGGGAGACAAAAATCATTTTTTGTAACTGCTGCTACCATTTTTACCCCCCATTACGGGTACTGCATGAACCCAATGCACAAAATGCATTAGCTCTCCTGCCCGCTTGATTGGGTTGATTTCGTTTATCCGGGTGATCACAATTGTGAGGATATCGTTCGGCGATCGCCCCCTCAGTTGGAGCGATTTTCGTTTTGCATTGAGGGGCTTCAGATCATGCTAAATCTGCTTTAAATTGATGCGAAAAACGAATTCCATCGACTACAGATGTTTATACCGAACTTTTTGCCCCAGATGTCTTATGACTAGATGACTTTGGTAGTCGGCGGGGCCGAGGTTTACCTGCGATCAAAAAATCTATTATGGTTGTTGAAATTCCTGCCGCCGCTATGTGCTCAGATGTGCTTGCCGAGCAATTCGAAACAGTATTAGAGCAGTTTTTGGAAGGTGACTTCCGAGAGAAATGGGAAACGAGTAAACGACTCGTCGAGCTGGGGCCTGGGGCGATCGCTTATCTGGTTCCCCTCTTACAAGATGAAGCCTATGACTGGGAAGTCCGCTGGTTTGCCGCGCGTACGCTCGGGCAGTTTGATCATCCCGATGCCTTGCAAGCCCTGATTGATATGCTGCAACGGCGACCTGACGCGGATCTGTTGATGATGGTCGCCGAGGGTTTAAGTCACTTTGGGGAAGCGGGGATTAAAGCGCTGATCGAACTGTTAGAGCCGCCAGAATATCGGTTGATTGGCGTCCAAGTATTGGCCAGAATCCAGCATTCGGCAGTGTTTGTGCCCCTCTTGGCAGCGGTTGAAGATGCTGACCCAGCGGTGCGGGCGGAGGCGATCGCGGCATTGGGCAACTTTCACCATACAGAAGTGGACAAGTTATTGCTCTCAGCGGTGCAAGACCCCAGCATGATCGTGCGGCGAGAGGCGATCGCCGCCCTGGGTGTCCGCCGCCATTTGCTGGCGCAAGTGAACCTCGTCGATACGCTGTTACCAGGGTTGTGGGATGTGCGCCCGGAAATCAACCAGGCCACTGCGATCGCCCTGGGCAAGCTGGGCACTGAGACGGCGGTGACGGCATTAGCGCGGGTATTGTCCTCGCCCCACACCCCAGACAGTCTGCAATCTAGCGTGATCAGCGCCCTGGGGTGGATTGAGCGGGCGGCAGCGCTGCGGGCCTTAATAGCGGCGTTGCGCCAACGCTCTGTCCCCTTGCAAATCCAGATAGTAGAAACCCTGACGCGGTTACAAACTCCGCCATTGCAACAACGGGCCGGAGAAGCCCTCTGCGATTGGCTCAACAGCTATCTATCGCAGCCGACCGCTGACTGCCAACTGATCGCCGCGATCGCCTTGGCCTTGGGAACTTTGCAATACCAACCCGCCGTACCGCTATTGACTAGCCTGCAGGCAAGTGCTGATCCCAAAGTTCAGCTCTATGCCGAAGCCGCCCTCCGAAAGTTTGCCGATGAGGCTGAAGTAGACAGTATCTAAACCTCATCCAGATTCAGAAGTGGAGTCGCAACATCTGCTCGAACCTCACCGCCTGCGGCACCTTTCCTTCTCAAGGAGAGGTTAGAGGAGGTTTTTTCCACACACGCAAAACTCCAGTTTTCAAATTGGACTTGGTTTAGTTAAGTAATCACGCTTAAATCCCTAGCCGTTGGTACACGTCATCTAAATTGCGTAGGTGATGATTGGGGTCAAAACAGGCGTCAATTTCCGTCGCCGACAGATGCGCTTGCACGCGATCGTTGCCGCTCACCAGCGCCCGAAAATCGCCCCCTGCCGTATTCCATGCTTGATGGGCCAAAGACTGCACAATTTCGTATGCCTCTTCCCGCTTCAGCCCTTTGTCCACCAGCGACAGCAACACCCGCTGACTAAACACAACGCCGCCGTACACATTCATATTGCGCTGCATGTTTTCGGGGTAGACCAGCAGCTTCTTCACCAAGTTTGTCGTCTCCACCAGCATGAAGTGGATCAAAATGCAGGAGTCTGGCAAGATCACCCGCTCGACTGAACTGTGGGAAATATCCCGTTCATGCCATAGCGCCACATTTTCCAGCGCGGCCATCGCATTGCCCCGAATGATGCGGGCACACCCCGTCAACCGCTCGGAACGGATGGGATTACGCTTATGAGGCATCGCCGACGAGCCCTTCTGCCCCTTAGAGAAAAATTCCTCCACTTCCAACACGTCGGTGCGCTGGAGGTTACGAATCTCCACCGCAAATCGCTCTATGGAAGCGGCCAATAGCGCCAGGGCATTCATGAATTCCGCATGAATGTCCCGCGAAATGACCTGAGTAGAAGCCGTATCGGGACGGAGCCCCAGTTTTTGGCAGGTGAGGGACTCAATGCGCGGATCGACATTGGCATAGGTGCCGACCGCGCCGGAAATTTTGCCTACGGCAATTTTGTCTTCCAGATGGGTGAGGCGATCGCGGTGGCGCATCATTTCTGCTAGCCAACCCGCTAGTTTGAATCCAAAGGTAATCGGTTCCGCATGAATGCCGTGGGAACGGCCAATCATCACCGTATCGCGATGCTCTTGGGCACGATAGCGAATCGCCTGAATCAAATTTTCCACGTGGGTTTTGATCACCTGGAGGCTGGCCACCATTTGCAGCGACAAGGCCGTATCCAGCATGTCAGAGCTGGTCATGCCGAGGTGAATATAACGCCCCGCATCGCCCACATACTCGTTGACGCTAGTCAGAAACGCGATCACATCGTGCCGCACTTCCGCTTCAATTTCTAAAATGCGATCGGGGTCAAAATCCGCTTTGGCCTTGATCTCGTCCACCGCCGCTGGGGGAATGTAGCCGAGCTCTGCTTGGGCTTCGCAAACCGCAATCTCAACCTGTAACCAAGTTTTGTATTTGGCCAGGTCATTCCAGAGTTCGCCCATTTCGGGCAGGGTGTAACGTTCTATCAAAACATCAAGCAGAAAACAACCGATCTATATTACATGGCGATGTTCCCCCATGTGCTTGCTGCGGACAAACTGAGCGGGCCAAACGTCAGCTGGTCACGACGATAAGCCTTGCCCTGGGCCGCTAAACTAGCTCCATGAATGTTGGATATCTCTTTCCTCCGTCATGGAGATCCCAGCAAGACAGCATGTTGCAAAATGCTCACCAATGGGGAGCAAAAATTCGTGAGCACTGGCGATCCAGCTGACTAAAGCGGGTGCGGAATCGAGGCAATTCCACTTTGAAGTTGGCGATCGCGTTTCCAAGCAGCCAACGCTCAGTCACCTGTTGACATTGATGCAGGGAGCTCAGCTTCGCGATAGTAGTTCAGCTCGACTCGGTAAAGGCTGCTTGGGTGCTTGCTGTTCAGAGGAGGGCTTAGTATCCATTGGTACAGACTGCCGTTTATCGCCTACATTTTCTTTGACCATTTTTGCTGAATTGCATGAGCGAAACTGTTTATATTGAAACGAGCATTTTGGGTTATCTCACTGCTCGTCCCACGAATAATCTCATTTTGGCTGCAAACACTAAGCTTACTCAAGATTGGTGGGAGACTTCTCGATACGAATTTACGCTTTACGCTTCTGAACTTGTGCAGGATGAAGCCGCTCAAGGGGATGGCGAGATCGCTGCCCAGCGACTTTCTTTGCTTGAGCCGATCGCCTTTCTGGAGCTAACCGAACCCGCGATCGCCCTTGCCCAAGTCTTTCTGGCAGAGAGTAGTCTGCCTGCAAAGGCGGCGAATGATGCGCTACACATGGCGTTGGCTACGGTTTACGGTTTGGACTACTTGCTAACATGGAATTGCAAACATATGGCAAATGCCCAAATTCAAAAGAAACTAGCTCAAATTAGTGGGCAGTTGGGCTATGAACTCCCGATTATCTGCACTCCCTACGAATTGATGGGGTACGAGCCTACAGAGGAATGAGTGATGTTTAAAGACGAAATTGTCAGCGAAATTCATCGATATCGAGAAGAATACGCTGAGTCATTCAATTATGATTTGAACGCGATATTTGAAGATTTACGAAAAAAGCAAGCTGCTCACAGGCATAAGCTGGTGAAACTTCCGATTAAGCGACAACCGACAAAATCAGTTTAGCGGTGGCTACGAGATCGTCCATTCCAGAACACGACACCCGCAAAGCGATCGCGATTCCGACAAGCCAACACCCAGTCACCTGCTGACATTGATGCAGGGATTGTTTTGTCCGAACGGCGATGCTGTGCTTGTAAATTACTTCGACGAAATTTCGGCCATCCGGTTGGCAAGTTGTTGGTCTAAAGTGAGTAGCTCTAAATGGTGGACGCTCGCTGTAGCGGCAATAATCGCGTCGGGCGTTTTGAGACCATATTGCCGACGAATCTGAATGGTGGCATCTTCGATAGCTGGGCTCATGGGCACGTAATTCATAGCGCTGAGCAGCTTTGCAATGCTTTCGATTTCAGCTGCCGTGATAGCGGGAAACCCCAATAGTTCAATTCGGGTAATGAAGCTGTAGGAGCAGTCTTGGATAGAGATTGGACGATCTCGTAAAACCTGCTGAACGGTCTCATTGGCTTTTAACAAGCCGATCACGAAGTTGGTATCCAACAGCAACTTAGTGCCACTCACGTCTCATCGCTCTCTCGATTTCGACAGGGTCTTCGTTGAAGTTGGGGGAGTTTTTGAGCGTACCGAAATACTGAGTGAGGGGGGCTGGCGGCTCGCCCGCATCGGACTGAAATCGCTGCCGTAGAAACTCGGCAAACATCAGCACAAGGTTGGCGTGCTCTTCGGGCAAAGTTTTGACGAGTTCATACAGCGTGTCAGCAGTACTCATGTTGGTACGGGATATTTCTATAAATCCTATCGCACCGACACGAAAACGCCGATCGCCCCTCTCACCAAGCTGCGATCGCCCCTCCAAAACAGCACACCCGCAAAGCGATCGCTGTCCTGATCAGCCAACGCCCAGTCACCTGTTGACAGTGATGCCGGGGACTCAGCTTCGCGATCGCTCACAAATCAGTGCCACCATTGCTGACGGCCAAGCCGAAGGCTTGAGCGGTACTGGTCAGAGCTTTATCGAGTGTGAGAAACTCTGGGACTTGGCGATTTCGAGCGATCGCTAAATGTAGCGCATCGCCAGCTCGTAGCGTTGTCTGGTCTCGCCACAGTAAGGCGGTTGCCAGTTGAAAGTCGGAAGAACTGACCGGCAACACGGTGTAAGTGTCCGCGCAATCGGCTTCAAAAGTGCGAAAAATGCGGGTGACTTGCTCAGACTCAAGCTCCCTCATGCGAACTCGACGAGACACTAAGCTGGCAAATTCTACCTGAGTCCAGTCGCTGATGCTGATCTGTCTAGGGGGCTGCGATCGCAGGGTTGCCTCAACTTGGGTGCTGGTGGCTTCTTTGATATAAAGCGGTGCGAGGAAGCTGGTATCAACGTAAATCAATAGCGGGCCTCTTCACGCAGTTGTTTGAGGGTTTCTAGCGTTGAGGTTTTAGACAGCTTTTGGTGCGACCTGAGCTCGGCCCGACTCGGTAAGGGTTGGCCTGCGGCGGGTTGACTGGGGAGATGAAGGATTTCCTGCCCGGCGGCCATAACCACCACATCTTGCCCCTGCTGGGAAGATTGCCAAAGCTGAAGGGCGATTTGGAGGAGTTCTGGCAAGCGTTCACCCGCATCTTCGAGATGAGCCATCAAATCGTCGGGGATATCTAGGGTGAGTTTAGCCATGAGATACTCTTGCATTGAAGCAGCTAGAATACCCCCATTTTATGCGGTCTCAGCGATCGCGATCTCCCCCCTAAAACACTGCATCCGCAAAGCGATCGCTGTCCTTCCCAGAAACGGTACTATCGACTAAATCACCCGGTGTATCGGTTTAGTTCATGAGCGGAATTCGTCGTGTAATCACGCCAGATCTCCGACCGAGTCTGATTGATCGTCACTTACCAGGAACCGCGCAAGTCCGACGCCTTTTACGAAAGGAAGGTAGAGCGCATGTATTTAATGACCGCGAAACGTTGGCAAGAGTGGCGCAAGCCATTATCGAACAAGGGGAAAGAACGGGAGAGGTAGATGAAACGGATGATTACGAAAGATACGGCCTCTATTTCTCAGAAGCGATCGGTTACATCATCAAGGCGGACGGCAGCCGCACCCCGCTCTACTACGGCGAGATTAAAATTGTAAAAGCTAGTGGAGAGTATCATGCTATCCCAAGAACAGGCCCTCGCAGAACGAGCTAAAACCTGGCGGTTTCTAGAGCTTTGGGTTGACCCGGCGCTGTTTCCGCCCAGAGTGTTGATGCTGATGGGCGATCGCGATGGCTCTTGTCGGATCTTTAAACCGGATGCTGATTACCAGTTGGTGGTGACTCACTCAAACTATGAAGCGGCAAAGGATTGGCTGTTGGAAGATGAGTATGAGCGCATTGAAAGCCAACTTTTAGCAGCGGAAATTATCTAATTGGGCAAGCGATCGCGATCTCACCCCCCAAAACAGACCTCCGCAAAGCGTTCTCGATTCCAAGCAGCCAACACCCAGTCACCTGTTGATAGTGATGTAGTGGCCTCAGCGTCGCGATTACCCCCCAAAAACAGCACCCCCGCAAAGCGATCACGGTTCTGAGAAGCCAATGAGAGCAAAGTTCAGAATCCTGTCTCATAGCAAGATACTTTCTGCCAGCTGAATAAATTGTTCACTTTGCTCGATGAGTTGCTGAACGTCTTCTGCGGTCAACTTATACCAATTCTCTATAAAGCTGCATAGAATAGAGCCTCAAGGATAAAGTCATAGCCGGTCAAGGAGGCGATGG